>NZ_LUVY01000022.1:0-174579 GCF_002992185.1 Pseudomonas sp. LLC-1 | reverse complement strand
ACGCCTGGCGCAGCGCCTCGATCTGGACAAATACCGGCGCTTCCTCGCCGAACGCGACGAGCTGGGACGCCGGATGGCCGCCCTGCGCAACCAGGCCTTGCACGCCAGCAACGACCATGACGCCTGGCTGGCGACGGCCGAGCCCGAGCATATCGACAACCCCTACAGCCTGGCCGCCGCCCTGGCCTGCTACGACCGCGACGAAATCGTGTCCGCCCGAGGCCTGGAAATCTCCCTGGCGCTGCTGATTCACCCGATGGGCCAACCGACGCCGGGCGCCGAAGATCAGGATCGGCGTTTCAAACGCCTGGAGCAGTGGCTGGACCGGGACGACAGCCCGCTGTACACCGCCCTGGCGCCGTTCAACCCGTTCAAGGACAAGGCCGATTCGATCGGCAGCCTGTTCGGCGCCATCGACAATGTGATCGAGGGGCTGGCCGGTCGCTTCCCGGCCATGGCCAACATCACCGACCTTACCGCCCAGTCGGTCAATACCGTGGTGCTCAAACGCCTGCGCGGGCAAACCCGCTGGGATGCCAGCCATGGCCTGCGCCAGCAGGTGTTGTTGGCGGCGCGTGAAGCGAATGCCGAGAAAGCGCTGGGGTTGTTGGCAGCGCGTTACCGGATCACCGAGCAGGCCATCAAGAACAATCCGTTCAGCCAGGAGGTGGAGAAGTACCTGAAGAATGGCATGGCGCAGGTTGAAGAGATGAAACAGCTGCGCATTTCGGGGAGCCGGACGATCTCGATCGAACTGACCACCACTGCACGGGTGAAACCCAACTTTCTCGGAATGCTCACCTCGGGCGGAGGCGGTGGTTTGAACGCGGGGATGCTGTGGTACAACATCCTATCGCTCCAGACGGCCTACAACAGCCTGCAAAAGAGCAATGCTCCGGAATACACCTTGGGTTTTGCTTCGTCGATTTTCGGGGTGATCGGTGCAGCAGCGGCGACGCTGGTCAGCGTAAGGGCGACGCAGAAGGCCGTGATGCTGAGATTAAGTTCGACAGCACCGGGGATGGCGTTTGGCAACGGAATTATCAAGTTTCTAAGCAGCAATCTGTTTGCGCGCTTGGTTGGTTATCCGGCAATAGCATTTGGTGTCGTATCGGACTGGTCCAAGGGATTGCGCCAGTCCGATAACGGTGACTCTACGGCAGGCAGATATACAATTGCTGGCGGATTAACCATGGCCATCGGCTCTGCTGTCACCCTCGAAGCCGGACTTGCAGTCGCAGGCGCTACGTCGGTAGTACCTTTTGCCGGATGGGCCGCAGCTGCTCTGGTCCTCGTAGGCGTAGCCATCATTGCAGGAGGCCTGTACCTGCACGCCAAGGCACATGAGCGCCTTCATAGCGCAATTGAGCTGTGGGCAGCACGTAGTGTTTTCGGCAATCGAGTCAATGATGGAGAGGTACGCTCTGACATTACCTTGGACTATGAGCAGAAACTTCCTGCTTTCGCCTCGCTAAAAGCCGAACTCAAAGCCTGGCACAATGACCATTACGGACCCAAACTACTGTCCGCCGAGCAGGCCCTGTCACTCGGCATAACTAAAGTCGACACCCGATGGCATCAGAACGATCACTGGTCTCCGCCAAACTGGACAGCCATTACACACAATGAAGTAGCCACACCTCAACCAACCGTTGAGTTCACAGTGCTGCTGCCTGGCTTCGTGCTGGGGGTAAGCGAATGGTCAGGAAGCTTGAGTACCCTCCGTGACGACCAAGGAATGGACGTATTCCCTATCACCCCGACCAGCCACATCGTAAGCGCTGGTTTGGTTCTGCATTTCGAGAACACACTGGTTAACCAAAATCATGTCTCACTGCATCTAACTTACAGTGCCAACCAAGGGCTGGACGAAGACAATGAGATTCTTTCAATTTTTCGTCTGGAGCGCTAATCGTGGCAACCATCTGGATATTCAACTCAACGTCAGACTCCGGCCACAAACCTGCAATTGGAGGGCAATTGGCAAGCGTATCCGAGAACACCTTATGCCTGCGAAACCCATGGGTAACAGACTCCGTGTTTATGGGGAAATTATATTGCGCAATGACAATTTCACTACTAATAGGCACTTACCCTTATCTAATACCCCGCATCTCAGACATATACAACAGAGACATTATATTTATGTTCTTGCTTTTAATAACGCCCTTCGTATTCACGCCATTTTTGGTTTATCGAATTTTCTTTATAAAGGGTTTATCAACCATTTGCCTCAACCGTTCAACCCAAAAAATCTACTATCAACGCTTGCGCAAGGTATTCGTCTTTGAGTGGAGCAACACCGGCGGTGGCCTTTTCAAACGCACCGAATACGGTGGCTCATCCTTCAGCACCAGCTACGCCCTCGCCTTCGCCCCGCGCCGAGCAGACGGCAGCCTCCACCAAAAAGACTGCCTCTGGGTCGACAGCAACGAACCCACCGAGCCTGGCGTCAGGCACGTCGCCGAAGTCTGGGAATACCTGCGCCACTTCATGGCACACGGCCCCGACAAACTCCCCCCACCCGGCGAACCCAACTGGTGGCACAAGCCCCTGCATGCCATCTGCCTGACCCCGGCTGAAGCCTGGCGCCACTACGCCCCCTGGCGAACCGGCGAGCCCGGTGAAATGCAGGGTAAGAAAAACTGGCAACTGCCCTTCTGGGCCGTACTGTTTCCCTACAACCTCACCGTCGCCATTTGCTGGTACGGCATCTGCCGCCTGTTCAACGTTCGAGCAGCGCCACCGCCCCCTGCTGCCTTCGAAGAAGCCCCTGCTAAACTCAACAAAAGGAAGCGCAAATGAGACCCATCGTATTGGTAGGCCATCGCCACAGCTGCCCGATCCATGGCGAAGGCACGGTGCAAACCGGTGCAAGCGCAACCTTCGTGGATGGCAGAGCCGTGGCGCGTGTGGGCGACCGCATCAGTTGTGGCGCCGTCATCGAAACGGGCGCAGCTTGCACGATCATCGAGGGCCAGCCCGCAGCAAGGGAGGGGGACACCACCAGCCATGGAGGCACGCTAGTCGAGGGTGACCCGGGTTGGCTCATAGACTGACAACGACTATCAGCACGTTAGCCAGTCTCTTTTGCACCTCGCAACCGTTCGATAACCGAACAGTAGCCCGTCTCGTGAATTGACGCTGCCATCTTCACTGCGCACCATGCACCGGCCTTGCGTGCCCCCCTGCCTGGGAACCGGCCACGTACCTGTCGTACCGCAGCTGAATACAATTTCAAGAAACGAGCCGTTTATGAACCACTCCAAGATCACCCCCGCCGCACCCCGGATGCACCCGGGTTCGATCGCCGACAAGCTTCGCGGCGCGTTCGGCGTCGGCAAAACCCGTTGGGGCATGCTTGCCCTGGTGTTCTTCGCCACCACCCTGAACTACATCGACCGTGCCGCGCTCGGCATCATGCAACCCGTGCTGGCCAAGGAAATGAGCTGGACGGCGATGGACTACGCCAACATCAACTTCTGGTTCCAGGTCGGCTACGCGATCGGCTTTCTGCTGCAGGGCCGACTGATCGACAAGGTGGGGGTAAAACGCGCCTTCTTCTTCGCCGTGCTGCTGTGGAGCCTGGCCACCGGTGCTCATGGCCTGGCGACCTCGGCCGCCGGCTTCATGGTCTGCCGCTTTATCCTGGGCCTGACCGAGGCCGCCAACTACCCGGCCTGCGTCAAGACTGTACGGCTGTGGTTCCCCGCGGGTGAGCGGGCGATTGCCACCGGGCTGTTCAACGCCGGCACCAACGTCGGCGCCATGGTTACCCCGGCCCTGCTACCGCTGATTCTGGCCGTGTGGGGCTGGCAAGCCGCTTTCATCGCCATGGGCAGCCTGGGCCTGGTGTGGGTGGTGCTGTGGCTGCTGAAGTACTACAACCCTGAAGACCACCCCAGCGTACGCCAGAGCGAGGTGCAGTACATCCAGCAGGATGACGAGCCCGAGCCGACCCGCGTGCCGTTCAGCCGCATCCTGCGCCTGCGCGGGACCTGGGCTTTTGCGGTGGCCTATGCGATTACCGCGCCGGTGTTCTGGTTTTACCTGTATTGGCTGCCGCCGTTTCTTAACCAGCAGTACAGCCTGGGCATCAACGTGACCCAGATGGGTATCCCGCTGATCATCATCTGGCTGACGGCGGACTTTGGCAGCATCGGCGGCGGCATTCTGTCGTCGTGGCTGATCGGACGCGGCGTGCGTGCCACCACCGCGCGGCTGGTATCCATGTTGATCTTTGCCTGCACCATGCTCAGCGTCATCTTTGCCGCCAACGCCAGTGACCTGTGGGTCGCGGTGGCGGCCATCTCGCTGGCGGTGGGCGCGCACCAGGCGTGGACGGCGAATATCTGGAGCCTGGTGATGGACTACACGCCAAAGCACCTGGTGAGCACGGTGTTCGGCTTTGGCAGCATGTGTGCGGCAATTGGCGGAATGTTCATGACGCAGATCGTCGGTAGCGTGCTGACCGCTACCCACAACAACTATGCCGTGCTGTTTACCATGATTCCGGCCATGTACTTCCTGGCGCTGGTGTGGATGTACTTCATGGCACCGCGCAAGGTCGAAAGCGCCTGAGTGCGCTAGCCACTTTCCTCTACGGGGCCCTTGCGGGCCCTTTTTTTGGCCTTGTGATCAGGCCATGACAGCGCGCCGTCGGTGTGAGCGCGCTGCCTGTTCGAAGTCAGACTGTGGCCAACACAGCCTTGGCCTTCTCCAGCGCCATGCGTGCGCGCTGTTCGCCGCTGATGCCTTGTTCCAGCAACTGCCGCGTGGGAATTTCCAGGCTTAGCGGTACGTTCGACGGCAAGGCGCGCAGCAAGCCTGCAAGGTCGGCATCACCCTCGCCCGGGAAGCGTCGCTCGTTACGTGCCTGGCGCAGGATCTCATCCATATCGGACGGTACCGGGCCGGCAACGTCGCACAGCTGGGCATAGCGCATGCGCTGCGGCGCCAGTTGCGCCAGGTCACCCAGTGAAGACCGGGAGCGGTTGAAATGGAACGCGTCCACCAGCACACAGCCGTTGGCGCGGTCGGCGTTGGCTACCACCCGCATGGCCTGGCGCAGGTCACGTACGTCGGTCCAGGGCATGAATTCCAGGTGCGGGTGAATGCCATAGCCCGCGGCCAGCTCACACAGGGCAGCAAAACGCTCGGTCAGGCGTGCTTCATCGGGGTCGTTGCCTGCCACCAGCAGTTCAGTGCCACCCAATTCGGCGCCCACCGCAAGAATCGGTTCGAAATCAGCCACACAGGTCTCCGGCTTCAGGCGCAGGATTTCCAGGTCGAGCACCTTGATGCCGGTGTCACGCAGGCGCGCCTGCGTCTGCCGGCGCAACTCGGCATCAGCCACCAGCGGGAAGTGCTGCTCCTGCTCGGTGGCGGGCACCAGGCGCAGGCCAACGTGGCTGTATCCGGCACGGGCTGCCGCCTCGACCATCTCTGGCGGGGACAGTTCGAGTACCGTCAGGGCGGCAAGGGAGAAAATACGGTCAGTCATTTATCGTCACCAAAAGAGTAGAGGTTGCGTCAGGCGATGTGCTCGGGCGCACAGGCCCGGCCCGTTTCCGCCGCCTGGCGGATCGCTTCGATCAGCGCCAGCGTGCGGCCACCGTCGGCGGCATCGATCAGCGGTGCCTGTTCGCCCCGGGCAACCCGCACGAAGTGCTGCAACTGCAGGGTCAAGGCCTCGCCGGCGGGAATGCTCTCCTCACTTTGAAGCAGCGGCGTGTGCCAGCCCGAGCCCGCTTCGGCGTAGTGCCAGCGCTTGAGCTGGGGAATGCTCAGCGCCCCTTGGGTGCCGGCCAGCAGGTAGCACGGCTGGCCATCCTGACGCGGATACACCGGGCTTTCGCCAGCGTCCAGCTCCCAGCTCCACGGCGCCGCCACCGCGTCGGAGCCGGTCAGGCTACCCAGCGCGCCGTTGGCGAACTGCAGCAGTACCGCAGCGCTGTCTTCGTTGGCAAACCCACGTACATCGTTACGGGTGAATGCCTGCACCTGTACCACCTCGCCGCACAGATGGCGCAGCAGGTCGAGGTCGTGGATCAGGTTGGTCAGCAGGAAGCCGGCGCCCGGTTCGCGGCGCCATGGGGTTTCGAAATAGCTGTCGGGTTTTTGCAGCTGCCACAGCGCGGTGACATTGATCAACCGGCCCAGCTTGCCGTCGGCAATCACCTGGTGCGCCTTGGCGATCAGCGGGTTGTGCCGCCGGTGATGGCCGACCAATACGGGTACGCCACAACGGCGCGATGCTTCTACCAATGCGCGAACCTCATCCAGGTGCACGCCCACCGGTTTTTCGACCAGCACCGGCACGCCGGCTTCGACGCAATCCAGGGCGGTCGCCACATGCAGGTTGTTCGGGTTGGCAACGATTACTGCCTCGGGGCGTGCGCGCTCCAGCATCTGCCGGTGGTCGGCAAAACAGGGCACGCCGCATTCGGCGGCAAAAGCCTCGGCCTGCGGGCCGGGGTCGGCCACCGCACACAGCTGGGCGTGTGGCACATTGCGCAAGTGCTGGTAGTGCTGGCGGCCCATGATGCCGGCGCCGATCAAGGCAATACGAAGGGGTGCGTTCAACAGCCTGTCCTCTTGTCATTGTTGTTGTATGAATTGTGGAATTCGATTCCACAATTCATACAGCACAATTTAGAACCAAGTTCAGCTTTTCAGAAGAACCCGCAGGACAAGCTGTTCGGTAATCGACCGGAAATGCGTGTCAGGCAAACAATTCGCTTGCCCGGCTGGCCGCCGACAGCTCTTGTGCAGCAGCCAGCAGTAGCGGCGCCAGCTCTGCCAGGCGGCTTTGCGCCATCCGTGCACTGGGCCCGGCAATGCTCAATACGCCGATCACCTCGTCAGTGTGCGGGCGGCGCACCACGGCAGCCAGGGCCGAGGTGCCGATGGCCGAGGTTTCCTCGACCCAGGCATAACCACGCTCGCGGGCACGGTGCAGGTAGGCGAGCAGCTCGTCGGTGGAGCACGGTGCGTTGGGGCCGAACTGTGCAGGGTCGGCAATACCTTGGCGCAACACCATCTGCAGCGCGTGCTCATCGTCCAGGCTGGCCAGCCAGGCATGCCCGGACGCGGTGTAGAACAGCGGCGCATCGCGGCCCATGTCCGGGTCGTAGCGCAGCCCGGAACGGGCGCCCTGAGACTTGGCGATCCAGGTCTGGCGGGCACCGTCGATCACGCCAAGGCGCACCAGCTCACCGCTGTCCTGGGCCAGGCGGTCGAGAATAGGCTGAATGATGTCGGCACCGTTGCTCGACAGGTAACGGAATCCCAGCGCCACCAGCTTGGCCGACAGTTGGTAGCGGCTGTTGTCACGGTTCTGCCGCACGTAGCCCAGCCGCACCAGCTCGGTGAGCATGCGGTGGGCGGCGCTTTTGGGAATGTCCAGGCGCTCGGCCAGGGTTTGCAACGGCAGCCCCAGGGGTTCGCCGGTAAGGGTTTCTACAAGACTGAAGGCGCGTTCGATCTGACTACCAGCCATGACTACAGGTCCCTGATTTTTTTGCGGATTCTAGAAGATGATTCCATATGAGCGATAGCGGCCACAGCGAAGTCGCGCTGAAGTGTCCGGTTATCGCCCAGTTGTTGCCTACCCAGGCTGCCATGCCCTTGCGGGTAAAGGTGCTGCCGATAAAAATATGGAACCTTGTTCTAATAACAATACAGGAACGCCGCGATGCCCTCAGCTGCTCTGGATACCGAATACGATGTACTGGTCATAGGCTCCGGCGCCGCCGGGTTGGCTGCGGCCGTGACGGCGGCCTGGCATGGGCAGAGGGTGATCGTGGTAGAGAAGGAGCCCGTGTTTGGCGGTGCCACCGCCTGGTCCGGCGGCTGGGCGTGGGTGCCACGTAACCCGCTGGCACAGCGGGCCGGCATCGTGGAGGACATCGAGCAGCCGCGAACTTACCTGCGCCATGAACTGGGGACGCACTACAACGCCGAGCGCGTCGATGCCTTCCTTGAGGCTTGCCCGCACATGGTAGCGTTTTTCGAGAAGCATACGGCGTTGCAGTTTGCCGATGGCAACGGCATCCCGGACATGCATGGCGACACACCGGGCGCAGCCCAGGGCGGGCACCAGGTGATCGCCGCGCCTTATGATGCCCGCGAGGTGGGTGCCTTGCTGCCACGCCTGCGCAAGACCCTGCGCGAAACCTCGTTCATGGGCATGCCGATCATGGCCGGTGCCGACCTGGCGGCCTTCCTCAACATGACCCGTTCGCCCAAGGCACTGCTGCACGTATGCAAGCGATTTGGCCGCCACCTGTATCACCTGGCGCGGTATGGTCGGGCGATGCACCTGGTCAACGGCGTGGCACTGGTGGCGCGGCTGGCCAAATCGGCACAGGACCTGGGTGTGCACCTGCAGGAATCGGCGCCGGCCAAAGGCCTGCTGATCGAAGATGGCCGGGTGTGCGGGGCTCGGGTGGCCACACCGCAGGGCGAGCGACAGATACGCGCCAAGGCCGTGGTGCTTGCAGCAGGTGGCTTCCCCAACGACAGCGCCCGGCGCCAGCAGCTGTTCCCGCGCGATGCCAGCGGCCACGACAACCTGGCCCTGCCGCCACAGGGGTGTTCCGGTGACGGGCTGCGCCTTGGCGAGGCGGCCGGCGGCGTGGTGGCCACCAACCTGAAATCGCCGGTGGCCTGGGCGCCGGTGTCGCGCGTGCCGCACCGCGATGGCAGCATCGGCCACTTCCCGCACATCATCGAGCGCGGCAAGCCGGGCATCATCGGCGTGCTGGCCAACGGCAAGCGCTTTGTCAATGAAGCGCATGGCTATTACGACTATGTGTCGGCCATGGTCGCGGCAGTGCCGCAGGGTGAAGAAGTGTGCTCGTGGCTGGTGTGCGATCATCGCTTCTTGCGCCGGTTTGGCCTGGGCCATGCCCGCCCGGCACCGCTGCCGGTGTGGCCGCATGTGCGCAGCGGTTATCTCAAGCGGGGTGTCACGCTTGAAGCGCTGGCGGAAGCCTGTGGCATTGAGCCGGCCGGGTTGCGTGCCACGGTCAGCGACTTCAACAAACATGCACGAAATGGCCAGGACCCGGCATTTGGCCGTGGTTCCACGCCGTTCAACCGCAAACAGGGCGACCCGCAGCACAAGGGCCCCAACCCGTGCGTGGCGCCCATCGAGCACGGGCCGTTCTATGCGGTGAAGGTGCAGCCCGGCTGCTTTGGTACCTTTGCCGGGTTGCGCACCGACGGCAGTGCCCGGGTGCTGGATGAAGCCGGGCAACCCATCGCAGGCCTTTATGCGGCGGGTACCGACATGGCCAGCGTGTTTGGTGGCTGGTACCCGTCGGGCGGCATCAACCTGGGGCCAGCGCTGACCTTTGGCTATGTGGCCGGACGGCACATTGCCGGGGTGCAGGCGTATGAGTGAGCTGGGCTGAAATGGCCTGACAGTGTCCAGAAACTGAACATCACGAAAACTGGCCATTGTTCAGCGTGTGAACAGTACAGCGCACCGGCGCCCGGTAGTTTGCACGTCCAACGCGTTGGCATGCCCCCTGCAACAAGCATCCGTGAACACAACAACACACAGGATGCTTTGCGTGAATACCTTACTGCCCAACGAACTCTGGAATGAGCGGCTGTTCACCGGTACCTGGGTACCCGGCGAACTGCCCGCTACCGCAATCACCTCACCCGGCAATGGCCAGGCACTGGGTACCCTGGCCAACGCCGGGGCCAGGCAGGTAGAGCAAAGTGCCCGCGTGGCCGCCACGGCCCAGCGCAGCTGGTATGCCCTGCCCTACGATGAACGAGCCAAAGTCCTGCGCAAGGCCGCCGCCATCGCCGAGCAGTACCAGGCCGAAATCGCCGACTGGATCGTCCGTGAAAGCGGCTCCACTCAGGCCAAGGCCGGCTTTGAAGCGTCCATCACCCTCAAGTCGCTGCACGAAGCCTGTGCCCTGCCCTCGCGCAGCCAGGGCGAAGTACTGCCGTCCAGCGCCGGCCGCCTGAGCATCGCCCGGCGCCGTCCGTTGGGTGTGATCGGGGTGATTTCGCCGTTCAATTTCCCGCTGTACCTGGCCATGCGCGCGGTTGCTCCGGCACTGGCCACGGGCAATGCGGTCGTGCTCAAACCCGACCCGCGCACCGCTGTGTGTGGCGGCCATGTCATTGCCCGCATTTTCGAGCTGGCCGGTTTGCCGGCGGGCGTGTTGCATGTGCTGCCGGGCGGCGCAGAAGCCGGTGCTGCACTTACCGCGTCACCCAGCGTGGCAATGATCCAGTTCACCGGCTCTACCGCAGCCGGCCGCAAGGTTGGCGAGGCTGCCGGCCGCCACCTGAAAAAGGTCTCGCTGGAACTCGGCGGCAAGAACTCGCTGATCATCCTCGACGATGCCGACCTGGACCTGGCCATCGCCAACGCTACCTGGGGGGTGTACCTGCACCAAGGGCAGATCTGCATGTCGACCGGCCGGGTGCTGGTGCAACGCGGCATTTATGACGCCTTCGTCGAACGCCTGGTGGCCAAGGCGCGCAGCCTGACCGTGGGTGACCCGGCCAGTGGCCAGGTTCACCTGGGCCCGCTGATCAACGCCGCCCAGCGCGACAACGCCTTGCGTATCGTCGAGGCCGCACACGCTGCCGGTGCGACGCTGGCAACCGGTGGTTCGGCAGACGGGCTGTTCTTCCAGCCGACCGTGCTCAGCAACGTTCAACGTGACAACCCGGCGTTTCATGAAGAGATCTTCGGCCCCGTGGCCGTGGTGGTGCCGTTCGACACTGACGCGCAGGCGGTGGACCTGGCCAACGACACCGACTACGGCCTGAGCGCTGCCATTTTGTCGCGCGACACTGGCCGTGCCCTGCGCCTGGGCGAGCAACTGCGTACCGGGCTGCTGCACATCAACGACCAGACCGTCAACGACGAGGTCATCAACCCCTTCGGCGGCGTCGGTGCATCCGGCAATGGCACCAGCATCGGTGGCGCCGCCAACTGGGAAGAGTTCACCCAATGGCAATGGCTGACCCTCAAGGGCGAAGCACCTGTCTACCCCCTGTAACCCCGGAGAACAATAACAATGACAACCTCTCTTTTGCGCCCCATTCAGGCTGCCGTTACCCGTGGCAAAGGCGCCCCCTTCGTGCTGGAGCAGGCACGCATTCGTACACCGCAAGGTGACGAGGTGCTGGTACGCATCGTGGCCACAGGCATGTGCCACACCGACATGATCGTGCGCGATCAGTATTACCCCGTGCCGCTGCCAGCGGTACTCGGCCACGAGGGCTCGGGCATCGTCGAGGCGGTTGGCCCGCTGGTGCAGAACCTGGCCGTGGGCGACCATGTGGTGATGACCTATGGCTACTGCGGCCACTGCCTGGCCTGCGACGCCGGCCAGGCGGCCTACTGCCATGACTTTTTCGGGCGCAACTTCAGTGGCGCCAGCCCCGAAGGCGAGCATGCCCTGCAGGACGAACAGGGCCACGCCCTGAATGACCACTTCTTCGCCCAGTCGTCGTTCGCCACCTACGCACTGGGGCGTGAGAACAACACCGTACGCGTGCCCAAGGAAGCCCCCATCGAGCTGCTCGGCCCACTGGGCTGCGGCATCCAGACCGGTGCAGGTGCGGTGATCAATTCGCTGAAAGTCACCCCCGGCAGCGCCTTTGCCGCATTCGGCGGCGGTGCGGTAGGCCTTTCGGCCGTGCTGGCCGCACAAGTGGCAGGCGCCGCCACCATCATCGCGGTCGACGTGGTGCCTTCGCGCCTGGCCCTGGCGCTGGAGTTGGGCGCCACCCATGTGGTCAACAGCCGCGAGGCCGACCCGGTCGCCGCCATTCGTGAAATCACCGGCGGCGGCGTGCAATTTGCCCTGGAGTCCACCGGGCGCCCGGAAGTGCTGCGCCAGGCCGTGGATGCCCTTGGCAGCCGGGGCGCGCTGGGGGTGGTGGGCGCGCCGCCGCTGGGCACCACCGCGCAATTCGACGTCAACGACCTGTTGCTGGGCGGCAAGGTCATCCGCGGCATCGTCGAGGGTGACAGCGTGCCGAAGAAGTTCATCCCCGAGCTGGTCAACCTGTAGCTGCAAGGCCGCTTCGCCTTCGACAAGCTGGTGCGCTTCTACGACTTCGAGCAGATCAACCAGGCCGCCGAGGACAGCGAAAAAGGCCTGACCCTCAAGCCGATCATCCGCATCCAGAAATAAGCACTCAGGGGGCAGCCACGCGCTGCCCTCACCCCATAACAAGAACAAGGGAAACCCTGACATGACACGACTCTCCAGCCTTGCCTGGGGCGCGCTGGCCTGCGCGCTGGTTTCGGCCAAAGCCTTGGCCGTTGATGTGAATGCCGGTGACTACACCGCGCTGCCGCCGGGCACCAACGTCGCCGCCTGGTACCAGCAGTTCAGCCGCGCCGACCGCTTCAACGGCGACGGCGCGCCCGACGCCACACACAACACCCGCCTGCGCTCCAACATCAGCATCCTGCGCCTGATTCACTTCACCGAAATCGGCGGCATCACGGTAGACCCGCAAATACTCCTGCCCTTCGGCCATGTCTACGACGTGAAGGTGGGCGGGCAGCCGCTGGGCAGCAACAGCGGCATGGCCGACCCGATCATCGGCGCCACGTTCTGGCTGGTGAACCAGCCGGGCGTGGGTGCCAGTGGCCGCTACTTCGGCATCACCCCGCTGCTGTACCTGCCATGGGGGCAGTATGACCGCGACGCGGGTGTGAACCTAGGCGAAAACCGCTGGAAAGGCGACTTGCAACTGGGCTGGGTGGAGCCGCTGTGGGGCCGCTGGTCGATGGAGTGGTATGCCGATGCCGTGTTCTACGGCAGCAATGACAAGGCCGGCAGCGGCAGCCAGACCTTGCGCCAGGACCCGACCTACCAGCTGCAGACCAACCTGCGCTATGACTTCAACCCGGCCCAGCGCCTGGCCCTGGGCTTCTCAGCCAGCGAGGGTGGCAAGCAGCACCTGTCAGGCGACTACACCGGGCAGAAGACCGAAGTGCAGCAAGTGCGCCTGGAGTTCCAGCAGATGGTCGGCAAGACCGTACAACTGGGCGGCCAGCTGACCCACGACACCCGCGTGATCGGCGGTTTCCAGGAAGACACCGGGGTCAACCTGCGAGCGCTGTTGCTGTTCTGATTGGCCCGCCAGCCTTGACGCGCTGCTGGCAGCGGCGCAACGTGCGCAGTCAGTAGCGTGCCGTCAACCCTCACAAGGTGTACCCATGGATCGCCTACAACTCCAGCTGCACAGCGCCCGCCAGCAGTTTGCCGACGGTTTGCCACTGCCCACCGGGCTACTGCCCGAGCCTATCGAGCGCTCGTGGGAGCGCTCCAGGGCTGCCGGGCTCAGCCCCTGGCAGCCACGCCTGGCGCGCGGGCAGCTGGATGTGCAGGCACTGACCGACGCAGACACCCAGCTGGCCGCCTGCGTGCAGCCCGAGCTGGAGCGCTTGTGGGAGCTGATTGGCGACTCCCACTGGATGCTGTTTTGCGTCAACCCGGAAAACCGTATTGTGCAAACGCGCAAGCCGGGCGGCATCGACAGCCCGCTGTCGGCCCTGCACGCCGGGCGCAGGGTCAGCGAGGTGGACGTCGGCACCACTGCCCCGGCCTGTACGCTGATGGACGGCCTGCCGGCCATCGTGGCCGGCAACCAGCATTACCTGCAGGAGTTTGCCCGGTTTTTCTGCGTCAGCGTGCCGCTGCGCGGGGTGAATGGCGAGCTGCTGGGGGCGCTGGACCTGACCGGTATCGGCACCCGTAATGCCGGGACCATGCTCGAACGCCTCAAGCATGCGGCGCTGGCCACCGAGAACAACTTTTTCCACGCGTTGCCGGGCTGCCGCATCCTGGAACTGCAACACGACCCCAGGCTGCTTGGCTCGCCGCTGCAGGCGCTGCTGGCCGTGCAAGACGATGGCACGGTGTACGCGGCCAACCGCGCCGCGCAACAATTGCTGGGGGTGCCCGACTACCGCCCTGAGGGGCTGACCCTGGAGCACCTGTTTGACCGCCCCGGCCACAACGGCCTCGACGGTTCGCCGCAGTTGCTGGCCCTGGCCGATGGCTCGCGCCTGTATGGTCGGCTGTTGGCACAACCTGCGGCCAAGACTCGGCCACTTCGGCCCAGCCACACGCCGCTGGGCAGCGATCGGCGGGTAAATGCCCGCTTCGAAGATGCCTGCAAGGCCGTGACCGGTCACTTGCCGGTGCTGATCACCGGGCCAACCGGTTGCGGCAAGGAAGTGTTCGCCAAAGCCCTGCATGCCCACTGCTGTCCTCAGGCCCCGTTCGTTGCGATCAACTGCGCGGCCCTGCCCGAAAGCCTGATCGAAGCCGAGCTGTTCGGCTATACCGAAGGCAGCTTCACTGGCGCCCGCAAAGGTGGTGCCATGGGCCTGCTGGAGTCGGCCGGGGACGGGATCCTGCTGCTCGACGAAATTGGCGACATGCCGCTGGCCCTGCAAAGCCGGTTGCTGCGGGCACTGCAGGAACGGCAGGTCACCCGCATTGGCAGCACCACGGCAGCGCCCTTCAACGCACACATTGTCGCAGCCACACACAAAGACCTTGGCGCGCTGGTAGCCAACGGTGGTTTTCGCGAAGACCTGTTCTACCGCCTGGACGGCCTGCGTGTCAGCCTGCCCGGTCTGGAGCAGCGCCTGGATAAACAGCAACTGATCGAAGCCTTCTTCCAGCGTCCGGGCTTTGCGCCGCTGCAGGCCGAGGCCAGGCGCCGGCTGCTGGCGTACCACTGGCCGGGCAACCTGCGGCAACTGGAGAACGTGGCGCGGCTGGTCGGTGTGCTGGCCGCGGGTGAGCCCAGCATAGGCGTGCAGCACCTGCCAGAAGACCTGCAAGGCCAGCCGGTCGCGCCGCCGCGCTCGCTTTCAGACGCCACCCACGATGTGATCGAGCGCGCTTTGCTGGCCCATGAGGGCAATGTCAGTGCCGCCGCCAAGGCGCTGGGTATCTCCCGTACCACCTTGTACAAGCGCCTGGGTTCGCGCTAGTACTCAGGCCGGGCAGCGCATCTGCGCCAGCCAGTACGGCACATCCACCTCGTCGATCTGCTCGGCACGCAGGAACTGCTCGGCATACTGGCGGTACACCCCGCTGCTGAGGAACAACTCCAGCAGTTGCCCGTCGATGTGCCGGTCACGGGCCATGAACACCAGGATCTTCACCGATTCGGACAACGTCTTCGGCGGTTTGTAAGGCCGGTCGGCCGCCGTCAGTGCTTCAAATATGTCGGCAATGGCCATTACCCGCTCGGCAATGCCCAGGTCATGCTCACCCAGCCGGCGTGGGTAGCCGCTGCCATCCAGTTTCTCGTGGTGGTTGCCGGCGATGGCCGGTACGCGTCTCATCTGACGCGGAAACGGCAGCGAGCTGAGCATGATGATGGTTTGCACGATGTGCTCGTTGATCTTGAAGCGCTCCTCGTCATTCAGCGTGCCGCGCCGGATCGACAGGTTATACAGCTCGCCGTGGTTGCTGGCGTGGGCTGGCAGGCGCATGTCGAAGCCCCATCGGTTGCACGGGTCGCCCTTGGTCACCGGGGGCGTGCGCTCGCCCCAGGGCACACGATGCTCGGGGCGGTCGGCCAGCAGCGGTTCGTCTACCGGCAGCACGGGTTGCGGCACGCCGGAATAGCGCTGAGCCTCATCGCGGGAGATGCCCAGGCGGTTGTCGAAGTGGCGCCGCCAGCGCTGCTGGCTGATCTGTTGCAGGCGTTCGATATCGGCATCCTGCATGAACTCGCCGCCGATGTTGGCCTGGGCGACAAAGGCGAAGTCATCCTGCAGCCGGGCCTGGCTGCGGGCTAGCGTGGCTTGCAGCACCTGCGGGTCGGCGCCGCTGGCCAAACCTTGCCAGTAGGCCAGTTCGGCATCACGCCACAGCACTTCAAACCGCATGCGTACTTCATGGATACGGTTGTACAGGGTCTCCAGCTTGGTCGCCTTGTCCACCACGTACTCCGGGCTGGTGACCTTGCCGCAGTCGTGCAGCCAGGCCGCTACGCGAAATTCGTAGCGTTCGGCTTCAGTCATGCTGAAGCTGGCATAGGGGCCGCTGTCGGCGGCCACCACCTGGTCCAGCAGCATCTGCGCCAGTTGCGGCACACGCTCGCAGTGGCCGCCGGTGTAGGGGCTTTTGGCATCGATGGCGTCGGCCAGCAGCTTGATCATGGCATCCATCAGGCGTTGCTGGGCTTCGGCCAGCTGGCGTGTCTCGATGGCCACTGCCGCCACACCAGATAGCTCTTCGACAAATTGCCGGAACGGTTGGCCCAGCTGGTCGCGCGCCTGCGCTTCATCCAGTTGCAGCACCAGAATGCCCAGCAGCGCCTGGCTACGGTCTTTCAGCACCACGGCCTGGCTGCGCTCGTCCAGGCCGAGGGCCTGCGTCACCGCTGCGGCCAGCGTGCACCGGGCGCCCTCATCCACGGCAAGCTCGCCGGGGTACTGCTCACCCCGGCAGGCGGCGGCCAGGCGCAGCAGCGCGTGCTCGGCGTCGAACAAATACACCACACCGGCCTCGACCCCGGCAGCGTGCACCAGGTGAGCCAGGACGCCGTCGAGCATACGCGCCAGGTCGCGCTCGCGGCTGAGCGTGAGGGTAATGGCCTGGAAACCGCGAATGGTGCCGGCCATGCGGCTCAATACATGGCTCAGCTCTCGTACTTCGGACACCTGCGATTTCACCCCCACTTCGCGGCTGAAATCAAAGCTGGCCAAGCCCTGCACCTGTTCAGCCAGCACCTTCAGCGGGCGGACGATACGCCGGCCGAGCACACCGCCAAGCACCAGCAGCACGGCCATCAACGCCAAGGTCCAGAGCAACTGCTCGAACAACACCTGGCGCGCACCGGCCAGCAGTTCATGGCCTGGCACGGCAATCAACACCTGCAGATCCTGCCCGGCCAGGCTGGTCAGCGGAATGCGCATGCCATACCAGGTCTGGCCGTCCACCTGATAAGGCTGTGCCTGCGTGCCTGACGGCAGGTCAGCGTACAGGTGCTGCAGGCTTGCAATGTTCAGCTCGCTGATGCGCGACAGGCGCACGCCCTGCCCTTCATGCACGATCACCCGCTGCAAGTCCGGGTAGGCCACAACATTGCCCTGGTCGTCGAGCACGGCAATTTCGGTGCCGGGGGTGATGCGCAAGCCCTGGGTTTCGCTGGCCAGGTCGTTGACCGAAACATCCATGCCGATCACCGTTTCTCCGTCAACGCTGCGCTGCGCCAGGGTCAGGCCGATTTCGCGGGTAGTGAAGAACACGTACGGCGGCGTCAGCACAGTGGCGGGCTGCGCACTGGCTTCGGCGAACCACGGGCGTGTGCGCGGATCGTAGCGGTATTCGGGTTTGGCTTTGGCCTGCAACAGGTTCAACGCCTGGTCGTAGTAGCGCCACTCGCCCTGCACCACCCCGCCCTCGCCACGGCTGACACGCTGCACCAGAAACGCCGTGCCCGGCGGCGCGGCGAAGCGCTGCAGCAACTGCGGGTCACGCAGCCGGCGCACCAACAGGAAATCGCCGCTGGGGTAGCCCATGTAGGCGGCACTGAGCATGCGGTTGGCATTCAGGGTTTCGACCAGTTGCGGCAGCCTTTCCAGGCGCTGCGCCTGGGTATGCGCAGCAGGGTTGTGGGCCAGCAGGCGGATGCTGCTTTGCACCGGGTCGATCAGGCGCCGGGCGCGCTCGTCGATGGTCTTGCCCACCTGCTGGGCTGTATCGCCGGCGGCGGCTACCAAGGTCTGGCGGATACCGCGATAGCCCTGCCAGGCCAGGGCGGCACCCAGCAACAGCATGCCCAGCACGATGGCCAGCGCCACCAGCCATTGCAGTGAAATGCCACGCCCGGTCCTACCGGTATCACGACCCGTCGACACGCAGCCCATCCCAGGTACTCCATGTGAGGCAAATTGAGGGAGCAGCCAGGACGATCATGCGGGCCGAAGCCATTCGCAGGCAGCGAGATGGGCCGAATGGTGGCCAATAGCCCTGGCCCATCTTGGCAGGAGTGTAGAGTGCGGCTGGGGGTTCTGCCGGGTTGGCAGAAAAAATTAACGTGGCAGGTCACAATCCCGTCAGGTAGACGCCCGCTGCTCCAGCATCACCAGTGCGCCGACAATCAACGCCTGCATGCCTTCGAGCAACTCCACCTCCATCTCCGACTCCTCCCCCTCCCGGTCGGCCTCCAGAAGCGGCTCGCGCCCCGACACCGTGTACACGGTATCGGCCACCGCAAAGCCATGGAATGCCACGGTGGACAGCAACCAGCGCGCCTGCTCCAGGCTCAGGTCATAGGCCTGGGCGATGTGCGCCTGGTGGTCGTTGATCTTGTCGATCATCGCTTCCGTAGCCGCCAGCCTGCGGATCACATACGGCGTGAGCCCCGGATGCGCCTTGACGAACGCCTGTACAGACGTGGCAAAGCGCGTCAGGTAGGCCTGCAGGCCTTCAGCCGCATCACCACTCGCCTTCGGGATCTGCCAGCGCTGGAAAATTTCCTCGGCCACCAGGCACTTGAGCGCTTCGATGTTCGCCACATGCTTGTACAACGCCATGTGGCTCACCCCCAGCGCGGCCGCCACGCCAACGAAGGTGAGGTTGGGCAGCCCTATGGTGACGCTGACGTCCGCAATGCGTTCACGGGTAATGGTGCGTGGGCGGCCGCGGCCGGGTGCGCGTTCAGGTGGTTGCATCAGGTCCTCCAGGTGTTGTGCAGACAGTCTTGTAGCTGGCTTGTCGGGTTTTCGCAAATTAGTTTATAGTCATGCAACTAATTCATTTTCAGCTTTCCAGGCCCGCTTCATGTCTGACTCATCCCCCCCTCTTGACGCTACCGCCTCTGTCGACAGCAAGGCGCGCAGCCCCCTGAGCCGCGTGCTCTCCCCCATTCGCGGGCAGCTGGCCCTGGCGACCGTGCTGGCTGCCGCGGGTTCGATGCTGGCCCTGGTACCGCTGGCAGGCATTGCGCACATCGCCCACCTGGCCTTGAGCGAAGGCAACACATCGGGCGCCATTGGTTGGGCCATTGCCGCCAGCATTGCCAGCCTGTTCACAGGCATGGCCCTGATCACCGCAGCCGAACTGCTGGCGCACCAGGCCGACAACCACATCACCCACCAACTGCGTGTAGCGATCGGCCAGCGGCTGATGCAGGTGCCACTGGGCTGGTTCAGCGAGCGGGCATCCAGCGAAGTGAAACGGGCGATGCAGGACGACATCGGTACCTTGCACAGCCTGACCGCGCACTTCTTCACCACCTTGGGTCGCGCTGTCGGCGCCGTGGTGATTTCGGTGGTTTACCTGTTCGCCATGGACTGGCGCCTTGCCCTGATCGCGCTGCTGCCGTTCCCGGCGTTCTTCCTGTTTTTGCACCGCGCCATCAAGGCCAGTGCAGCGCATATGGGCGACGTGGTCACCGGCATGACGCGCATCGACACTGCAGTGGTCGAGTTCGTCAACGGCATGCCGCTGGTGAAGGCGTTCGGCGACCGTGGCAACGCCCAGGACCGCTACCGTGCCGCGGTCGATGACTTTGCACACACCTTTACCGGCTTCACCCGCCCATTGGTCGCAGCGATGGCCAGGGCCAATGCGCTGATCGCACCGGTGACCGTGCTGGGCGTAGTGCTGTTGGCCGGGATGGGGTTCGTGGCGCTGGGATGGATCGAGCCGATACAGATACTGCCCTTCGCCCTGGTCACGCCGGGGCTGTGCGCACCTTTGCAGCTGTTGCACTTCATCACCCACGACCTGAACGGTGCAGTGGCCGCAGCCCAACGGGTGCAGGCCCTGCTGGATACGCCCGTGCTGCCGGCCCCTGCCGCTGGCAGCCTGCCCAACGGCTGCGAAGTACGCGTGGAGCAACTGAACCATGCCTATGTGCCGGGCAACCCTGTGCTCAACGACGTCAACTTCACCCTGGCCCCTGGCACCACCACCGCCATCGTCGGCCCTTCCGGTGCAGGCAAGTCAACGCTTGCACGCCTGCTGCTGCGTTTCTTCGACCCCGACACCGGGCGCATCACCCTGGGCGGCGTGGACCTGCGGCAGATCGAAAGCCGCGAACTGTACCGGCGCATCGGCTTCGTACTGCAGGAGGTGCGGCTGATCCACGCCAGCGTGGCCGACAACATCGCCCTGGGCCGGCCGGATGCTACCCGTGAGCAGATCGAAGCGGCGGCGCGGCTGGCCAACATTCACGCACGCATCCTGCAGTTGCCACGCGGCTATGACTCGGTGGTCGGCGAAGACGCGCAATTGTCCGGTGGCGAACAGCAACGGCTGAGCATTGCCCGCGCCGTGCTGCTCGACCCGCCGGTGCTGGTGCTGGACGAAGCCACTGCCGCCGCCGACGCCGAAAGCGAGGCGGCAATCCAGGACGCCCTGTCGCGCTTTGCCCGGGGCCGCACCCTGCTGGTCATCGCCCACCGGCTAGACACGGTGATGCACGCCGACCAGATTCTGGTGATCGACCAAGGCACCGTGCGTGAACAGGGGCGCCACAGCGAGCTGCTCGCCCGCCAGGGGCTGTACGCCCGGCTCTGGGCGCAGGGCGGTTATCAGGACACCGTGAAAGAGGCGCTGCCAGCATGCTGAAAACGTTCATTCGACTGCTGGGCGACAGCGCGCCGGCCTGGCGCCGTTACCTGCTGATGACCGTGGTGTATGGGGTTTTCAGTGGCCTGACCATCTGTACCCTGGCGCCGATCATGGTGCACCTGCTGAACAACGAGCTACAGGCGGCCTATGCCTGGCTGGCCGTGCTGGCGGCGGGCATGGCGCTGTGCTGGGCCTGGCGGCGCCAGGTGGAACAGGCCGGCATCAGCCTGGCGGTGGCGGTGCTGCAAGGCGGCCGCCAGCACATCGGCGCGCAGGTGGCACAACTGCCACTGGGCTGGTTCACCCCCGACAACACTGCCCGGCTCGGGCATGTGATCACCCAGGGGACGATGGCCGTTGCACAGTTGCCGGCCCATGTCCTCACCCCCTTGATCAGCGGCTGCGTCACACCGCTGGTGGTGGTGCTTGCGCTGTTCGCCCTGCACCCGCCGCTGGGGCTGATCGCATTGCTGGCGCTGCCGGCCCTGGTGGCGGAGTTGCTGTTAAGCGCTCGCCTGGGGCGTGGCGCGGACCAGCGCTTTCACCAGCACTTCGCCGCAGCCAGCCAGCGCATGGTCGAATTCGCCCAGGCCCAGTCGGTGCTGCGCGCCTTCAACGGCAGTGGTGGCGGCACGCGTTTGCTGGCGCAAAGCCTGGAGCGCCAGCGCAGCAGCGGCATGGGCCTGATCATGCGTGCTTCGCTGTCAGCACTGCTTAACAGTTGGGCGGTGCAGGCAACGTTCGCGGCACTGCTGGTAGCCGCAGGGCTGTGGCTCGGCAATCGGGCAGGTGCTCAACTGCAGGATGCCGTGGCAGTGGTTGTGGCGCTGGCCATGGTGTGCCGCTTCATCGACCCGCTGCAGGACGTGGCCAACCATGTCGAAATCCTGCGTGGCGCGCACGGCCAGTTGCAGGAAATCGAGCGGATACTGGCAGCCACGCCTTTGCCGGAACCCGACTCGCCCCTGCAGCCGGTGGACGGTGGTATCGACCTGCAAGGGGTAAGCCTGCGCTACAACCCCGGCGGGCCGGCTGCGCTGCAGAACGTGAACCTGAGCCTCCCGGCGGGCAGCATGACAGCCGTTGTCGGCGCCTCGGGCTCGGGCAAGACGTCGCTGATGCGGCTGATAGCACGGTTCTTCGACACAACCCAAGGCAGCGTACGGATTGGCGGTGTGGATGTCAGGAAAATGGCTCGCGCCTGCCTGACCGACACTGTCAGCCAGGTACTGCAGGACACCTGGCTGTTCCAGGGCAGCATCGCCGACAACATCCGCATCGGCAAACCCGATGCCAGCAATGCCGAAGTGTTGCAGGCGGCGCACGTGGCCGGGCTGACAAACGTTATCGACCGGCTGCCGGAAGGCCTCGATACGCCGGTGGGTGAAGCTGGCGTGCGGTTGTCGGGCGGCGAGCGCCAGCGTGTGACCATTGCCCGCGCATTGATCAAGCAAGCGCCGGTGCTGTTGGTGGATGAAGCCACCGCCGCCCTCGATGCCGAGAACCAGGCCGTGATTGCACAAACCCTGCACAGCCTGCGTGGGCGCTGCACGCTGGTGGTCATCGCACACCAGCTCAGCACCGTGGCCATGGCCGACCAAATCGTGGTGCTGGAAGCAGGTCAGGTTGTCGAACAGGGCACGCCGGCAGCATTGCGCGCCAGTGGCGGGCGCTATGCTCGCTTTCTCGAACAACGTCACGCCGCTGGCGGCTGGCGCATCGCCGCGCCGCAGGTGGATCACGACTGATGCGCGCGTCATGGCTGGTCCTGTTTCTGCTGTTGTGCGTGGCCTCACTGGCGGTTGGTGCCCGTGAGCTGGCCTGGGCCCAGCTGTTCACCCTGCATGGCGACACGTGGCTGACCCTGACCGCCAGCCGTCTGCCGCGCCTGGCAGCATTGATACTGGTGGGTGTCGGGCTGGCGGTGTGCGGGGTGATCCTGCAGCAGATCGTGCGCAACCGCTTCGTCGAACCCGGCACCACCGGCGGGCTGGACGCCGCTCGCCTGGGCATCCTGCTGTCGCTGAGCCTGGCACCAGCGGCCGGGGCTATGTCGCGTATGCTGTTTGCCCTGGCCGTGTGCTTTGCCGCCAGCTTGCTGTTCGTTGCCATCATCCGCCGCATACGTGCCCGCAATGCGGTGCTGGTGCCGGTCATCGGCTTGATGTACGGCGGTGTGCTGAGTGCGCTGGCCGAGTTTTACGCCTACCGCTTCAACCTGCTGCAAAGCATGCAGGGCTGGTTACTGGGTGACTTCTCAAAGGTGGTGCAAGGCCGCTACGAGATCCTCTACCTGATCCTGCCGGTCGTACTGCTCACGTACCTGTACGCGCAGCGCTTCACCGTGCTGGGCATGGGCGAAGGCATGGCCACCAGCCTGGGCCTGAACTACTCGGCCAACGTTACACTGGGCCTGCTGCTGGTGGCGGTGACCGTGTCGACCAGCGTGATCGCCGTCGGCGCCATCCCCTTCGTCGGCCTGGTGGTGCCCAACCTGGTGGCGCTGCGCCATGGCGACAACCTGCGCCGCACCCTGCCCCTGGTGGCACTGGGTGGCGCCGCCTTGCTGCTGGTGTGCGACTTGCTCGGGCGGCTGTTGATCTACCCGTTCGAAGTGCCCATAGGCCTGACAGCGGGCGGCCTGGGCGGGCTTATCTTCCTTGGGCTGATTCTCGGGAGGCAGCGATGAGGGGCCGTCACCTGGTGTGGCTGGCGGTCGTCGCCCTGGCCCTGGTGTTCGTGTTCGCCAATGCGGGGCTGGACTTTGACTACGTCATCCCCAAGCGCCTCGTGCGCCTGGCTGCCATGGTCATCGGCGGCGTGTGCGTGGCCTGTTCCGCCATCGCCTTTCAGACCCTGTCGGGCAACCGCATCCTGACCCCGGCGATCATGGGGTACGAAGCGGTGTACCTGCTGCTGCAGGCGCTGCTGGTGCTGGCCATGGGGGTGCAGGGGTTGGTGATGCTCGGCAGCGGTGGCAATTTCCTGCTCTCGGTGCTGCTGATGCTCGGCTACTCCTGGGCCCTGCACCGCTGGCTGTTTCGCGACGGCAAAAGCAACGTGTACTTCCTGCTGCTGGTCGGGCTGGTGCTGACCATGGTCATGGCCACCTTCACCCAGTTCGTCCAGCTGAAAGTCAGCCCGGGCGAGTTCTCGATGCTGCTGGGCTATACCCAGGCGTCGTTCAACCGGGCATCGCCACAGTTGCTGCTGTATTCGGGTGTGCTGGTGACAGGGTTGTGCGTGCTGCTGGCCAAGGCCGTGCCGGTGCTGGACGTGCTGGCGCTGGGGCGCGACCAGGCGATTTCGCTGGGCGTGGATTACCGGCGCAACGTGCGCCTGTTGCTGGCGCTGATTGCGGCGCTGGTCGCGGTGTCGACCAGCCTGCTGGGGCCGACGGCGTTCATGGGCGTGTTCGTCGCCAACATCACCTACGCCATGGCCGGCACCTTCCGCCACCGGGTCACCCTGGCCCTCGGCAGCGCTGTGGCTATTGCCGTGTTCATTGCCGCCCAGTTACTGGTCGAGCATGCCTTCAACTACAGGACCACCGTCGGCATCCTCGTGAACCTGGTGTGTGGCACCTACTTCCTCGCCCTGATGGTGCGTAACCGGGGAGCCGCATGATTACTGTCCATGAGTTGCACAAGCGCTACGGCAGCAAAGCCGTGTTGAGCGGAGTGAGCACATGCTTCCCTCGCCAGCAACTGACCTCGCTGATCGGCCCCAACGGCGCGGGCAAAACCACCTTGCTGATGATGCTGGCCCGGTTGCTGGAGCCGAGCAGCGGCGACATCCAGCTGGACGGGCAAAGCATCGGCAGCATCCCCATCGGCGCCTACGCCCGGCGCGTCGCTACCCTGCGCCAGGCGGTCGATTTCAACCTGCGCCTGACCGTCGAAGAGCTGGTCGCGTTCGGCCGCTTTCCTTACAGCCGCGGCGCGCTCACCGAGGAAGACCAACAAGCGATCGACCAGGCTATCGCCTTTCTTGCCCTTCAACCGCTGCGCCAGGCCTACCTCGATGAGCTCAGCGGCGGCCAGCGGCAGATGGCGTTCCTGGCCATGACCATTGCCCAGCAGACCGACTACCTGCTGCTGGACGAGCCGTTGAACAACCTCGACATGCGCCACGCCGTGCAGATCATGCGCGCCTTGCGCCGGCTGTGCGACGAATTTGGCCGCACCGTGATCCTGGTGGTGCACGACATCAACTTCGCTGCCGCCTACTCCGACCACATCGTCGCCATGCGGGGCGGGCGGGTGCATTGCAGCGGCAGCGTCGACCAGGTGGTGACCGAGCAACAGCTGCACGCGCTTTACGGGCTGGATTTCGAAATCAGCCACAGCGCGCGCGGCCGACTGTGCAACTACTTCAACCCACCCGGAGAACAGCGATGAACCGCAATCACCCCACCCGCAGCTGGCCACTGGCGCTGCTGCTCGGCGCCACCCTCGCCCTGCCAGGCTGCAACGGGCCTTCGGCAAACACGGCGGCAACGGTTAAAACCGCAGCCCATGGCAACTACGCGCCAGTGACCGTGCAACACAAACTGGGCGCCACGGTGATCAGCCAGCTACCTCAACGTGCAGTGGCCCTGGACATGAACGAAGTGGACTTCCTCGACCAGCTGGGTGTGGCTGTGGCCGGCATGCCCAAGGATTTCGTGCCGCACTTTCTGGCCCGCTACAAGGATGCCGCACAAACCGCAGATGTCGGTTCGATCGTGCAGCCCAACCTGGAGCGGGTGCACGCCGCAAACCCCGACCTGATCCTGATCACCTCGCTGCAGGCCAACCACTACGGTGAATTGAGCGAGATGGCACCGACCCTGCACTTCGATGTGGATTACCGCGATAGCGAAGCCGGCCATGTGGCGGTGGTCAAGCAGCACCTGGCAAGCCTTGGCGAGGTGTTCGGCAAGCAGGAACTGGCCCGGCGCAAGGCGGACGAACTGGACGCCAGGCTGACCCTGGCACGCAACGTCACCCGCGACCGCCCGGAGCGGGCCTTGGTGGTGCTGCATAACAACGGTGCGTTCAGTGCCTTCGGCGTGCAGTCGCGCTACGGCTTCATCTACAACGACCTGGGCGTCAAGCCGGCCACCACCACCCTGGACACCGGCCTGCATGGCCAGCCCATTTCCAGCGAGTTCATCCAGCAAGCCAACCCCGACATTCTCTATGTGGTGGACCGCACTGCCGTGATGGAGCACCGCCCCCTGATGACGGCTGACACGCTGGACAACCCGCTGCTGCGCCAGACCAACGCCTGGAAGCATGGCCGCGTGGTGTTCGTTGACCCCGAGGCCTGGTACGTCACCGCCGCCAGCCCGACCTCGCTGGCATTGATCGCCGATGACGTGATCAAGGGCTATCAGGACTGAGCCATGCCTTTTGCAATCGCCTGTCGCTGCGTTAGCGCGTGATTCTCATTTGCCTTACGTCTTCGCTTTTTAAAACCAAAAAACCCCCTGCCCTCTGTACCTTCTGGAGCCCTCGCGTGTCCAATCGTCCCCTGTTCACCGGTCCGTCCCTTGCACTTCAGCGCGCCCCTTTGCCACAAGCGGTGCTCATTGGCATGGCTATTGGTAGCTGCGCGCTGGCGCCGATAGCCGCACACGCCCAAACGCCTGTCACCCATGAAGCGGCTGAAGAAACACCTGCCGTACCGGAGCTGCCAGCCACACTGATCGACGCCCAGGCTACCGCTGCCGACGCCCTCCCCCCTGTGTATGCCGGCGGCCAGGTGGCAACCGGCGGTCGCGTGGGCCTGCTGGGCAACAAAGACTTCATGGAAACGCCGTTCAGCACCATCAGCTATACCGACACCTACATCCAGGACCTGCAGGCCAGGGACATTACCGACGTGATCGCCGCCACCGACCCGTCGGTGTTCAGCAACGGCCTGACGGGCACGTTCAGCGAGAACTACTCGATCCGCGGCTTCCAGACCAGCGTCAGCGACATGACAGTGGATGGGCTGTTCGGCATGGCCCCTTACTACCGCGCCTCCCCCGAAATGTACGAGCGTATCGAAGTGCTCAAAGGCCCGTCGGCGCTGCTTAACGGCATGCCGCCAGGCGGCTCGGTGGGCGGCATCGTCAACCTCATCCCCAAGCGCGCCGCCGACACCCCGCTGACCCGGCTGACCGCCACCTATGCTTCCGACGCCCAGCTTGGCGGCCATATCGACGTGGGCCGGCGTTTCGGCGAGGGCAACCAGTTCGGCGTGCGCTTCAACGGTATGTACCGCGACGGTGATACCGCCATCGACGATCAGAACCAGCGCAACGTGTTGTCGTCGCTGGCGCTGGACTGGCGCGGTGAACGCGCCAAGCTGTCGCTTGACCTGTTCGATGCCGATGACCACATCAACGGCCAGAACCGTGGCATGGGCCTGGGCGCGGGTGTACCGGTACCCAGGCCGCCCAGCAACGACACGCTGCTCAACCCCGACTGGGCCTATGTGGAAACCAAGGACAAAGGCGCCATCCTGCGCGGTGAGTACCAGTTGAATGACCAGTTGCTGGCCTACGGTGCGGTCGGCACCAGCAAGACCGACTACCACTACAGTGGTGCACTGACAGCCACGGTGACCAACAGTGCCGGCGACTTCACCACCGATATGGGCCAGTTGAAGATGGAAATCCACAAGACGTCGGCCGAAGTGGGCCTGCGTGGCCATTTCGACACCTTCGGCATCAACCACCAGTGGTCGGTCAATGCCACCCAGTACAGTGACAAGCAAAAGGACTTTGGCCGCCGTGGCGCAGGTGCCAGCTGGACGACCAACATCTACAACCCGGTCTGGGGCCCGAAAGCACCCGAGGCCTGGCCATTGTTCTCGCACGTTGAGAACGACCTGAAAAGCTACGGCATCGCCGACACGCTCTCGGTGCTGGAGGACAGGGTGCAACTGACGCTGGGCGTGCGCCGTCAGGAGGTGGTCACCGACAGCTATAACACCCGAGCGGGCACCCGCAACAAGCCCGGCTACGACACCCATGCCACCACGCCCGCAGGGGCGATCCTGTTCAAGCTGACTGACGAGCTATCGCTGTACGCCAACTACATCGAGGGCCTGAGCAAAGGTGCCATTGCGCCGATTACCGCAAAAAACCGCGGCGACGTGTTTGCACCCTACAAGTCCAAACAGAAGGAAATCGGCCTGAAGCTCGACCTGGGCACCTTCAGCCACACGCTGGCGCTGTACGAAATCAAACGCCCAAGCAGCTACACGGACCCGGTGACCGATATCTTTTCATTTGGTGGCGAGCAACGTAACCGTGGCGTGGAATGGAGCTTCTTCGGGGCGCCGCGGCACGATGTGCGCCTGATGGGCGGGGTGGCTTACGTCGACCCTGAGCTGACCAAGACTGAACGCGGCGCCAATGACGGCAAGACCGCCACTGCGTACCCAAAGCTGCAGGGCAAGCTGGGGATGGAATGGGACATTCCAGGCCTTGAAGGGCTGACCCTGACTGGCAATGTTACATCGCAGTCCAAGCAGTACATCAATGCCGAGAACAGCCTGTCGATCCCGGGGTACACGATCTTTGACGTTGGCGCTCGCTATGCTACCCAGGTCGCCAGCAAGCCGGTGACCTTGCGTGCGAACATCAGCAACCTGGGTGACAAGGATTACTGGGGCGTACCACTGACCCAGGCCCTGGGACTGGGGGCACCACGGACGTATCAGCTGTCGGCCACCGTGGACTTCTGATCGACCCGCTTGCAGCGCCTGCGCCGGCCTCTTCGCGGGTAAAACCGCAAAAGGGCCGGCGCAGGCGCCTTCAGCCTCTCAGGCACGATTCAAAGCCCAAGGCACACATACTTGAGCTCCAGGTAGTCCTCGATCCCGTAACGCGAGCCTTCCCGGCCCAAGCCCGACGCCTTCACCCCACCAAACGGCGCCACCTCGGTCGCCACCACACCGACGTTAACCCCGACCATGCCGTACTCCAGCGCTTCGGACACGCGCCAGATGCGCCCGACGTCCCGGGCATACAGGTAGCAGGCCAGCCCGAACTCGGTGTCATTGGCCTGGGCAATCACCTCCTCCTCGCTGCTGAAGCGGAAGATCGGCGCTACCGGCCCGAAGATTTCCTCACGCGCTACACGCATGTCCGGTGTGACATCCGCCAGCAAGGTCGGCTCGAAGAAGGCCTCGCCCAAGGCATGCCGGCGCCCACCCGCCACCACCCTCGCTCCGGCCTCCACAGCCTCGCCCACCAGCCGCTCAACACCAATGGCCGCACGCCCATCGATCATCGGCCCGACCTGTGTGCCAGGCGCATCACCCTGCCCGACTACCAATTCCCCCACCCGTTCGGCAAACCGCGCCACGAAACGCTCGTAGATGCCGTCCTGGATGTAGAAACGGTTGGCGCACACGCAGGTCTGCCCGCTGTTACGGAACTTGGCGATCAGCGCACCTTCCACCGCCTTTTCCAGGTCGGCATCGTCGAACACGATGAACGGGGCGTTGCCACCCAACTCCATGGTCACCTTCTTCACCGTCGCCGCCGACTGCTGCAACAACTGGATGCCGATGGGCGTCGAGCCGGTGAACGACAGCTTGCGCACCATCGGACTGGCCGTCAGCTCGCCGCCGATGGCCGCCGAGTCACCGGTGACCACGCTGAGGACACCCGCCGGAATGCCGGCACGCTCGGCCAGCACGCACAGCGCCAGCGCACTGAATGGCGTTTGCGAAGCGGGCTTGAGCACCAGCGTGCAGCCCGCCGCCAGGGCCGGCGCCGCCTTGCGCGTGATCATCGCTGCCGGGAAGTTCCACGGCGTGATGGCCGCGCAGACGCCGATCGGCTCTTTGGTCACGATCAAGCGCCGGTCACCGTTCGGTGAAGGGATCACATCGCCATAGATGCGCTTGCCTTCCTCGGCGTAAAACTCCACATAAGCCGCGGCAAAGGCAATTTCGCCACGGGATTCGGCCAATGGCTTGCCTTGTTCAGCAGTCATGATGCGCGCCAGGTCTTCCTGGTGGGCAAGGATTTCGCGGAACCAGGCGTGCAGCCGGGCTGCGCGCTCCTTGGCGGTCAGTGCCCGCCACGCCGGCAAGGCGCGCTCGGCGGCGGCGATGGCGCGGCGGGTCTCATCTGCCCCCATGCGCGGCACATGGCCGAGCACTTCGCCTGTGGCCGGGTTGGTCACGGCAATGCGCTGGCCGCTGTCGGCGGCCAGCCATTGTCCATCGATAAAGCAAACTTCACGCAGCAGATCACGATCGGCAAGGTTCATGTCGATTGGCTCGTTCGAAGGATGAAAAAGGTGGGGCCGGACCGCGCCCCACCTGAGGTGAATCAGCGTTTGGCCTGCAGGGCCTTGTCGCGGATCTGGCTGAGGGTCATGCGCGGGGTCAGGGCTTCAGGGTCGACCTGCACTTCGATCAGCGCCGGCTTGCCGGACGCCTGGCAACGCTCGAAGGCGGCGGCGAAGTCCTCAGTGCGAGTGACCGTTTCACCGTGCAGCCCATAGGCGCGCGCCAGGGCGGCAAAGTCCGGGTTATGCAGTTCGGTGCCAGACACCCGGCCCGGGTAAGTACGCTCCTGGTGCATGCGGATGGTGCCGTACATGCCGTTGTTGACCACCACCGTGATCACCCGGGCGTCGTAGTGCGCCGCCGTGGCCAGCTCCTGGCCATTCATCAGGAAGCAACCGTCGCCGGCAAACGCCACTACCGTGCGCTGCGGGTAGGTCAACTTGGCTGCTACTGCTGCCGGCACGCCGTACCCCATGGAGCCATTGGTAGGCCCGAGCAGCGTACGGAATACACGGTGCTGGTAGCCACGGTGTACCCAGCCGGTGTAGTTACCGGCACCGCAGGTAAGGATGCTATCGGCCGGCAAGGTCTTGTTCAGCCAGGCGATCACTTCGCTCATCTGCACATCACCCGGCGAACGCGGGGTTTCGAAGTTGCCCCGGTAGCCGCTGTTCAGGCTGGCGACCCAGTCTGTGAACGCCGCCGGGCGCACGGCGGGCAAGGTGGCGGCCTGGTTCAGGAAGCTGGCCGGGCCGGCATTGATGCCCAGGGTCGGCTGGTAGACGCGGCCAATTTCTTCGGCGCTGGCATGCACATGCACCAGCGCCTGTTTCGGTGTCGGGATGTCGACCAGCGCGTAACCGCCCGTGGTCATTTCGCCCAGACGTGCGCCTACCACGATCAACAGGTCAGATTGCTTCACCGCATCGACCAATACCGGGCCGGCAGCCAGGCCAAGGTCGCCGGCATAGTGCGGGTCGGTGTTGTCGAACAGGTCCTGGCAGCGGAATGACGCCGCCAGCGGCAAATGCTGCGCCTGCACGAAGCGCTTCAGGTCGGCCACCGCCTGGTCGTTCCAGCCACCGCCACCGGCAATCACCAGTGGCCGCTCGGCCTTGGCCAGCAGCGCCTGAAGTTCGCCAAGCGCCTGCGGCGCCGGGGCAGCTTCGACACGCTGGGCCGGGCGGGCATCGGCCACTTGTACCAAGTCTGTCAGCATGTCTTCCGGCAAGGCGATTACCACCGGCCCGGGGCGGCCGCTGATGGCGCGCTGGAAGGCCTGGTTGACCAGCTCGGGAATGCGTGCGGCATCGTCGATCTGCACCACCCACTTGGCCATCTGGCCGAACATGCGCCGGTAATCCACTTCCTGGAAGGCTTCGCGTTCGATCTGGTCGCGGGCCACCTGGCCGATGAACAGCAGCATCGGCGTGGAGTCCTGGAAGGCGGTGTGCACGCCCACCGAGGCGTTGGTGGCGCCCGGGCCACGGGTGACGAAGCAGATGCCCGGCTTGCCGGTCAACTTGCCGTAGGCCTCGGCCATGTAGGCGGCACCACCCTCCTGGCGGCAGACGATGAGGTCGATTTCATCTTGCACGTCATGCAGTGCATCGAGCACCGCCAGGTAGCTTTCACCCGGTACACAGAACGCACGCGCGACACCATTCACCCGCAGAGCATCGACCAGTACCTGGCCACCACTGCGCTTCACTTCGGAGTTGCTCATTGTTGTTCTCCCTCAGGCGCTACGGTCAGATGACCGAATCTTCCAGGAACGGCTTGTTGTCGATCACCCGCTGGTAGCTCAGCGCGCCCAGGTCGAGTGAGCGGTAGCCGCCATAGGTGATCAGCTCGGACAGCCCGCGGCCAATGGCCGGCGCCTGTTGCAGGCCATGGCCACTGAAGCCGTTGCAGAACAGGAAGTTGCTCACTTCGTTATGCGGGCCAACGATGGCGTTGTGGTCGAGCACGCAGAAGTCGTAGTGCCCGGCCCAGTAGTTGACCACTTTGATGCCCTCGAACGCGGGCACACGCTCGGCAAGAATCGGCCACACCTCTTCGTCAAACTCCTCGTGCAGCACGTCGAAGTCTTCAAAGTCCACTTCCGGGTCGTTTTTGGGGTAGGTGCCGCCCAGGTAGAACTTGCCTTCGGGGCGGAAGAACACCCCGGTCGGGTCGATGGTCAGCGGCACGCTGCCTTCCAGCGGGGTGCGGCAGTCGAACACGAACAGCGAGCGGCGCCGTGGCTCGACCGGAATATCCAGGCCCGCCATGCGCGCGACCTTGGTGCCCCGAGTACCGGCACAGTTCACCAACAGGCCGCAGCCGATGCGCTCGCCGCTGGCCAGCTGAACGCCGGTAATGCGGTCACCTTCACGCTGGATACCCGCCACCTCGTTCTCGATGTACTCGATACCCATCGAGCGCGCCTTGCGGCGGAAGCCGTTGAGCATGCCAAGGCTGTCGAACCAGCCTTCTCCACTCTGGCCATAACTGGCGCCAGCGAGGCTGTCGATGTTCACCCAGGGAAACTTGCGCTGGAGCTGCTCGGGGTCGAGCAGGTGCACATCCGCGCCGTGGGACACCTGGGTATCGTGCAGGCGGCGCAGCACTTCATAGCCCTTGTCGTCGCCAAGGAACAGGTAGCCATTCTCGTGGAAGGCCAAGTCCGGGCGGTCGCCATCCACTTCCATCACGTCGGGGAAGTTGCGCACGAATTCGGCGCCGAACCTGGAGATTTCAATGTTGATCGGGTTGGAAAACTGCTGACGGATCGAGCTGCTGGACAACGCGGTGGCCGACTTGTTGTAGGTCCAGTCGCGCTCGATGACCAGCACCGAGCCCTTGAAGTCCGGGTTGTTGGCCAGGAAGTAGGCGGTGGCGCTGCCGTTCACTGCGCCGCCGACGATCACCACATCGTAATTCTGTTGTTTAGCGGTGGAAGCCATGGAATTAGCTCTCTTCTGATGTGGGCGTTATTTCGGGTCTTCGAAATGGCCGGCGCCGGCGAAGTTGCCGCCGTGGTAGCGTGCAGCCGGTTCATTCGGGTGCAGTGGCGGGTGCTCGGCCAGGACCTTGTCGCGGTAGTCGTCGGCGCTGTCCTTGGGCACATAGCCGATCGATGAGGCCAGGCGGTTGTCCCACAGGCTTTCGCGGTTGGCCGACATGCCATAGACAATCATGTGCCCCACCCGTGGCGCCAACAGCGAGCGCTCGGTGAGTTGGGCGAAGTCGTCGAACGACAGCCAGGTGGCGAGCATGCGCCGGTCCAGCGGCTCGGGGAACGACGACCCGATGCGCAGGTTGACCGACTCGATGGCGAACTTGTCCCAGTAGTAGCGGCCCAGGTCTTCGGCAAAGCACTTGCTGACGCCATACAGGCTGTCGGGGCGATGCGCGGCGGTGGCATCGATGGTCTCGGTGCGGTCATAGAAGCCGATGGCGTGGTTGGAGCTGGTGTACACCACACGCGTCACACCGTTGCGCCGCGCCGCTTCGTAAATGTTGTAGGTGCCGACGATGTTGCCGTTGAGGATCTTCTCGAAGGTGTCCTCCACCGGTACACCACCAGCATGCACGATGGCATCGACGCCTTCGGTCAGCGGCAGCACATCGTTGAAGTTGGCCAGGTCGCAGCGCACCAACTGCTCATGGGGCGCAGCCTGGCCCATGTCGGCGATGTCGGTCAGGCGCAACTCGTCGGCGAAGGCGGCCAGGTGCTTGCGCAGCACGCTGCCCAGGCGCCCGGCGGCGCCGGTGATCAGCAGGCGTTTGAAAGGCTTGCTCATGTGTTACCTCGATTGCTTGATGGGCTCAGGACAGCGCCGCGAACGCGTCGCGCAACTGCCCCAGGGCTTGTTCCAGTTCCTGCCGCGACGTGGCGAACGACAGACGAATGTAGGGCTCCAGGCCAAACGCCGAACCCGGCACGGTCGCGACTTTGCCGACCCGCAACAGGTAGGCCGACAGGTCGGCATCGTTGCCAATGACCTGGCCATCCGGGGTGCGCTTGCCGATGAAGGCACTGACCTCGGGGAACGCATAGAACGCGCCCTGCGGCATCTGCAGCTGCAAGCCCGGGATCTGCGCCAACCCTTGCACCACCAGCGCGCCACGCGCCTGGTATTCACGGTTGGCCTCCCGCACGAAGTCCTGCGGCCCGTTCAACGCCGCCACGGCGGCCAGCTGCGAAATGCTCGACGGGCAGGTGGTGGTTTGTGACTGGGTCTTGTTCATGGCCACGACCAGGTCTTTCGGCCCGGCGGCGTAACCCAGGCGGTAGCCAGTCATGGCATAGGCCTTGGACACGCCGTTGATCAGCAAGGTGCGCTCGCGCAGTTGCGGGCAAGCAGTGACGAACGACACGAACGGCTGATCGCCCAGCACGATGTGCTCGTAGATTTCGTCGGAGATGATCAGCACGTTCGGGTGGCGCTCCAGCACCTGGCCCAACGCCGCGAACTCTTCACGGGTGAAGATCGCCCCGCTCGGGTTGTTCGGCGAGTTGAGCATCACCCAGCGCGTGCGCGGGGTAATGGCCGCGTCCAGCTGCTCGGGCTTGAGCTTGAACCCTTGCTCGGCGCCGCAAGGGATGACCTTGGGCACACCACCGTTGAGTATGGCCATGTCGGTGTACGACACCCAGTACGGCGCCGGGGTGATCACCTCGTCGCCCGGTTCGAGCGTGGCCAGAAAGGCATTGAACAACAGCTGCTTGGCACCGTTGCCTACGCAGATTTCGGCCAGGCCATAGACCAGGTCATTTTCCCGGGCAAACTTGTCGACGATGGCCTGGCGCAACACCTCCAGGCCATTGGGCCCGGTGTAATGGTTGTTGCCCGCCAGCATGGCCTGGTAGGCCGCCTCGATCACGTGGGCCGGTACGTTGTAATCCGGCTCGCCGAGTGCCAGGTTGATGACCGGTTCGCCCTTGGCCAGCATCTGCTTGGCCAGTACCGACACGGCCATGCTTGGCGAGCTTTTTACCGCGCGCACGCGGCTGCTTTGCACGTCCATCGTCTAGCGCTCCTGAGCGGCGTCAAAGCCGTAGTCGTTACGTGCCTGTTCGGCGCTGATGTAACCCGCACGCACATCGCGCTCAACCTGCTTGCGGTCGCGCTGGCGCGGGTCGCCATAACCACCGCCACCGGGGAGGCGCAGCACCAGGCGGCGCTCAGCGGGTACAAATTGCTGGCCTTTGCCGCGCAGCAAGCTGCCGTCATCCAGGCCAACGAAACCTTGGGCGCCCTCCTTGCCGCCCTCCAGGCCGCGTGCCGGGTACTGGATACGGTCGAACATGGCACTGAAGCGGAAGCTGTAGCCTTCGGCCGCCGAGACTTCGATTTCCTGGCCCAGGCCACCGCGCAACTGGCCGGCACCGCCAGAGCCTTCGCGCAGCTCCTTGCGCCAGACCACTACCGGGCCGGCATGCTCGGTGGCTTCCACCGGCATGGTGTGCACGCCGCTAGGGAACGCCGTGGCGCTCAGGCCATCCATCGCCGAGCGGGCACCCATGCCGCCGCTGTTGAACATCAGCATCTCGGCGTTGCGGCCGTTGGGGTTGCTCTCCAGCGGGCGCACGCTCAGGTGCAGGTTCCACAGGGCGCTGGCACCCTCGGCCGGCACCTTGCCTGGCAGGCACTTGTGCAGCGCGCCGAGCACCAGGTCGGGCACAAAATGGCCCAGCACATGGCGCACCGATACCGGCGCCGGGTGCTTGGCATTGAGGATGCAGCCTTCGGGCGCGGTGACTTCGAACGGCGCCAGCGAAGCGGTGTTGTTCGGGATTTCTGGTGCGACGATGCACTTGAGGCCATAGCAGGCATAAGCCTTGGCGTAGCCCAACGGCACGTTAATGCCGAACTGGCTCATGCCCGAGGTGCCGGTAAAGTCGCTCTTGATACCGTCGGGGCCAACCGTGATGGTCACCGCCAGGGTTACCGGCACATCGTAGCCGTCGAGGGTCATGCTGTTGCTGTAGGTGCCGTGGGGCAGCGACTTGAAGCATTCCAGGGTAGCGCGACGGCTGTGTTCGAGAATGAACCCGCCGATGTGCTCCAGGTCGTCCAGCTTGAACTCTTCGAGCATGTCCAGCAGGCGCTTGTGGCCGGTTTCGTTGCACGCCGACAGCGCATAGAAGTCGCCCACTACCCGGTCGTTCTCACGCACGTTGTTGCGCAGGATGTTGATCAGGTCGCGGTTGACCTTGCCGCGCTCGAACAACTTCATGATCGGGATGAACAGGCCTTCTTCATACACTTCGCGGGCATCGGGGCCGAAGCCCCGGCCACCGATATCGACCACGTGGGCAGTACTGGCGAAATAGCCGATCAACTTGCCCTTGTAGAAGGACGGCGAAACGATGGTGATGTCGTGCAGGTGGCCAGTGCCCTTCCACGGATCGTTGGTCACGTAGACATCGCCTTCGAAAATGTTGTCCTCGCCGATGTCATTGATGAAGTGCACCACCGCCTCGGCCATGGTGTTCACATGGCCAGGGGTGCCGGTGACGGCCTGGGCCAGCATGTTGCCGGCACGGTCGAACACCCCGGCGGACAGGTCGCCGGCTTCGCGCACACTGGTGGAGAAGGCAGTGCGGATCAGGGTCAGGGCCTGCTCTTCGACCACCGAGACCAGGCGGTTCCACATCACCTGCATTTGAATGTCGATCAACGTATCGCTCATGGTTCTGGCTTCCGAATTCAGGCGTTAGCGGCGCACGACCAGCAGGCAGCCGTCTGGCTGGACCGTGGCGGTGAAGTTGGAGGTGACGAAGGTCGAGGTTTCGCGCTCGACGATGATCGCCGGGCCGTCGACACGGGCACCGACTTGCAGCTCTTCGCGTGGGTGGATGCCGGCTTCGACAAAACCACCGGCGGCCACGTCGAACACCTGGCGGCGGGAAATCTCATGGGCGCGGTAGGCGGCGCCCACTTCTTCAACCTGCGTGACAGGTGGCAGGGGCGAACTGGCCTTGACCGACCAACTGACGATCTCGATGTCCGGCCCTTCGATGGGGCGGCCAAAGAAGCGGGTGTAGGCCTCTTCGAAGCGGGCCTTGAACTCTACCGTGTCGGCAGCGCTGAAGGCTTTGAATGGCAAGGCAACCGGGATTTCCCAGCCCTGGCCCACATACCGCATGAACGCAGTGCAGTCCATCTCCGGCTCGCCTTCTGGCATGCCCTGGCGCAGGAAGCCCAGCGATTCGGCTTTCATCTCGTCGATCAGGTCATTGACCTGCGCGGCCTCGAACTCGGACAAGCGGACGAACGCACTGCGTACGGCCTCGTAGCCGAATGGCGCACGCAGGAAGCCGATCGCCGAACCCACACCGGCACCCGCCGGGACGATGAAGCGTGCCACCCCCATTTTCTCGCACAGCCGTGCAGCGTGCAGCGGGCCGCCACCGCCGAAGGTGATCATGGTGTAGTCGGCAATGTCCTTGCCGCTTTCCACCGCATGCACACGGCCGGCGTTGGCCATGTTCTCGTCAACCACTTCGCACACGCCAAACGCTGCGGTGTCGGCCTGCATGCCCAACGGCTGGCCGATGACCCGGGCCATGGCATTGGCCGCGTTGTCGGTGGACAAACGCAGCGCGCCACCGGCGAAGTTGTCTGCATCCAGGCGGCCGAGCAGCAGGTTGGCGTCGGTGATGGTCGGCTCCAGGCCACCACGGCCGTAACAGGCCGGGCCAGGCTCGGAGGCCGCACTGTGCGGGCCCACGCGAATCTGGCGCATGCTGTCGATGCTGGCGATGGAGCCGCCGCCAGCACCGATTTCGACCATTTCCACCACCGGGATGGAAATCGGCATGCCGCTGCCCTTCTTGAAGCGGTAGGTACGGGCAACCTCGAAGGTTTTCGCGGTTTTCGGTACCTGGTCTTCGATCAGGCAGATTTTCGCCGTGGTGCCACCCATGTCGAACGACAGCACGTTCTCCAGCTGGTAGCGGCGGGCGATGTCGGCCGCAAAGATGGCGCCACCGGCCGGGCCGGACTCCACCAGACGGACCGGGAACTCAGCGGCGCTTTGCACCGAGATGATGCCGCCACCGGAGTGGATCATGAACACCGGGCAATCAGCACCTTCTTGTATGAGGGTCACCACCAGACGGTCCAGATAGGACTTGATCAGCGGCTTGACGTAGGCGTTGGCGCATACAGTATTGAAACGCTCGAACTCACGCATCTGCGGCGAGACTTCGTTCGAAATCGAGATCGACAACTGCGGCAGTCGCGCCTGCAGGGCATCGCGCAACTGGCGTTCGTGGGCACCGTTGACGTAGCTGTGAATGAAGCCGATGGCCACGCTTTCGTAGTTGCCTTCGGCGATGCGCTCGACCAGGGCATCGATCTCGGCCTGCGCAGGGGCGATCAGCACCTGACCTTTGACATTCAGGCGCTCACGCAGGGTGTAGCGGTGTTCACGATCGATCAGTGGCGGCGGCAGGGCGATGTTGATGTCGTATTGCTCGAAACGGTTTTCGGTGCGCATTTCCAGGGTGTCCCGGAAGCCTTCGGTGGTGATGAAGGCGGTGCGCGCGCCACGGCGCTCGATCAGCGCGTTGGTGGCCAGGGTGGTGCCGTGGATCAACTGGTCGATGTCCGACAAGGCCAGGCCCGCCTGCTCCACCACCTGGCGCACGCCGGTGAGGATGGCCCGTTCAGGCAGCTCGTAGTCGGTCAGGATCTTGGTCGAATGCAGCACGCCGTTCACGTCCAGCGCGATATCGGTGAAGGTGCCGCCTATGTCCACGCCGACCCGGCATGATGTCGCAGTCATCGTCATATCCCCTGCAATGCTTTGTAGTTGTCTCGACCGGTTGAAGCGGTCTTCATGTAAGTTATATGTTGTCTTACAGGTGGTCAAGCACCTATTTGCTCAAATCTGCATTGCCTGCACCGCACCTGTGGGAACGGGTTCATCGCGGCGGCGAACCGCCGCGAAGAGGCCGGTACAGGCAACCGTACTGCCAGATCAACCCGCCGTCTTGACCATCCGCCCGCCACCCACCGCCTGCGCCGTGGGGAACACTTCCAAACGCGAGACATCCACCTGCCGCGGCATCTTCAGCGCCGCCAGCAACAGCTGGGCGATATCTTCCGGCTGGATCGACTCATAACCGTCATACAGCTCACTGCCCGCCGCCTGCATGCCCATGGCAGTCTTGTACAGCTGGGTCTGCACCCGGCCCGGGGCTATCTCGGTCACCCGCACGCCACTGCCCAACAGGTCACAACGCAAGGCATCGCAGAACAGGCTAACCCCGGCCTTGGACGCGCCGTACACCGCTGCGCCCGGGTGCGGCGCTCGGCCAGCACTGGAGCCAATGAAGAACAGGTGCCCCCTGCCCCGTTCGACCATGCCTGGCAGCACCTGGCGCGCCAGGTGCAACGGCGCCTTGAGGTTGATGTCGAGCATGTTGTCGATTTCGGCTTCGTCGATGTCCTGGAATGCCGCCCGGGTGGACAGAATGCCCGCGTTGTTGACCAGCACATCCACCGCCCGCCCTTCCAGCGCGGCAGCCAGCGAACGGTAATCACGCACATCCGCCTGCAAGGTGGTCACACCCGGCTCGCCAGCCAGCTCGGCCAACGCCTCAGGGCTACGCCCCACGGCAATCACTTGCAGGCCGGCATCACGCAGCGCCAGTACGATGGCCTTGCCGATACCGCTGGTAGCCCCGGTCACCAGCGCGCGCTGGTAGCCCTCGGGGAATGCGACTTCAGGCATAGATGTAACCCCCGCTGACAATCACGTTTTCACCGGTGGCGTAGCTGTTGCGGCTGCTGCCCATCATCACGATCCACTCGGCGATTTCTGCCGGTTCCGCAGCACGGCCCAGCGGGTTGGCTGCCGCCAGCTCGCCGAGGAAGCCCAGCTGTTTGGCGCGCTCGGTGGCAAAACCGGCCGGGGCTACCGAGTTGACCAGGATCTGGTCCTTGGCACAGGCCTGGGCAAACGACTTGGTCAGGCTTACCACCGCTGCCTTGGTGGCGGCATAGTGGGCGTTTTGCGGGTGGGCCTTGAAGGCGTCCACCGACGTCACGTTGACAATACGCCCGGTCACCGCCGGGGCCGCCACGTACTGCTGCATGTGGCGCACCGCAGCGACCATCATGTGGTAGGTGCCCTTGATGTTGACGGCGTTCTCCAGGTCCCACTCGTCGTCAGTGATCTCGAAGATGTCCTTGCGCGGGTAGATGGCCGCACTGTTGACCAGGCAATGCACCCGCCCCAAGCCTTCGACGATCTGGGCGAAGGCCGCATGGGCGGTGTCCTTGCGGGCAATGTCGCCTACTGCGATTGCCACTTCTACACCCCGCCCGCGCAGTTCTTCCGCAGCTTGTACCAGCAATTGCTCGTTGCGGTCGATCAGGCCGATTTTACCGGCACCACGTTTTACCATCAGCCGGGCTGTTTCCAGGCCCAGACCCGAGGCACCACCTACAATCACCACCGTTTGATTTTCCACAAAACACCTCCGCGATTGAGTCTTTACGTAAGATGCCTGTTGTCTTACATTTGGTCAAACATCAATTCGCCGACAGGTGCTTCCATGCCCGCTTCCAGCCTCTCGCCCGTACCCACTCCGCACGCTCGGGACCGCTTGCTGGATGCGGCCAGCGCCTTGTTTGCCAGCCATGGCTACCAAGCCATCGGCCTGCGTGACCTGGCCAGCCACCTGGGCCTGCGCGCCGGCTCGCTGTACCACCACATCGAGAGCAAACAGGGGCTGCTGTTCGAACTGATCGAGTCGAGCCTGACCGACCTGCTGTACGAAACCCGACAATGCCTCAAAGGTGCCCGTACCACCAGTGAACGCTTGCCGTGCTTCGTGCAGGCCTTCGTGACGTATAGCCAGGCCAACCCCGACAAACTGGTGTTGCTGACGCGGGAAGCCATGAACCTGAACACAGAGCAACTGTTGCAGATCGAACAGTTGAAAATGCAATACAGCGGGCTGCTCAGTGACATTGTCGCCGCAGAATGCGGGCTGCCGGCACTCCGAGCGCGGTCGATTGCCCATGCCGTGCTGGGTTTGCTGTGCGGGCAGGCGCAATGGGGAAGCGTGATCACCGCGAGGGATCAACTGGTAACATTCGTACAGGGCATTGTCGGTACCGGCAAGACCCCGGCTTATCGATAAAAATGCATAACAATATGAATTCTTATTCTTTTTTTAATAAACGATAATCCTCTATAACTCTCCCCACTGCACAGCCGCCAACACCTGGCCAACTGTTCGCAGCGCAACACCCAATCAACACGAAACGCCCGCCCGGCAACAGCGACGCAAACCTGCTAACGCGATAACGTGTTGATTTAGAAGAACATTAGAACCCGGCACGACGATTGCTCAAGCAAAGTCCCCCGCTCAACCCGAACCGGAGACCTGCCCATGAGCACCCCACTGAACGTCGTAGCCCTGTCCGGCGGCACTTCCCGCCCCTCACGCACCCTGGCCCTGACCGAGGCGATCCTTGCCGAACTGGCCGAGCACCTGCACATCAAGCCGCACCTGATCGAACTGGGCGACATCGCCCGCCCACTGGGCAGCGCCCTGTGGCGCAGCGAACTGCCCGACACCGTCGAGCAGCAACTGCGCCTGGTGGAAAAGGCCGACCTGCTGGTGGTGACCACCCCCGTGTACCGCGGCAGCTTTACCGGCCACTTCAAGCACCTGTTCGACCTGATCGGCCAGGACGCCCTTGTCGACACCCCGGTTCTGCTCGCCGCCACTGGCGGCAGCGAACGCCATGCGCTGGTGCTCGACCACCAGCTGCGCCCGCTGTTCAGCTTCCTGCAAGCCCTGACCCTGCCCATCGGCGTGTTCGCCAGCCAGGCAGAACTGGCCGACTACCGCGTATCCAGCGATGCCCTCGCCGCCCGTATCCGCCTGGCTGCAGAGCGTGCCGTGCCGCTGTTCGGCGCCCACCACGCACTGCGTAAAAGCGCCTGAGGAGCGGCCATGAATGCACCTGTGAATACCCCGCTGCGCCCGGCCTTGGCGATTGCCCGCGAACTGGCCGGGCAGTTTGCCCAGACCGCCGTCGAACGCGACGAGCGCGGCGGCACGCCGAAAGCCGAGCGCGATGCCCTGCGAGACAGCGGCCTGCTGTCGCTGGTGATCCCGCAGGCCTTCGGTGGCCAGGGCGCCAACTGGCACGACACGTTCGCGGTGGTGCGCGAGTTCGCCCGGGTCGACAGCTCCATTGCCCACGTGTTCGGCTTTCACCACCTGATGCTGGCCACCGTGCGCCTGTTCTCACGCCCCGACCAATGGCAGCCCTGGTTCGAACAAACCGCCCGAAAACAGTGGTTCTGGGGCAATGCCCTGAACCCGCTGGACACCCGCACGGTGGTCAAGCACTTCGATGGCTGGTGCGAGTTTTCGGGCAAGAAAAGCTTCTGCTCCGGTGCCAGCGACTCGGAAATGCTCATCGCCTCGGCGGTGGACGAACGTGCCGGCGGCAAGCTGCTGATTGCTGCCATCCCCAGTGGCCGCACCGGCATCAGCCTGCACAGCGACTGGAACAACATCGGTCAACGCCAGACCGACAGCGGCAGCGCCACGTTCGAGCGGGTACGGGTAGAGCACAACGAACTGCTACTCGACCCAGGCCCGCTGAGCACTCCGTTCGCCGCCCTGCGCCCGCTGATTGCCCAGCTGCACTTCGCCAACCTGTTCCTCGGCATTGCCGAAGGCGCCTTCGAAGAAGCCCGCCAGTACACCCTCAAGGAAAGCCGGCCATGGTTCCGCTCCAGCGCCGCCAGCAGTGCCGAAGACCCTTACGTGCTGCGCCATTACGGCGAGTTCTGGGTTGGCCTTGAAAGCGTGCGTCTGCTGATCGAACAGGCCGCACGCCAGCTGGATGCCGCCTGGGCCAAGGAACATGCCCTCACGGCAGAAGAGCGCGGCGACCTGGCCCTGGCCATCGGCACCGCCAAGGTCGCCGCCAGCCGCCACGGCCTGGACATCTGCAACCGCCTGTTCGAAGTCACCGGCGCACGCGCCACCCATGCCTCGCTACGCTTCGACCGCCATTGGCGCAACCTTCGCACACAAACCCTGCACGATCCGGTGGACTACCGCATCCACGAACTCGGCGAGTGGGCCCTCAACGACAAGCGCCCTGCCCCATCCTTCTATTCCTGAGGATTGCCCATGCAACTGCTGACCCTCCCCCCGTCACCGACACTGGCTACCTCGATCAGGGCGACCGCACAGGTCTTCGAAGACCCCAGGTCGCAGGCGCTGCTCGCCCACTTGCAACAGGTCGCCCCCAGCGAGGCCAGCGTCCTGATCATCGGCGAAACCGGTACGGGCAAGGAGCTGGTCGCACGCCACATCCACAACCTCAGCGGCCGGCGCAACGGCCCGTTCGTCGCAGTCAACTGCGGGGCGTTCTCCGAGTCGCTGGTGGAGGCCGAACTGTTCGGCCATGAAAAAGGCGCCTTCACCGGCGCGCTGGCGGCCAAGGCCGGCTGGTTCGAGGAAGCCAATGGCGGCACGTTGTTTCTCGACGAAATCGGCGACCTGCCCCTGCCGATCCAGGTCAAGCTGCTGCGCGTGCTGCAAGAGCGCGAGGTGGTGCGGCTAGGGTCGCGCAAGAGCATTCCGATCAACGTGCGGGTACTGGCGGCGACCAACGTGCAGCTGGAAAAGGCCATCAACGCCGGGCATTTTCGTGAAGACCTGTACTACCGCCTGAACGTGGTGACCTTGCAGTTGCACCCGCTGCGCGACCGCCCGGGTGACATCCTGCCGCTGGCCCGGCACTTCATTCGCAGCTACAGCGACCGGCTGGGGTACGGACCGGTAGAGCTGAGCGCCAAGGCCCAGGCCAAACTGGTGGAGTACAGCTGGCCGGGCAATATCCGCGAACTGGAAAACGTGATTCACCATAGCTTGCTCACTTGCGGCGATGGCACGGTGCAGGCTCAGGACCTGCGTTTGTCCAACCTGCGCATCGAGCGGCAGGAGGAAGAGCCAGCGGGAAATGGTGTGGAGGACTTGCTGCAGCGGGCGTTCAGCCGGTTGTACGAGGAGCAGTCGGGCGACCTGTACGAGAAAGTGGAAAATGCCCTGCTGCGCTCGGCCTACCGGTTCTGCCATTACAACCAGGTGCATACCGCGCAGTTGCTGGGGTTGTCGCGCAACATCACCCGCACGCGGCTGATCGCGATTGGCGAGTTGGTGGTGAACAAGCGCCGGGGGCAAGAGCAGCAAGTGCTGGACAACCGGGTGGTGCGGTTGTCCATCTGAACCTTGTATTGCCTGCGCTGGCCTCTTCGCGGCTAAAGCCGCTCCCACAGGTACTGCTCAAGACCCAAGCATTGTGAAGCCCCTGTGGGAGCGGCTTTAGCCGCGAAGGCGTCAGGATGCCGTACGCGGCATCAGCTCATACGGATGCTTCCACCCCGGCAGCGCCTGGATCCGCGCCTTCCAAGCCTCGATATGGGTGAACTCTGCCAGCGGGATCCCGGTATCTTCAGGCATGAACACATACCCCGCCAACGACAGATCGGCGATGGTCAGCCGGCCGCCAACCATGAACGGCGTCTTCGCCAGGTGCGCATCGACAATACGGTAAGCCGCCGTGGCACGCTCACGCAGGAACCGCGTCACGTCCGTTTCCCCAGTTTTCTTCAGGCAAAACAGAAAGCGCAGCGCGGCGTAGTAGCTGGTGAACTTGTGGTTGTCGAACAGCATCCAGCGCCAGATCTCGCGTTTTTCGTCTTCATCACGCGGGCCGAACTGGCCGGTCTGTTCGGCAAGGTAGTCCAGGATCAACGCAGACTGGGTGAAGGTTTTGCCCGCGTGCTCCAGCACCGGCACCTCGCCCTGCTCGTTCACCTCGTCACGCCACGTTTGCTCACGGGTCTGGCCATGGAAAAAGTCGACGAACACCGGCTGCCAGGCTTGGCCAGTAAGTTCAAGCATGAGCGCGACCTTGAAGGCGTTGCCGGATTCGGCGAAGCAATGCAGCGTGTAGTCGGACATGGGCGAACCTTCATTTTCCTTTGAATGATCGTGTCGGGCGATTCACGGGTTCGCCCGCGAAGAAGCCGTAGCGCCGAGCAAATCACGCCCGGCCCGCCACGGTCAATCTATCTTCAGGCAATCTGGACGGCGGTTGTTCTCCTGCAGCCAGAACATCCCATTCCCCGTCCCTCCCGTCATAGTCCCCGCACAACCGCCAATGCCATAGTGGAGAAAACAACACGGATAAAAACCATGTACAGAAACACCTCTACCCCCGCGGACGACAACGGTTGCGGCTGGTTCCACCTCAGCCCCCCACGCCAGCCACGCGTCGCGCACCGGGGGCGGAGCGAGGCGCGCTGGGTGGTGCTTGGCGCGGGCTTTACCGGCCTTGCCGCCGCACGGCAACTGGCCCTGCACCACCCGGACGACGAGGTGATCCTGGTCGAGGCCCAGGAAGTCGGTTTCGGCGCCTCCGGGCGCAACTCCGGCTTTGCCATCGACCTGCCCCACGACATCGGTGCCGCCGACTACATCGGCGACCTGCCCACCGCGCGGATGAACCTCAAGCTCAACCTGCGTGCGCAGGCGATCCTTCGCGGGCTGATCACCCAGCACGGCATCGACTGCCAGATCCGCCCGGACGGCAAGTACCAGGCCGCCGTCGAAGACAAAGGCCTGGCCGTGCTCGAAGCCTACCGCAGCGGCCTGGAAAAGCTCGGCCAGCCCTACCAGATGATCGACACCCGCGACCTGCCCGAGCACTTCGGCACCGGCTTCTACCGCAAGGCGCTGTACACGCCTGGCACCCAACTGCTGCAACCGGCCGCCCTGGCCAAGGGCCTGGCCGAAAGCCTGCCGGCCAATGTGACCCTGCACGAGCGCACCACCATCACCCACATCGAGCAGGGCCGGCGCATCACCCTCAAGCACGCCAACGGTGAAATCGTCGCCGACCAGCTGTTGCTCACCAACAACGCCTTCGCCTCATACTTCGGCTTCCTGCCCGGCCGCCTGCTGCCGATTTTCACCTACGCCAGCATGACCCGCCCGCTGACCGAAGACGAACAGGCCCGCCTGGGCGGCAAAGCCAGTTGGGGCATCATCCCGGCCGACCCGTTCGGCAGCACCCTGCGGCGCACCCCGGACCAGCGCCTGCTGGTGCGCAACAGCTTCAGCTTCAATGCCGACGGCCGTGCCAACCCCCGCCATATCGCCCGCGCCGGGCGTCAGCATCGTGAGTCGTTCGAGCGACGCTTCCCGATGTTGTCGGGCATACCGTTCGAATACACCTGGGGCGGTTCGATGTGCCTGTCGCGCAACCACCTGTCGCACTTCGGCACCCTGGCGCCCAACGTACACGCGGCGTTGTGTTGCAACGGCCTGGGCATCACCCGTGGCACGGCGACGGGCACCTTGCTGGCTGACTGGCTGAGCGGTGAGCGCGACGAGCTGATCGACTTTCTGCTCGGCAGCGCAGGCCCCAACCGCAACCCGCCTGAACCGCTGTTGAGCGCGGGCGTCAACCTGAACCTGCACTGGGGCCAGCGCCGCGCCGGCCTGGAAAGCTGAAAAGGAGGCACCATGCATAGCCTGGGCATTCTCGGGGTGGGCGAACTCACCGAAAAAGTGGTCATCGGCCTGCGCCGCAGCGGTTTTGACGGCCCCATCCTGCTTTCACCGCGCAATGCTCAACGGGCCGCCGTGCTTGCCCGCGACCATGGTTGCCAGGTGCTGGCCAGCAACCAGGCGGTAGTCGACCAGGCAGAACTGCTGATACTTGGCGTACGCCCGCATTCGCTTGCCGAACTGGCCGATGAGGTACAACTGCGCCCCGGCCAGCGCCTGGTTTCGCTGGCTGCCGGGATCGGCCTTGCGCAACTGGCCAGCGCCTTCCCCGGCGCCCTTTGTGTACGTGCGATGCTGTCGTATGCGGCGCAGTACAACCAGTCGACGGTAGTCGTCTGCCCGCCCGATGCGCTCACCACGCAGTACCTGGGGCCGCTGGGCAAACTGGTGGTCCTGCACGGCGAGCCTGAATTCGAACTGGCCACCGTTGCAGCCTGCATGAATGGCTGGTTCTACTTCCTGCTGCACGACTTGCAGCAGTGGCTGATGGACAAAGGCCTGCCCGCAACCGAGGCACGTGCGCTGGTGCTAGGCAACCTGCAAGACTGCGTGGCCAGCGCCGGGCAGCAGCCGGAATACACGCTCAAGGCCCTGGGCCAGGCCATTGCCACGCCGGGCACCTTTACCGCAGACGGGCTGGCGGTACTGATGCATCAGCCGGTCAGTGCCACCTGGGGTGCAGCGTGCGAAGTGGTACTGGACGGGTTGTTGACGCGCGCCGGGCTGACCGGGCGATAAGCGCCACAGGGCCGACGAGTGCATCGTCGGCCCCGCCTGCCGCTACAGCTGCCGATACACCCGCACCGTGTCCTCCTCGAAATGCTTCAGCTCCGCCTGCCGCCGTGCCTCCGACCAGCCCAGTACCGCCGCCACCTGCTGCGACAGCTGCTCTACCCGCGCCCGCCCCAGGTCCGGGTCCAACCCACAGGGCAGGCGCCTGCGCACCACATCCACCAGCCGCACCACATGCTCGCGCCGCACCACTGCCGCGATGTCGTCACTGTCGACCCGACCGCGTTCCAGCATGCCTTCAGGCGCCTTGCCACGCTTGCCCAGCCGCGCCTCCACGCCACGGGCAATCACCCGTGCAGCGTGGCGGTGCAGCATGATGGTGGAACCGGTCAGCGTCAGCAGGCCCGGCTTGCCCGCCGCTTCGCTCAGACGTACCGGCAAGTGTGTGCTGCGCCCATCCAGCGTCGAGGTCGGGCGCACACCACACCAGCAGTGCTGCACATCGTCGCGGGTCAGTTGCAGGTCGGGGAACAGGTGGTTGGCTTCGCTGAGGATGTAGTCGATTTCGCTGTCCTCTACCCGTACGGTGTCCGGGTCGTCATGGAATTCCGACTCAGTTGGCCCAATGAAGTGGAACTCGCGCCAAGGGAACACGTAGTAAGGCTCACCCTTGCTGGAGAACGCCTCCAGGCCCTGACCGCGATACGCCTCGGGCAGGCGTACCATCACGTTCACACCCTTGATCCCCAGCACCCTTGGGCCAGCGTCGGCCGCACCCGGCACGCGGTCCACCCAGGGGCCTGCGGCGTTGATCACCACGTTGGCGGTCAACCTGGCCTGGCCCTGGGTCTCAGGGGCCTGCTCGTCCAGGGTCAATCGCCACTGGGCATCCTGGCGTTGCAACTGGCTGACGCGGGTGTAGGTGCGCACCGTAGCGCCACGCCATTGCGCGTCCAACGCTGTGTCGACGCAAATGCGCTCGGGCCAGGCATACATGTACTCCTCGAACACGCCCACCCCGCGCAGCGGCCCACCCAGCCCGGCTGCCATGGCGCTGTCCCCCGCCGCCTGCTGCTGCGACTGGCGCCGGTAGGCCAGCGGCACCTTCCAGCCACCCAGCGCCTCGACCAGGCGAAACCCCATGTCCACCAGCCATTCCGGGTAACGGTCACCCCGGCGGAACGGGTAATGGAAGCGGTGCCGGGTCAGGTGGCCTGGCATGTCCTTGACCAGCTCGGCACGGCAGCGCATCACCTGGCGGGTGTAGCGCAGCCGCTGCCACATGTCCAATGGCCGGAACGGGATCTGCCACAGCGGGTAGCGTGCTGCCAGGTAACCCAGCCCCGAATAGAGCATGCGGCTGGAGCGTGAGGAGGTACCGGCGCCGATATCGCCACGGTCCACCAGCAAGGTGCGGAAGTTACGGGCGGCCAGTTGCCGGGCAGCGGCACAGCCGACCGCACCGGCGCCGATGACCACCACGTCGTAATGGTCGCCATCAAGGGAGTCGAGTGAGGGGCGGGTCATGGTTCTGATTCCAGGTAGTTGTAATTGTGCTGAAAACCTCAGTACCGGCAAGCCGGCCCCCACACATTAGAAAAGGCCCCGGCACCACCCCTAGAACATCCATGACAACTTGCATAAGGCCTCGGCACACCCGGTCAGCACATTCCATGACTCGTCCGAGCCGTTATAGGGCGCCCTCACAAGCCGGTGCGATAGTGCCGGGACGCTAGTGCAGCGAATAACAACAAGAGGTAAGTCGCATGTCCGTTTCCAAACGCTCCGTCGAAGATGCGCCGCTCAACGCGTTCCACCGCAAGCTGACGGTCTACTCCGCTGGCGGGCCTTTTCTCGATGGCTACGTCCTGAGCATCATCGGCGTCGCCATGCTGCAAATCACCAACGCCCTGCAGCTGTCGGCCTTCTGGGAAGGGCTGATCGCCGCATCGGCCCTGATCGGGGTTTTCCTGGGTGGTTTTCTCGGTGGCTGGTTCACCGACAAGTACGGGCGCAAGGTGCTGTACCTGGTCGACCTGATCGCCATCGTCGGTTTCTCGGTGGCGCAGTTCTGGGTGGAGTCGGCCTGGGCACTGTTTGTCTGGCGGCTGCTGATCGGTATCGCGGTGGGCGCCGACTACCCGATCGCCACCTCGCTGCTGGCCGAGTTCCTGCCACGCAAACAACGTGGGCCACTGCTGGCCGCCATGGTACTGATGTGGTTTGCCGGTGCCGCCGTGGCCTACATGGTTGGCGAACTGCTGCTGCGTGTAGGCGGTGAAGACGGCTGGCGCTATGTACTGGCCAGTGCCCTGATACCGGGTGCGCTGTTCCTGGTCGCCCGCAGTGGTACGCCGGAGTCGCCCCGCTGGCTGCTGAGCAAAGGCCGCACCGCCGAAGCCGACGCCGTAATCAAGAAGGTATACGGCCCCGACTACTCCATTGCCGACCTGCCGGAGCAGGCCACCGACAAGCCCGTTTCCGTGTGGTCGCTGTTCCACTCCGGCTACGGCAAGCGCATGGCCTTCGTCACCCTGTTCTGGACCTGTGCCATCGTGCCGCTGTTTGCCATCTACTCGTTTGCCCCCAAAGTACTGCAGGCACTGCAATTGACCGGTGACTGGGCGGCCTTCGGCTCCATCGCCATCACCTTGCTGTTCACCCTGGGCTGCCTGCTGGCCACCAAGCTGATCAACCGCCTGGGCCGGCGCAACATGCTGATCCACAGCTTCCTCTGGTCGGGCATGTCGCTGGTCATGCTGGGCGTGTTCCCGGATGCCTCGCCCACGACCATTCTGGTGCTGTTCGGTGCCTATGCCGTGCTGATTGGCGGCGCCCAGGTGCTTGAATACGTCTACCCCAACGAGCTTTTCCCAACCGAAATCCGTGCGTCAGCCGTAGGCCTTGCCACTTCGCTGTCGCGCATTGGCGCCGCCGTGGGCACGTACCTGGTGCCGATTTCCCTGGCCAGCTACGGCATTGCCAACACCATGTTCGCTGCCGCCTTGATCTCGCTGTTCGGCGCCCTGATTTCCTGGTGGCTGGCCCCTGAAACCAGCAAGCTCGACCTGCAGCAGGCAGCCGCGCTGGGTAACCACACCAGCACTACCCCCACCGCCAAACCCATTGTTCGTAAAGCCTGAAGGAGCCTGTTCGTGAGCCAAGTACTGACTGTCGTGCGCAATGCCCCCGTCTCGCCGCTGGGCGCCCCCGCCCCGGCCCGCCTGCCGATCGGTGAGCCCATCGCCCAGGCCGCCAGCGCCCAGGACCAGACCGACGAGGCCGTCGGCGCCAGCATCGGGGTATGGGAAAGCAGCCCGGGCGTTTTCCGCCGCTACCTGAAAAACCGCGAATTCAGCCACATTGTCAGCGGCTGGTGCACCTTCACTCCCGACGGTGGCGAGCCGGTGGAGTTGCGCGCTGGCGATGCGGTGCTGTTCCCGGAGAACTGCGAGGGGGTGTGGGACATCCGCGAAACCCTGCGCAAGACCTACGTGCTGTTCTAAGGACCCAGTCGATGATCGAACGTATCAACCCAGGCAAACGCGCCAGCCAGCTGGTGCTGGTAGAAGGCCGTATCGAAACCTCTGGCATCGTTGCCCTGCAACCGGGCGACATCGCTGCGCAAACCCGCTGCGTGCTGGCGCAACTGGAGCAGTGGCTGGCGCAGGTCGGCGCGGGCAAGGGCAACCTCACCCGCATGCAGATCTGGCTGGCTGACATGGGCGAGTTTGCGGCGATGAATGAAGTGTATGACGCCTGGGTGGGTGAACAGCCACCGGTGCGGGCCTGTGTAGGGGCTGCGCTGGCAGCCCCTGAATACCGCATCGAGATCCAGGCCTTCGGCCAGCTCTGAATGCCACACGGCCGCTGAGGGAGCGGCCTTGTGTCGCGATGGCTTGTTAGAGCTCCGGATCCAGCCCCACCTTGTCGCCATGCCAGTCAAACCGCTCCACCTCATGCCGGCGCTTGCGGAAACTGTAAGGCGTTTCGCCATACTGCTTGCGGAACCACAGGATAAAGTGCGAAGCGTCGGAAAACCCGCACGCCAGGGCGATCGTGGTGATGTTCTGGCTGGTGTTCACCAGAAGCCGCCGGGCATGGTCCAGGCGCAACTTGCGCCAGTAGTTGGCCGGCGGTTCCTGGGTATTGGCGACGAACTCGCGGTGCAACTGCCGGGGGTGGGTACCCACCGCCTCGGCCACGGCCTTGAGGGTCATCGACGCATCCAGGTTGGCACGCATGAAGCTGATCGCCCGCTGCACCCGGTCGTTCTGGTACACACATTCGCTGGCCGCCTTGTCTTGCGGCTCATCAGCGCGCTCATCCACCAACAGGTACTCCAGGCCCTTCTGTGCCCGCACCGCACCGCAATGCCGGCGAATCAGGTTAGCCGCCAAATCAATGGCAGTACCGCCCGGGCAGGTGATGATGCCGCGGTCGTCCACATAGCTCTTGTCGATCACCGCCGTGGTAAGCGGAAAACGTTCCTTAAACTCATCGCGCAAGGTGAAATGCAGCGCGCAGCGCCGGCCATCGAGCAGCCCGGCCTTGCCCAGCACAAACGACCCAGAGCACAGCGCGATGATCGGGATATTCGCCGCATGCACCTCACGCAATGCGTCCAACAGCCAGGCCGGCGGATTGCGGGTTTCATCCAGCAAGCCGCCTGCAAGCACGATGTAGTCGTACTGGGCGAACAGGTTCAGGGGCTTGGTCGGCGAAATGGGCATGCCGCAACTGGCGGTGATCGGCTGGTCGTCCAGGGTCATCCAGTCCCACTGGCAATACACCTGCTGGCTACGGAACGACTTGTCCGCCGCGAAACGCAGCGAGTCCACCAGCCCCGCCACCGGCACCAGGGTGAAGTGATTCATCAGCACGAAGCCCACCCGCAATTCGGGCTTGACCTTCACGCTGTCAACGGAGGCTTGCAACGGTTGTTCTTGTTGTTCGGCAAACATCGACACGGGCCTCATGACATCTGCAATGGCGCCATTCTAAAGCGCGCCCTGCGTCCGTCATATCATATGCATCCCCACAAATAGGAAGTCCATGACAAAAGGCGGCGCCGTTCTATCAATTGTCATGGCTGTAATATCAGCCCCCCTGCCCGGCTGAGCATCATGTAAGCACAAGACAAACATGCTCAGAGGCACCCCTCATGTACCGTGGATTCTGGTATGCCCAGGCACTTGACCTGGACAGCGACCTGGCCCCTGCCCTGCAGGACTCGATTGATGCTGACGTGTGCATCGTCGGCGGTGGCTTCCTTGGCCTGTGGTCGGCCATCCGCCTGAAGCAGGCGCACCCGGAAAAAACCATCGTCATCGTCGAGCGCGACCGCTGCGGCTCGGGCGCCAGCGGGCGCAACGGTGGCGTGGCCACCAACTGGTGGGGCAAATACCTGTCGGTACGCACCATCTGCGGCGATGTCGAGGCACGGCGCATCTGCGAGGCGGCCGAGTCGGCCATCGACGAGATCGGCAGCTTCTGCCAGCAACACGGCATCGACGCCCAGTACCGCAAGGACGGTTGGCTGTGGACGGCCACCAACCAGCGCCAGATGAACTCCTGGCGCGTGCTCACCGACGGCCTGCAGAAGCTCGACGTCAACCCGTTCCAGGCGCTGGACCGCCAGACCATCCGTGGCCGTGTTGGCTCGCCCTTGGTACTGGGCGGCATCTTCGACCCCAACGCCGCCACCGTGCAGCCCGCCATGCTGGCCCGCGGCCTGCGCCGCGTGGCGCTGAAGCTGGGCGTGCAAATTTTCGAGAAATCGCCCTTCACCCACCTGGTGCGCGGCAAGCGCCCGGTGGTGCACACCGCCAAGGGTCATGTAAAAGCCAACCACGTGGTGCTGGCGCTCAATGCCTGGGGCGCGCAGTTCCCCGAGCTGCGTCGGATGATCGCGATCATGTCCAGCGACATGGTCGCCACCGCACCGGTCAAGGCCAGGCTCGACGCTATCGGCTTCAGTGGCGGCGAGTGCATGACCGACTCGCGCACCGTGCTCAACTACTGGCGCAACACCCCGGACGGGCGCGTGGTGTTCGGCAAGCCGCTGGGCCAGTTCGCCTATGCCGGGCGTATCGGCAACCTCTATGAAAAACCCTCGCCGGCCGCCGACAAGGTCGCCGCCGAACTGCGTCGCCTGTACCCGCAGCTGCAGGATGTACCGGTGGTCAGCAGCTGGACCGGGCCGATCGACCGGGCCATGAAGGGCCTGCCCAACTTCGGCTACCTCGACCAGCACCAGACCGTCAGCTACGGCATTGGTTTTTCCGGCAACGGCGTGGCCACCACAGTGTTCGCCAGCCGCATCATCACGTCGCTGGCCACCCATGCCAACGACGAGTGGGCCAACTGTGGCCTGGTCGACCAGAAGATGAAGCTGCTGCCGCCAGAGCCTTTTCGCTTCTTTGGCGCGCACCTGGTACGCGATGCACTGGTGCGCAAGGAATCGCTGGAAGACCACGACCAGGACGCAGGTTTCATCACCCGCCAGCTGGTGGGCATGGCGCCCGCCGGCTACGTGCCCGCGCAGAAAAAATAAGGACAATAACGTGAGCGAACATATCGTCCTCCTTGACGACGAAGGCCTGGCGCCTTCCACCCGCCTGAAGCGCCCTGACTGCGAGCACAGCTGGCAGCAGTTCGCCTACACCCACCCTGAGCAGATGCTTGAGCACCTTAAGGACGCAACGATAGCGCTGACCTGTAGCGTGCCGCTGCGCGAAGAACACCTGCGCCAGCTGCCCAAGCTGAAGATGATTTCGCTGGCACTGACCGGCCGCGACATTGTCGATGTCGACTACTGCGAAGCCCATGGCATCGAAGTAACCAGCGTACCGGGCTATGCCGCCAACACCGTGGCCGAGCACAGCCTGGCCATGATCCTGGAGCTGTTCCGCCGCCCGGCCGCCTTCACCCGCCTGATGCGCCAGGTGCATGCCGGCGAAAAGCCGTTCCAGAACATCTACTTCAACCACCGTATCCGCGACGTGCGCGACAAGCAGCTGGCGATCATCGGCAGCGGCCCGATCGCCCTGCGCCTGGCGCACCTGGCGCGGGCGTTCGGCATGCGCGTGTGGTTTGAAGACCGAGGCGGCAAACGCCAAGGCCCGGACTGCCGCCCCTTGGCCGACCTGCTGAAAAGCTGTGACGTGCTGTCGATCAACTGCCCGCTCACGCCAGAAACCCACAACCTGATCGATGCCGCGCAACTGGCGTTGATGAAGCCTGACGCCGTGGTGGTCAACACCGGCCGTGGCGGCGTGGTCAACGAAGCCGCGTTGATCCAGGCACTGCAAAAAGGCCGCCTGGGCGGCGTGGCGCTGGACGTGGTGGAAGTGGAGCCATTGCACCCCAGCAACCCACTGTTCCAGCTGATCGACCGCGATGACTTTCTGCTTAACCCGCACATCGCCTGGAGCAGCGAAGACGCCATGCAGCAGTTGATGGACAGCGCCGTGGACAACATCAGCCATTTCGTCGCCCGCCAGGTTTCTGAAAAAAGGATTCGCAGCGCATGACCCCTGTCACCAAAAGCAGCTACGTCGATGGCACCTTTATCCCACTGACCGGCAATGCCGACATCCTGGAAAACCGCAACCCGTCCAACCCGGGCGAAGTGGTCGAACGCTTCGAACGCGCTGAGCAGACGCTGACCGAACAGGCCATTGCCGCTGCCCACCGCGCGCAGCCGGCCTGGGCACGCAGCAACCCACAGCTGCGTGCGGACGCGCTGGACTTCATCGGCAGCGAAATCCTCGCCCGCCGCGAGGAACTGGCCACGCTGCTGGCCCGCGAAGAAGGCAAGGTAGTGCGCGAAGCGCTGGGCGAGGTGGACCGCGCCGGGCGCTCGTTCAAGTTCTACGCTCAGGAAGCCCTGCGTGCCGAAGGCGAGAAGTACACGTCAGTACGCCAGGACGTGGGCATCGATGTGTTCACCCAGCCACTGGGTGTGGTCGGCATCATCGCCCCGTGGAACTTCCCTATCGCCATCCCTGCATGGAAGATCGCCCCGGCGCTGTGCTTTGGCAACTGCGTGGTGTTCAAACCGGCCGAGCTGGTGCCCTCCTCGGCCTGGGCCCTGGCCGAAATCATCTCCCGCGCCGGTTTGCCTGCGGGCGTGTTCAACATGCTGATCGGCCCGGGGCGCAGCGTTGGTGACACGATCATCCGCTCGCCGCTGGTCGATGGCATCAGCTTCACCGGCTCCGAGCACACCGGTCGGCAAATTGCCCGGCTGGCCGCCGAAGGCATGAAGAAAGTGCAGTTGGAGATGGGCGGCAAAAACCCGCTGATCGTGCTGGACGATGCCGACCTGGAACAGGCGGTGGAAGTGGCCTTGAACGGCTCGTTCTACAGCACCGGCCAGCGCTGTACCGCCAGTTCGCGGGTGATCGTGACCGAGGGCATTCACGACGCTTTCGTCGCACGCCTGGCTGAGCGTACCCGCACCTTGAAGGTGGGGGATGCGCTGCAGGCCTGCACCGACATCGGCCCGGTGGTTGACAGCCGGCAGCTGGAGCAGAACCTCGCCTATGTGGCAGCAGGTGTTGAACAGGGTGCGAAGCGGGTATGCGGTGGCGAGCGTATCGATAACCAGGCGGGGGCGTATTTCTTTACCCCGGCCCTGTTTACCGAGGTAACGCCGGACATGCGCATCTATCGAGAGGAAATATTCGGGCCGGTGCTGAGCGTGCTCAAGGTGCGCGACTACGCCGAAGCCTTCGCGGCAGCCGAGGACACGGCGTTCGGCCTGTCCGCTGGCATCGTCACCACCTCGCTGCGCCAGGCCGAGCATTTCAAGCGCAACAGTTCGGCGGGGATGGTGATGGTCAACCTGCCGACGGCCGGGGTGGATTACCACGTGCCATTTGGGGGCAATGGGGCATCGAGCCTGGGTTCGCGGGAACAAGGCACCCATGCGCGGCAGTTCTTTACCCGTGTAAAGACCACCTACCAGTTGGCTTGATCGGTCCATTTCGTGGAACCCCCAAGGGAACTACCACCACCTGCGTGCTTTCTTAAACACTGAGTGGTTTATTCCCTTGGGCTTCACGCTACTGGAGAACACGACATGCGCCACCTACTCCTCGCTCCTGCGCTGCTGCTCCTGCTGCCTGCCGGTGCTGCCCTGGCCCGCGTCGATGCGGGCGACGTCGCCACCTCGGCCGGTATCTCCGCCTCGCTTTACTCGACCTTCAAGGACGATAAACGGATCATCCCGGCACGCGATGAACTTTCTGCCTTCGTCGCCAGCGGTGGGGCTATCCGTGGCGCCTATGTGGAGTCGGCGCTGGAACAGGCCCGCAAGGACCATCCCGGGCTGCAAGCCAATGATGAAGAACTGGCCCGGGCCATTCTGTCGCAGGATGATCGGATAGCTGACCATTGAGGTCAACCTGCACCGGCCCTTTCGCGGGCAAGCCCGCTCCCACAGGATCTGCGCAGCCATCAGGCTTGGCGCGTTCCCTGTGGGAGCGGGCTTGCCCGCGAAGAGGCCGGCACAGGACTAGATCATCCCCAGCCATCCATGCGCATGGTCGCCCTGACCAACCGCTGCTCTTCCTGCTCGATCTCCCGCAAACTGTCGCGTATTCCGTTGATATGCTCGCGCGCCGCCCGCTGCGCCTGCTCCGGCAACTGCTCCATCACCGCCTGATACAACCGTGCATGCTGGCGGTCGATCTGGCGCTTTTGCGCCGGCCTGCAATACAGGTTGTTGACCGAGGCAAACACCGTGCTCAAGGTCAGGTCGCTGAGCGATTGCAAGGTATGCACCAGCACCGGGTTGTGTGACGCCTCACTGATCGCCCGGTGGAACGCGTGGTCGCGACGGGCATGTTCACGGGCATCGATCGCGTCTGGTGCCTCGTGCGCGGCCAGCATTTCTTCGTAGCGCCGCCGAATCAGCAAGCGGTCAACCTCGGTGGCCCGTAACGCCGCCAGCCGCGCCGACTCGGCCTCCAGCAACGCCCGCACTTCCAGCAAGTCGAACAGCGTACGCGGCTGCGAGCCAAACAAATGCATCAACGGTGTGGCACCCGACTGCCCTGTCAGGTCGGCGACGAACGAACCCCGCCCCTGTTCGGTATCGATGATGCCGCGCCCCCGCAGAATGCGTAGCCCTTCGCGCAGTGCCGAGCGTGAACACCCCAGCTTCTCCACCAACCGCCGCTCCGACGGCAAGGCCTGGCCCACCTTGAGTACGCCGTCAACGATCAGCCGCTCCACCCGCTCGGCCACCTGGTCAGCGACCTTGGCTTTGCCTTCAGCACCCATCACGCCCTCTCCCGCTGGTAGGACCACTTCGGCCGATGGCTCCAATCTAGCCAGGCAAAGCCGTCAATAACCAGCCCTTTGCAGAAAAACTGGTAGGACCAGTGAACGACGTACTCGACCCGGGCCGCTGGCAAGCGCAGGCTGCACCGGTGACCGCTTTGCCAACAACAACAAAAACGTTGCCGAGTGAGCCGATGAATATCCTGTACGACGAACGCGTCGATGGCGCGCTGCCCTCCGTAGACCAGGCGGACCTGTTGCAGGCGCTGCGCAAGGCCCTGCCAGACCTCGATATCCTGTACCGCGAAGAAGACCTCAAACCCTACGAATGCGACGGCCTCTCGGCCTATCGCACGGTACCGCTGCTGGTGGTGCTGCCCGAGCGCCTGGAGCAGGTGCAGGCCTTGCTCAGGCTCTGCCACCAGCGCGGCGTACCCGTGGTAGCCCGTGGTGCCGGCACCGGCCTGTCGGGCGGCGCCCTGCCGCTGGCTAAGGGGATACTGCTGGTAATGGCCCGCTTCAACCGCATTCTGGAGGTCAATCCACAGGGCCGTTACGCCCGTGTGCAACCCGGCGTGCGCAACCTGGCCATCTCCCAGGCGGCCGCACCGCACGGTATGTACTACGCACCAGACCCGTCCTCGCAAATTGCCTGTTCCATCGGTGGCAACGTCGCCGAAAACGCCGGTGGCGTGCACTGCCTGAAATACGGCCTGACCGTGCACAACCTGCTCAAGGTGGAAATCCTCACGGTGGAAGGAGAACGCCTGACCCTCGGCAGCGATGCCCTGGACAGCCCGGGCTTCGACCTGCTGGCACTGTTCACGGGCTCCGAAGGCATGCTCGGCATCGTCACGGAAGTTACCGTCAAGCTGCTCCCCAAGCCCCAGGTGGCGCGGGTGCTGCTGGCCAGTTTCGACCGTGTCGAGGACGCCGGCCGGGCAGTCGCCGAAATCATCGCTGCCGGTATCATTCCCGGCGGCCTGGAGATGATGGACAACCTGGCCATCCGCGCCGCCGAAGACTTCATTCATGCCGGCTACCCGGTGGACGCGGCGGCCATCCTGTTGTGCGAGCTGGATGGCGTCGAGGCCGATGTGCATGACGATTGTGAACGGGTGGCCGCCGTGCTGGCGCAAGCCGGGGCCCGCGAGGTACGGCTGGCCCGCGACGAAGCCGAGCGCGTGCGTTTCTGGGCCGGGCGCAAGAACGCGTTCCCGGCGGTGGGGCGCATCTCGCCGGATTACTACTGCATGGACGGCACCATCCCGCGCCGCGAACTGCCACGGGTACTCAAGGGCATCAGTGACCTGTCTGCGGAATACGGCCTGCGCGTGGCCAACGTGTTCCATGCCGGCGACGGCAACATGCACCCGCTGATCCTGTTCGATGCCAACCTGCCAGGTGAGCTGGAGCGCGCCGAAGCCATCGGCGGCAAGATCCTCGAACTGTGCGTGGCGGTAGGCGGCAGCATCACGGGCGAGCACGGCGTAGGCCGCGAAAAAATCAACCAGATGTGCGCGCAGTTCAACAGCGACGAAATCACCCTGTTCCACGCGGTGAAGGCCGCCTTCGACCCGCAGGGCCTGCTCAACCCCGGCAAGAACATTCCCACCCTGCACCGCTGCGCCGAGTTCGGCGCCATGCATGTGCACCATGGGCAACTGCCCTTCCCCGAGCTGGAGCGCTTCTGATGAGCATGGACCGCGACAACAGCCAGGCCCTGCTGGAGCAGGTCGGCCAGGCGCTGAACCAAGGCACACCGCTGCGTATCCAGGGCAGTAACAGCAAAGCCATGCTGGGCAACCTTGTCGCTGGCGAAGTACTCGACACCCGCAGCCACCGTGGCATCGTCAGCTACGACCCGACTGAACTGGTGCTCACCGCCCGCGCCGGCACACCGCTGCGCGAGATCGAAGCGGCGCTGCACGAAGCCGGCCAGATGCTTCCCTGTGAACCGCCACACCTGGGCCCGGACGCCACCTTGGGCGGCATGGTCGCCGCCGGCTTGTCTGGCCCCCGGCGGCCATGGGCCGGGTCGGTACGTGACTACGTGCTCGGCACGCGGGTGATCACCGGCCACGGCAAGTTGCTGCGCTTTGGTGGCGAAGTGATGAAGAACGTGGCCGGTTACGATGTATCACGGCTGATGGCGGGCAGCTTCGGTTGCCTGGGGTTGCTGACCGAGGTTTCGTTGAAAGTACTGCCCCGGCCGCGCCAATGCCTGAGCCTGCGCCTGCCAATGGGCCGGCATGAAGCGCTGGCCGAGTTGGCCGAATGGGGCCAGCAGCCGCTGCCGATCAGCGCGGCTTGCCATGACGGCGAAGCACTGTACCTGCGCCTGGAAGGCGGTGAAGGTTCGGTTCAGTCGGCACGCCAGCGACTGGGCGGCGCAACCCTCGACAGCCGGTTCTGGAGCGACCTGCGCGAGCAGCGCCTGGCATTCTTCAACAACTCTGCGCCGCTGTGGCGCCTGTCACTGCCCAACGCCACCGGCGAGCTGGACCTGCCCGGCCAGCAACTGATCGACTGGGGTGGAGCGCAGCGCTGGCTCACGTCCAGCGCACCGGCCCAGGCCATTCGCGACCGGGTCGCCGACGTGGGCGGCCACGCCACCTGCTACGCCGCCGGCGCAGACAGTAGCCCGCCGCTGCCCGCGGCACTGATGCGCTACCACCAGACGCTGAAGCAACAGCTCGACCCCCAGGGCGTGTTCAACCCTGGCCGCCTGTACCCGAACCTGTGAGGCCAGACCATGCAAACCAACCTGAGTGAAGCATCCCGACGCCTGGCCCGCGCCGACGAGGCAGAAAGCATCCTGCGGTCCTGCGTGCACTGCGGTTTCTGCACCGCCACCTGCCCGACCTACCAGTTGCTTGGCGATGAACTGGATGGCCCGCGCGGGCGCATCTACCTGATCAAGCAACTGCTCGAAGGCGAGCCGGTCACGGCCAGCACGCAACTGCACCTGGACCGTTGCCTGACCTGCCGCAACTGCGAAACCACTTGCCCCTCAGGGGTGAAGTACCACGACCTGCTCGACATCGGCCGCGCCGTGGTCGAACAACAGGTGCCGCGCCCGCTCGGTCAGCGCCTGCTGCGCCAGGGCCTGCGAGCCGTTGTGCCACGCCCGGCGCTGTTCAAGGCCCTGACCCGTGGCGGCCAGGCCCTGCGCCCGCTGCTGCCGGCCACACTCAAACGCAAACTGCCGGCACGGGTGATCGCCCCCGGCCAGCGCCCGGCACCACGCCATGCACGGCGGGTGTTGATGCTCGAAGGCTGCGTGCAGCCGGCCTTGTCGCCCAATACCAACGCCGCCGCCGCGCGCCTGCTGGACCGCCTGGGCATTAGCGTGCAGCCGATCCACCAGGCCGGCTGCTGTGGCGCGGTGGACTACCACCTCAATGCCCAAGAGCAAGGCCTGCAGCGTGCGCGGCGCAATATCGACGCGTGGTGGCCTGCCATCGAAGCGGGGGCCGAGGCCATTGTGCAAACCGCCAGCGGCTGCGGCGCTTTTGTGCGTGATTACGGCCACCTGCTGGAAAACGACCCCCGTTACGCCGCCAAGGCCGCGCGGGTCAGCGCCCTGTCCCGCGATCTGGTAGAAGTACTGCGCGATGAACCGGTCGAGCGACTGGGCCTGTGCGCCGAACAGCGCCTGGCCTTCCATTGCCCTTGTACCTTGCAACATGCCCTGAAGCTGGGCGGCGCGGTGGAAGCGCTGCTGACGCGCCTGGGCTTTACCCTCACCGCGGTGCCGGACGGCCATCTATGCTGCGGCTCGGCGGGTACCTATTCGCTGACCCAGCCCGAATTGTCGCTGCAACTGCGTGACAACCGCCTCAACGCACTGGAAAGCGGCAAACCGCACGTCATCGCCACCGCCAACATCGGTTGCCAGGCCCACCTCGACGGGGCCGGGCGTACGCCGGTACGGCACTGGATAGAAATTGTCGAAGCAGCCTTGAACCCGGAGAACCCCCATGCATAGCAAGTTCGTGATCGGCCAGGTCGAAGTCGCCCGCGTATTGGCCGCCGCCCGCCAGGAAGCCCTGGCCCAACACTGGAACGTCACCATCGCCGTGGTTGACGACGGTGGTCACCCGCTGGCCCTGGAGCGCATGGACGGCTGTGCGCCAGCCAGTGCCTACATTGCTGTGGAAAAGGCCCGGACCTCTGCGCTGGGGCGCAAGGAAACACGGGATTACGAAGAGATGGTCAATGGCGGCCGTACTGCATTTGTCACCGTGCCGCTGCTGACCAGCCTGGAGGGTGGCGTGCCCCTACGGGTGGAAGGCCAGGTGGTGGGGGCCATTGGCGTGTCCGGAGTCAAGTCCGAGCAGGATGCCCAGGTGGCCAAAGTAGGGGCGACTGCCTTGTAAATCCTGCACCGGCCTCTTCGCGGGCTTGCCCGCTCCCACAGGAAAAGTGCAAGTCTCGAACCCAGCGACGTACCTGTGGGAGCGGGCATGCCCGCGAAGAAGCCGGCACAGGCAACCTGTTTCCAGAAGATCGAACATCGAGCGAATAGACAATGCCAAACGAACTCCAGATAGCCCCCATCCTCCAGCGCTTCATCGAAAACGAAGTGCTCCCCGGCACCGGCATCGAAGCCGTCCCCTTCTGGCAAGGCTTCAGCACCCTGGTCCACGACCTGGCCCCGCAAAACCGTGCCCTGCTCGCCGAACGCGAGCGCCTGCAGGCCGAACTGGACAGCTGGCACCGCCAGCACCCCGGCCCGATCCGCGACATGGCCGCCTACCGGCACTTCCTGCAAGGCATCGGCTACCTCGTGGATGCCCCCGAAAACGTGCAAATCAGCACCCACAACGTCGACCGCGAGATCGCCGTACAAGCCGGCCCGCAACTGGTCGTGCCGCTGAGCAATGCCCGCTACGCCCTCAACGCCGCCAACGCCCGCTGGGGCTCACTGTACGATGCCCTCTACGGTACCGATGCCATCGCCGAAACCGCGGGTGCCGAGCGCGGCCAAGGCTACAACCCGGTGCGCGGCGCCAAGGTGATTGCCTATGGCCGGCAATTCCTCGATACCTCAGCCCCGCTTGCCGGCGCCTCACACAGCGACGCCAAGGCCTACGCGGTCAACCAGGGCGCACTGCAGGTCACCCTGGCCGATGGCCGCCAGGTTGGCTTGCAAAACCCCGCACAAATGCGTGGCTACCAAGGCGAGCCGAACACGCCAACGGCGATCCTGCTGCAGCACCACCAACTGCATTTCGAAATCCGGATCGACCCGACCAACGTCATCGGCCAGCAGGACCTGGCCGGGGTCAAGGACATCCTGCTGGAAGCCGCACTGACCACCATCATCGACTGCGAAGACTCAGTGGCAGCCGTCGATGCCGACGACAAGGTCAATGTCTATCGCAACTGGCTGGGCCTGATGAAAGGCGACCTCAGCGAACAGGTCAGCAAGGGCGGCAAAACCTTCAGCCGCACCTTGGCCGCCGACCGCCAGTATCACGGTGCAAACGGCCAGCCACTGACCTTGCCGGGCCGTTCGCTGCTGTTCATTCGCAACGTCGGCCACCTGATGACCAACCCGGCGATCCACGACCGCGATGGCCGGGAAATCCCGGAAGGCATCCTCGATGCCGTGGTCACCAGCCTGATTGGCCTGCACGACCTCAAGCGCCGTGGCAACTCGCGCGAAGGCAGCCTGTACATCGTCAAACCGAAAATGCACGGGCCGGCCGAAGTGGCCTTTGCCGACCAGCTGTTCGGTCGCGTCGAAGCCCTGTTGGGCCTGCCCGCGGATACCCTGAAGATGGGCATCATGGACGAAGAGCGGCGCACCAGCGTCAACCTCAAAGCCTGCATCGCCAGTGCGGCATCACGGGTGGTGTTCATCAACACCGGCTTCCTCGACCGCACCGGGGACGAGATGCACAGCGCCATGGAAGCCGGTGCCATGCTGCGCAAGGGCGACATGAAAGGCAGCGCCTGGATCCAGGCCTACGAACGCAGCAACGTGCTGGTGGGGCTGGCCTGCGGCTTACGCGGCAAGGCGCAGATCGGTAAGGGCATGTGGGCCATGCCCGACCTGATGGCGGCCATGCTCGAACAGAAGATTGCCCAGCCCAAGGCCGGTGCCAACACCGCCTGGGTGCCCTCGCCGACGGCCGCAACGCTGCACGCGCTGCATTACCACCAGGTAGACGTGGCAGGGGTACAGCAGGCGCTGGAAGCAGTCGACCTGAACGCCCAGCGCGACGCATTGCTGAACGACCTGCTCAGCGTACCGGTCAGCCCCGAGCGGCCCTGGAGTGCCGACGATATCCAGGCTGAACTGGACAACAACTGCCAAGGCATCCTCGGTTACGTGGTGCGCTGGGTCGAACAAGGAGTCGGCTGCTCCAAGGTACCGGACATCCACGATGTGGGCCTGATGGAGGACCGCGCCACCCTGCGCATTTCAGCGCAGCACATCGCCAACTGGCTGCACCATGGCGTGGTGGGTGCCGAGCAGGTCGAGGCGACGCTGCAACGCATGGCCAAGGTGGTAGACCAACAGAATGCCGGGGACCCGGCGTACCGGCCAATGGCGGCCAACTTCGAGGCATCGCATGCGTTTCGCGCCGCCCGAGAGCTGGTGTTCAAGGGGCGCGAGCAGCCCAGTGGCTATACCGAGCCGTTACTGCATGGCTGGCGGTTGCGGTTCAAGCAGCAGGTTCAACGCTAGCCCAAGCTGCGCGGTGTTGCTGGCGCGGCCTTGTGTCGCGCCGGCAGCAAACATCTGCCACCGGCCAGTCAGGGGTGGCATTCCGGCGTCTTCAGAAATTTCCCACAACGTTTTCGGAAGCGTCCTGCTTGCTGCCTCTGCACGCAAAAAACAAGATCGGCACTGGAAAACGCAAGGTCGCGATCCAGAGGAGGCTCCGTATGCACCTTTACGCCCGCTCCATTGCCGAACTGCGCAGCAGCTTGTGCGAAATGCTGGCCCATGACATCCGCAACCCCGAAGAGGATCCGCACCTGTCGGGGGTGATGTTCTTCTGCGCCACCGACGAACACTCCCGGCAACTGATCGAGCGTATCGAGTTGCTGGCCAGCGAAGTGTTCTTCGACCCAAACGGGCGGGCCATTGCGGAACACCTGAAAGCGGCCGCAGTCGATGGCGTGCGCATCAAGCGCAACCGCAAGGCGCCAGCGGATGAAACTGTGATACGCATCGCAGTAGCCGACAAGGGCTATATCACTGTGAGTACGGCCCGGCTCTGAGCTTTTTGGGGCTGCTTCGCAGCCCCATGCCCTTGTCTGGCCAATCCGCTATCCTGAGCACTCCCCCGCTCCGGACCGCCCCATGGAACTGCACATTCGCCTGGAGGGCCGCAAAGGCCTGGCCGACCAGCTCTATCAGCAACTGCGCGCCGGTATCGACAGTGGCCACCTGGCCGCCGGCACCCAGTTGCCACCCACCCGCCTGCTGGCCGAGCAACTGGGCGTGTCGCGCAAGACGGTGGCCGAGGCCTATTCGCGGCTCACGTACGACAACCTGCTCAGCGGTGTGGTCGGCCGTGGCACCTTCATCACGCCGCGCCAACCGCTGCGTAGCCATGAATCCACCACCATCCCCCTGGCCGGCGCCGCGTCCCTCGAGCGCTGGCAGCAGCGCGCCACCGTGCTCGGCCAACGCCAGCTTCAAGCGCCCTCCCGTTATGACTTTATCGGTGGTGCCTCAAGCAAGGCGCAGTTCCCCTTCGACCAGTGGCGCAGCTGCCTGAACTACGCCCTGCGCCGCAGCCAGCGCCACCCCGAGCGGCAGTTTACGGCCCAGGGCCTGCCGGAGCTGCGCGAGGCCATTGCCCACCACATCGCCTACGCCCGCGGCGTGCACTGCAGCGCAGCTGACCTGCTGGTGTGCAACGGCGCCCAGCAAGCGCTGGACCTGATCGCCCGGGTATTGGTGGAACCCGGTTGCCAAGTGGCCATGGAAGACCCCGGCTACCCACCTGCCCGGCAACTGTTCCTGGCCCTTGGCGCGCGCGTGCAGTCCGTTCCGGTGGATGATGAAGGCCTGCGCGTCGAGCACATCGCCGATGGCACCCGGTTGATCTATGTAACGCCGTCGCACCAGTTCCCGCTGGGCATGCCCATGAGCGAGCCACGTCGGCACGCCCTGCTGGCCCGGGCGGCTGAGCTGGGCGCGTTGATCATCGAAGACGACTACGATTGCGAGTTCCGTTACCACGGGCCGGCAGCGGACGCACTGCAGCGCCTCGACCGCCATGGCCTGGTGGCCTATGTGGGGACCTTTTCCAAGACATTGCTGCCCGAGCTGCGGCTGGGCTATGCCGTGTTGCCGCCTGCCGTGCTGCAGGCGGCCTGCGTGGCCAAGCACCTCAGTGACTGGCACAGCCCGACCTTGCTGCAGTGGGCGCTGGCGCGCTTCTTGGGCGAAGGCCACCTGAACAAGCACATCCGCCGCTGCCACGAGGTTTACAGCGCCCGCCGCGAACGTATCCTGGCGCGCCTGGGCGGCGACCTGTCACCGTGGTTCAGCGCCATCCCCGCCAGCGCGGGCTTCCACCTCAGCGCGCTGGCAAAGCCCGGGGTCGATGTCGAGTTGCTGGCCAACCTCGCACGCAAGGTGGAGGTGGGCCTGTATTCGCTGGCGCCGTTCTTCAGCGAAGCACCGGTACGCCCGGGGCTGTTGCTGGGCTTTGGCGCTATCGAGCTGCTGGACGTCGACCCGGCACTGGACCGGGTGCGCGATACCCTGCAACGCCTCAGCTGACCGGCGCGGCCCTGCCCGTCGCGGGCGCGCGCGCGATGGCCGCAGCATAGCCACGCGGGTTGAAACAGGCGGTTACCAGCAGCATCGCCATCACGGTCACGGTCAGCAGCATCCACGATGCCTGGAAGTCGCCACTCACGTCACGCAACCAGCCGGTGATGTACGGCACGATACCGGTGATGATAAAGCCGATCCCCTGTACGAATGCCGCCAGGCTGCCGGCCTCGGCAGGCGTCTTGAGGTGTTCCAGGGTCAGCGTCAGGCTCTGGCTGAAACAGGCGCCCAGACCAAAGCCGATCATGGCGACCCACAGTCCTGCAGCCACCGTGGGGGCCAGCAGCAGGCCGAGGAAGCCCGCCAGCTGAATCGCCAGCGCCAGCCAAAGGCCTGGGCGCCGGTCTGCCCAGCGCCGCAGCAGCAGTGGCAGGCCGAGCGCGCCGGCCACCTGGAAAATGGTCATCAGGCCCACCAGGTCGGCGCCGCCCTGGGCACTGCCACCGTGCTCGATATGGTAGGCCGGCAACCAGGCCACCATGCTGGTGTAACCACCATTGATCAGGCCGAAGTACAAGGCCAGCAACCACGCCCGGCGGGTGCCGAACCAGTGTCCACCCGCAGCGCCCGCCAGCTTCGGTGCTTCCTGACGTGGCCGCAGCACGGCCCAAGCCAGCACCGCCAGCACTGCCGGGGCTGCCCACAGGCCCAGGCCGGCCTGCCAGTGGCCGAAGTGGCCACTGATATGTGGCCCAAGCACGGCCGCCAGGCCACCGCCCGTCATCAGTGCCGCCGAATACAGGCCCATCGCCCCGGCCAGCCGCCCGGGGAACCATCGATTGACCAACCCTGGCATCATGCCTTGCACCACCGCCACGCCCAGGCCCGCGACCACTGCACTGGCAATCAACGCCCAGACGCTGTCCAGTTGCAGGCGCCACAGGCAGGCCAGGGCAATCGCAGCCAGGCCACCGAGCATGCCGCCATGCTCGCTGATCCAGCGCCGCAGCCAGGGTTGCAGCAACGGTACCAGCCCCATGCACAGCACCGGCAACGCCGTCAGCAAGGCGGCCTGCTGGTAGCCCAGGCCAGTGCTGGCACGCATAGGTTCGAGTAACGGGCCGATACTGGTCAGGATCGGCCGCAAGTTCAGCGCCAGCAGAATCACCAGCAACAGGTTCAACGCAGCTCTCATTGTGAATCAGTTCTCTTGTAGCAAGACCCGGCCATTATCCCGGCTCGGCCAGCCTGGCAGAAATGAAGAGATTGGATGCCTGTCAGTGACCACCTGAATGGTCGATTGGCCTCCTGCATATGCGCGGGATTGGCTATCGGGGTGGCCAAAGGGCGGCGCTACAGTAGTGCCATTCCCACCCCACACCCTTTGGAGACAGCCATGCACAACCGTATCGAATGGGCCAAGCACGCCCCCGAAGCCTACAAAGCCATGGTCGGCCTGGAACAGGCCCTGGCCAAGAGCGGCCTGGAGAGTTCCCTGCTGGAGCTGGTGCGCCTGCGGGCATCGCAGATCAACGGCTGCGCCTACTGCGTGAACCTGCATGCCAACGATGCGCGCAAGGCCGGCGAGACCGAGGCGCGCTTGCAGACGTTGAGCGTATGGCGTGAGACCGCCTACTTCACCCCGCGTGAACGTGCGGCACTGGCCTGGGTCGAGAGCCTGACCCGCTTGCCTGAGCGTGGGGCACCGCAGGGGGAATATGAAGCCTTGCAGGCACATTTCGAGCCGGCCGAGGTGGCCAACCTGACCTTGGCGATTGCCACCATCAATGCCTGGAACCGGTTTGGTGTCGGGTTTGCGATGGTGCCGGCCTGATCATTAACCGGTAGCCTGTACCGGCCCTATCGCCGGCAAGCCAGCTCCCACAAGCTCCCCACAGTTTTCGAGCCTTGTGGTGTCCTGTGAGAGCTGGCTTGCCGGCGATAGGGCCAGTACAGGTAACAACTAACGCCCAGCCAACCGAGCTCGATAGCTGCCGGGACTCTGTCCAGTCCACTTCTTGAACGCCCGGTGGAACGCACTGGGCTCCTGGAACCCCGCCTGCTCGGCGATTTCGGCAATGCTCAACACCCCTTCACGCAAGCGCTCGAAGGCCATCGCCCGGCGTACTTCGTCTTTGATCTGCTGATACGAACGCCCCTCCCGGTCCAACTGCCTGCGAAAGGTACTGGCGCTAACCCCCTGCTGCTGCGCCAGCGCCGCCAATGTCGGCCACTGGCCATAACGTAGTGCGCGCAAGCGCCGGTACACCTCGGCCACCAGCCCGTTCTGGTTACGAAAGCGAATCACCAGCCCCTGTGGCGCAGTGCGCAGAAAGGTTTTCAAGGCTGGCAAATCCTGTACCACCGGCAACCGCAGGTAGGCGCTGTCGAATTCCACCTCGGTGCGGCCGCTGCCCAGGCGCAGGTCTGGCCCCCACAGCAGCAGGTCGTCTTCCTGGGCCGGGCGCGACACCGCCAGCTCGGTACGGTCGATGGCAATGCGCCGCCCGGCCAGCCAGCACAGCATGCCGATCATCAGCACCAAATAGGTTTCCTCGGCATACACCCGGGTCAGCGGGTCGGCAATGTTCGACTGCACGCTGATCAGCGCCCGCCCGCCACGGACCGTCAGGCTGCCACGCAGGTCGCGCAGGAACAGGCCGAAGCCGCCCATGCATTGGCGCAAGGCCTTTTCCAGGTTCGGTTCAAGTATCAAGCCCCGGCAGATCAGGGCGAAGCTGCCCAGCGGCATGCCATGGCTGTCGAGGCAGAAAAACTCGTCGTCCAGCCGTTGAATCATCGCCAGCCAAAGCTGGGCGAAGGCCTTGGCCGGCACGCGGGCCTGGGGCTGTTCCAGCAGCTGTGGGTCGATGCCCACGGCACGCAGCTGTGCATCACGCTCGGCGGGGCTGTCGCGCAGGGCATGGAGCATGGCGTTGAGAAAGTACACGGCGACCGAATCGCTATCGCGCATGGCGGTTTTCGCTGTCTATGCTGAGTGGCAAAAAGTGCCAGGTTGTTTGAACAGTTCCGGCATAGGCTGCAACAGAGCCTTTGCCTAGACTCGATCCCACTCCGGGACCGCCGGCCATTCTCGCAGAGCCTGGCCCGGTCCCGCCATGCCTTCGCAATCGGAGCCCCTATGAGCAACGCAGAAATCTACGTCGTCAGTGCCGTCCGTTCAGCCATTGGTGGCTTTGGTGGGTCCCTGAAGGACCTGCCGCTGGCCGACCTGGCCAGCACCATTACCCGTGCTGCCATCGAGCGTTCGGGCCTGGCCGCCGATCAAGTTGGCCATCTGGTGATGGGCACGGTAATCCCTACTGAGCCGCGTGACGCCTACCTGGCCCGTGTGGCAGCGATGAACGCCGGCATCCCCAAGGAAACCCCGGCGTTCAACGTCAACCGCCTGTGCGGCTCGGGCCTGCAGGCCATCGTTTCGGCAGCCCAGGGGCTGTTGCTGGGGGACACCGACGTGGCCGTTGCAGCCGGTGCCGAATCCATGAGCCGTGGCCCATACCTGCTGCCACAGGCACGCTGGGGCGCGCGCATGGGTGACCTGCAAGGCATCGACTACACCGTTGGCGTGCTGCAGGACCCGTTCCAGCACTTCCACATGGGCATCACCGCCGAAAACGTCTCGGCCAAACACGGCATCACCCGCGAAATGCAGGACGAACTGGCCCTGACCAGCCAGCGCCGCGCCGCCCGCGCCATTGCCGAAGGCCGCTTCGACAGCCAGATCGTGCCGCTGGAACTGAAAACCCGTAAAGGCAGCGTGCAGTTCAGTGTCGACGAGCATGTGCGTGGCGAAGTGACCGCTGAACAACTGGCCGGCATGAAGCCGGTGTTCAAGAAAGACGGCACCGTCACCGCCGGCAACGCCAGCGGCATCAACGACGGCGCCGCCGGCCTGGTGCTGGCGACGGGCGACGCCGTACGCCGCCTGGGCCTGAAGCCGCTGGCCCGCCTGGTGGGTTACGCCCACGCCGGTGTCGAGCCTGAACTGATGGGCCTGGGCCCGATCCCGGCCACCCGCAAGGTGCTGGAAAAGACCGGCCTGAAGGTGCAGGACCTGGACGTGATCGAGTCCAACGAAGCGTTCGCCGCCCAGGCCTGCGCCGTGGCCCGCGAGCTGGGCTTCGACCCGGAAAAGGTCAACCCCAACGGTTCGGGCATTTCCCTGGGCCACCCGGTGGGCGCCACGGGCGCGATCATCGCCACCAAAGCCATCCATGAACTGCAGCGCATCCAGGGCCGCTACGCGCTGGCCACCATGTGCATCGGTGGCGGCCAGGGCATTGCCGTGGTCTTCGAACGCGTCTGAGAGAGGCTGACACATGAGCATTGAACAAATCGCCGTGATCGGCGCCGGCACCATGGGCAACGGCATTGCCCAGGTGTGCGCAGTGGCCGGCTACCAAGTGCTGCTGGTGGACGTGTCCGACGCAGCACTGGAGCGCGGCGTGGCCACCTTGAGCAAAAACCTCGAGCGCCAGGTCAGCAAAGGCACCCTGGATGCGGACAAGGCCGCAGCCGCCAAGACCCGCATTCGCACCAGCACCGACTATAGCCAGCTCAACGGTACACAGCTGGTGATCGAGGCCGCGACCGAGAACCTGCAGCTCAAGCAACGCATCCTGCAGCAGGTGGCGGCCAACGTCACTGCCGACTGCCTGATTGCCACCAACACCTCGTCGCTGTCGGTCACCCAGCTGGCTGCCAGCATCGAGCACCCCGAGCGTTTCATTGGTGTGCATTTCTTCAACCCGGTGCCGATGATGGCGCTGGTGGAGATCATTCGCGGCCTGCAGACCAGCGACAACACCTATGCCCAGGCGCTGGTGGTGACCGAAAAGGTCGGCAAGACACCGATCACCGCCGGCAACCGCCCGGGCTTCGTGGTCAACCGCATCCTGGTGCCGATGATCAACGAAGCGATCTTCGTGCGCCAGGAGGGCCTGGCCAGCGCCGAGGACATCGACACCGGCATGCGCCTGGGCTGCAACCAGCCCATCGGCCCACTGGCCCTGGCCGATCTGATTGGCCTGGACACGCTGCTGGCGATCATGGAGGCCTTCCATGAGGGCTTCAACGACAGCAAGTACCGCCCTGCCCCGCTGCTCAAGGAAATGGTCGCGGCCGGTTGGCTGGGGCGCAAGAGCGGTCGCGGCTTCTTCACCTATTGAGGACCCTGCGCCATGCCCCCGGTCAATGCCGCAATGCGCTGTGCCAATTTTGAAGAGCGACGTGACCGGGCCATGGCGCTGTTTGCCGAAAAGGGCTTTGGCCAGGTCAGCATGCGCGAGCTGGCGGCCCATGTGGGGCTGACCGCAGGCTCGCTGTACCATCACTTCCCGAGCAAGCAGGACTTGCTGTACGACCTGATCGAGGAGTTGTACGAGGAACTGCAGGCCACCCTGGACCAGGGCCGCCGGGCCATGGCGCGCGGGGCCTCGGCGTTGAGCTGCCTGATTGCGGCGCACTGGCAGTTGCATGCCGAGCGGCCCATGCAGTTTCGGCTGGCCGAGCGGGATTTGTGCTGCCTGAGTGACGAGCAGCGGGCGCGTTTGGCGTTGTTGCGTTCGCGTTATGAAGCGGGGCTGCTGAGGCTGATTGCGCCGCAGGCGAAGCTGCAAGGGGAAGCCCTGGTGGCGACGGCGCATGTGGTGGCGACGCTGCTCAACCAGTTGCCGGGGATGTTGAAGGCGCTGCCTGAGGAGCAGGGGCTGGGGTTGATGGAGAGTATGTTGGTAGGGGGTATTGAGCGAACCCTGCGGTAGCCTGTACCGGCCTCTTCGCGGGCAAGCCCGCGAGGAGGCCGGCGCAGGTTAACGCAGCAGACTCTGGATCTGCTCGTGCAAGGTATCCAGGTCAAACGGCTTGGCCAAGATCGGTGCCTTGCGAGTGATCGGGCTGCCCGATTCCAGAATCTCCGCCGGGTAGCCACTGATGAAGATCACCTTCAGGTCCGGCCGCAACTTCACCGCAGGCTCCGCAATCTCCACCCCGGAGATACCACCCGGCAGGCGGAAATCCGTCACCATCAGGTCCAGGTGCGGTTTGCTGGCCAGGATGGCAAACGCCTGCTCGCCATCTTCGGCCACCAGCACGTGATACCCCTCGCCCGCCAGGTAATCCCGCAGAATCATGCGAATCGCCGGTTCATCCTCGACGATCAGCACCACATCTTGTGCATCTTCACTCATGTTAACGCCTTGAAATGCTTACAGTTGGCCATCAGACCCCAGGCTCATGCAGAGGTTGCCCGCGCCTGGTCGTTTTGTTGTTCGTAGGTTGCCAGCGGCAGTTGCAAGGTAAAAGTGGCACCCTTGCCCTCTTCACTGTCGACCCGGATGCACCCGCCATGGGCCTGCACGATCTGTTCCGATATATACAACCCCAAGCCCAACCCGCCGCTGGCTTGCTGGGTGGCCACCCGCTCGAACTGCTGGAAAATGCGCTGCTGGTTGGCCGCACCAATGCCGATACCCTGGTCCTGCACTTGCACGCACGCCAGGCCGTCCTGTTCGAACACCCGTACCAGCACCGGCTTGCGCTCACCATATCGCAAGGCATTGGACAACAGGTTGACCACCACTTGTTCAATGCGAAATTCGTCCCACTCACCGTGCAGCGGTTCGCAACGTTGTAGCTCGATACGCGTGTCCAACGCAGTGGCCTGGGCAGCGAAATTCTCCACCAGGCCACTTACCAGTTGGCTCAAGTCGAAGGACTTGGGCCGTAGCGACAGCTTGCCGGTGCGGATACGCGACACATCGAGCATGTCTTCGATCAGGCGAATCAGGCTGTTGATCTGCCGTTCATCGCGCTCGACCATTGCCTGCAGCTTCTCGCCACTGAACGCTGCAAGGTTGCCGCGTGCCAGGTGCATCTTGCGCAGCTGGGTTTCCAGGATCAACCCATTGAGCGGCGTGCGAACCTCGTGGGCGACGATCGACATGAAGTCATCACGCATTCGCACGGCATGCTCCAGCTCGCCTCGCGCCGTCTGCAACTGGGCCAACAACAGTTCCTGCTCCTGGCGGCTGCGCTCCAACGCCTGCAACTGGCGGTCGAGCACCTTGCGCTGGCGGTACACGTCGACGAACACCGACACCTTGCTCTTCACCGCCAGGGTGTCGAGCGGCTTGTGCAGGAAGTCCACCGCCCCGCTTTCGTAGCCCTTGAAGGCATAGTTCATCTCACGCCCGGCCGCGGTGACGAAGACGATGGGAATGTTGCGGGTCTTTTCCGTGCCACGCATCAGCTCAGCCAGCTCGAAGCCGTTCATGCCTGGCATTTGCACATCGAGGATGGCCAGGGCGAACTCGTGTTCGAGCAGCAGCGACAACGCGGCCTCTGCAGACTGGGCCTGATGCACCTCGCGGTCTTCGCCCTGAATCAGGGCGTCGAGGGCCAGCAGGTTCTCCGGCAGGTCGTCGACGATCAACAGTTTGGCGATGGTGTGGCTTAGCATGCGCTGGGTTCCAGGGCGGCGAGCAACTGCTCGATGCCACTCAGAGAAAGTATATGGTCAGGCTGGTGCAGGGCCAGGGCGGCCTCAGGCATCAGCGCAACCTGTGCGTCACGGGGGTCCTGGACGATGGTCCGGCCCCCGCTGTTCTTGATGTAGGCAAGCCCTTCGGCGCCATCTTCATTGGCACCGGTAAGCAGCACGCCAAGCAGGCCGTCACCGTAGGCGTCAGCCGCCGACATGAACAGGAAATCGATCGATGGCCGGGAAAAATGCCGCGGTGGCTCCTGGCTCAGCGACAGGGTGAAGTCGCGCTCCACCGACAAGTGGTAGCCAGGTCCGGCCACATACACCTGCCCGGGCTTCAGCGGTTGCTTGTCGCGAGCCTCGCACACCGGGCGCTGCAAACGCCGTTGCAGCACCTCGGCCAACTGGCTGTGGCGGTCATCCGGCAGGTGCAGCACGCACACCACCGGGATGCCGTAGCCGGCGGGCAACGCGCCGAGCACGGTGAACAACGCCGTCACGCCGCCCGCCGAGGCGCCGATCACCACCGCGCGTACGCCGTTCATGATTTGCGGTAGATCCGTTCAGGCTTGACCAGCGGCTCGAACCGGTCGCTGTAGGCCGAAAAGTCCACCGACTCCTTGCTGCCCAGCACCAGGAAGCCTCGGTGGCACAGGGATTCATGGAACAGGCCCAGGGCGCGGTCTTGCAGTTCCTTGTTGAAATAGATGAGCACGTTGCGGCATGACACCAGCTGGGTTTCGGAAAACACGCTGTCGGTGGCCAGGCTATGGTCGGCGAAGGTCACGTTGTCACGCAGGGTGCTGTCCATGATGGCGTTGCCGTAGGCCGACGTGTAGTATTCGGAAAAGTCCCTGCGCCCACCCGCGATGCGGTAGTTTTCGGCGTACTCGCGCATGCTCTGCATCGAGTAGATACCCTGCTTGGCCTTGTCCAGCGAATGCGGGTTGATGTCGGTGGCGTAGATGATGGTGCGCTCCAACAGGCCTTCCTCGCGCAGCAGGATGGCCATGGAGTACACCTCCTCCCCCGTGCTGCAGCCTGCAATCCACACCTTGATCGAAGGCCAGGTGCGCAGCAGCGGCACCACTTCATTGCGCAGCGCCAGGAAGTGCCCCGGGTCGCGGAACATTTCGCTGACCGGGATCGTCAGGTACTGCAGCAACTGCATGAACATGCCCGGGTCGTGCAGCACGCGCTCCTGCAGCGCCGACACCGTCAGGCAGTCGAACTGGCGCAGCGCGTGCAGGATCCGGCGCTTGATCGAAGCGCCGGAATAGTTGCGGAAATCGTAGCTGTACTTGAGGTAGATGGCCTCGATCAGCAAGCGGATCTCGATGTCGGTGTTACGTTCGCTAGTCAAATTCGCTCCAGTTGCGGCAGCCATACACGGATCAGCGAGAACAGGCGGTCCAGGTCGATCGGTTTGGCCAGGTAATCATTGGCCCCGGCCTGCAGGCAACGCTGCTGGTCATCCTTCATGGCCTTGGCGGTCACGGCGATGATCGGCAGCTTGCGCCAGCGCGGTTGCTGGCGGATCAGGCGGGTGGCTTCGAAGCCGTCCATTTCCGGCATCATCACGTCCATCAGCACCAGGTCGATGTCGTCATGCTGCTCCAGGCGCTCGATGGCTTCACGCCCGTTGCGGCCGATTTCCACAATCGCGCCCTTGTGCTCCAAGGCACTGGTGAGGGCAAAAATGTTACGCACATCATCGTCCACCAGCAGTACCTTGCGGCCTTCGAACACCTTGTCGCGGCTGCGTGCAGTCTTGAGCATGCGCTGGCGTTCATTGGACAACTGCGACTCGACCTTGTGCAGGAACAGCGTGACTTCGTCCAGCAGGCGCTCCGGCGAGCGTGCACCCTTGATGATGATCGAACGCGAATACTTGAGCAGGTCGGCTTCTTCTTCGCGGGTCAGGTTGCGACCGGTATACACGATCACCGGCGGGAAGGAGCGGATATCCTCGGCGGTCATGCGCTTGAGCAGCTCGTTACCGAGCATGTCGGGCAACTTGAGGTCGATGATCATGCAGTCGTAGATGTTCTCGCGCAGCAGTTCCAGGGCGTCCTGGGCCATGGCCACGGCCGTGATTTCCACGTCGTCGTCGCCAATCAGGCGGGCAATGCTTTCGCGCTGCAGGTCGTCGTCTTCCACCAGCAGGATGTGCTTGAGCTTCTGGGTCAGCTTGGCCTCCAGGCGGGCGAACACTTCTTTCAGCTCGTCGCGGCTGGTGGGCTTGACCGCGTAGCCGACAGCGCCCATGTGCATGGCGGCCTCGACCCGGTCTTCGACAGAAATGATATGCACCGGGATGTGCCGGGTGCTGGCCTGCTCCTTCAGGCGCTGCAATACCGTCAGGCCCGAATGGTCGGGCAGGCGCATGTCCAGCAGGATCGCATCGGGGATGTACTGGGCGGCCAGCTCAAACCCTTCGTCGGCGCCCTGCGCCACCAGGCAGCTGTAACCCAGTTCATGGGCCAGGTCGAAGAGGATGCGGGCGAAGTTGGGTTCGTCTTCGATCACCAGGATGCAGCGGTTGCCGAACGGTGCGCACTCACGGTCGTCGTCAAACGCCGGCAGCGGGCGTTTTGGCGCAGCCGCCACCGGCACCTGGGGGGCAGGCGGCAGGGTGTCGACCGCCGGGCGCAGGCTGAGGGGCTCCACACTGTGCCCCACACTTTCGTAGTGCTCTGGCAGGATCAGGCTGAATACACTGCCTTTGCCAGGGCTGCTGTCAACGCTGATCTGCCCGCCCAGCAAATGCGCCAGGTCGCGCGAGATCGACAGGCCCAGCCCGGTGCCGCCGTAACGGCGGTTGCTGGTACCGTCGACCTGATGGAAGGCACCGAAAATGGCCTGCTGCTGGTCGGCGGCAATGCCAATGCCGGTATCGCGCACAGCGAAGACAATGCCAGTGCCAGCCTGGTAACCGATGTTCAGGCTCACCTGGCCACGCTCGGTGAACTTGATGGCATTGGACAGCAGGTTCTTGAGGATCTGCTCCAGGCGCTGGCGGTCGGTGAACAGGGTGGCGGGTACATTCGGTTCAGCGTTTACCTCGAAGGCCAGCCCCTTGTGCCCGGCCAGCGGTTCGAACATGCCGCGCAGGCCCTCGACCAGGCGTTCCACCTGGGTGCTTTCAGGGCGCACCTCGAGCTTGCCGGCCTCGACCTTGGCAATGTCGAGAATGTCGTTGATCAGGTTGAGCAGGTCATTGCCGGCCGAGTAGATCGAATCTGCGAACTTGACCTGTTCTTCGCTCAGGTTGCCTTCGGCGTTTTCCGACAGCAGTTTGGCCAGGATCAGCGAGCTGTTCAGCGGGGTGCGCAGCTCGTGGGACATATTGGCCAGGAACTCGGACTTGTACTTGCTCGAGCGCTGCAGCTCGTCGGCGCGCGCCTGCAGTTCGTCCTGAGCCTGCATCAGCTCGTCGTTCTTCAGGTCCAGCGCCTCTGTGCGTTCGGACAACTGCTCGTTGGTCTGCTCCAGCTCCGCCTGCTGGGTTTCAAGGTGGGCCTGAGACTCCTTGAGCACGCGGGATTGTTCTTCCAGCTCTTCGTTGGCGGTTTTCAGCTCTTCCTGCTGCACCTGCAGCTCTTCGTTCAGCTGTTGGGTTTCGGCCAACACTTCCTGCAGGCGCTGGCGGTAGCGGGCACTTTCGATGGAAATGCCAAGGTTGCCGGCGATGCGTTCCAGCATTTCGGTGTCGCGGTCGTCCAATGGGCGCAGGAAGCCCAGTTCCAGCACGCCATTGATCTGCCCGTCGTCGCTGGCGGGCAGCAACACGGCACTGCGTGGCAGGCCACTGCCCAGGCCGGAACTCAGCTGGTAATACCCTTCCGGCAGGTCTTCCAGATGCAGCAGGCGCCCTTCACGTACGGCTTGAGCCAGCAGGCCGTCATGATCGCCCTTTACCTGCTCCCGGGCTTGCTCTTCAGCACTCAGGCCATAGGTGGCCACGCGCACCAGGCGGCCATGCTCATCGCGCACATACACCGCCCCCACCACACTTCCCAGGTAGTCGGCAAAGAAGCGCAGGATGTTGTCACCCAACATGGACAGCGTCAGTTGCCCCAGCACCTGCTCGGCCAGTCGGGTCTGGCCATTGCGCAGCCAGGCCTGGTGTTCCAGGCGCTCGGCCGCACGCTGCTGGGCCTTGAAGTTTTCTTCGTAACTGCCCGACAACGCCAGCAGGTCACGCCGGCCCAGATAGGCCAACATGGCGCTGAGGCCGACGATGAACAGCACGAACACCGAAATGGCAGTGACGGTAACGCTGCTGACTTTCTCGTTGCGGGCCATGCGTAGTTGCTGTTCGGTGCCGATCAGGCCGTCGAATTCCTTGCGGATTTCGTCGGTCAGGCGCTTGCCCCGGCCATTGCCGATCGACGCCTGGTAATCGCCCTGGCTACGGCGCAGAGCGATCATCTCGCTGCCGAAATTGTTCCAGGCTTGCTGCAGGGCAATCAACCGGTCGATGCGGTCGACCTGCTGCGGGTTGTCTTCGACCATGCTGCGCAGGCCCTGCAGGCTGCTGAGAATACGCGGTTTGGCCACCTCATAGGGGTCGAGGAAACGCTCGTCGCCGGTAAGCAGGAAGCCGCGCATGCCGGTTTCCATGTCGATCGACAGCTTGACCGTTTCGTTGGCATTACCGATCACCCGGTCGGTATGCTCAACCCACTGCATGGCCGACAGCAGGTAGTTGATCACCGCGACAAAGGCCACGGCACCCAGCAGGCCCACCCCCAGCGGAAGACCGATGTTGCGGCTCAACAGCTTGCGAAAGCTTCGTTGGTCCATCAAGGCTGATTGCATCATGTGAAAGGGCCCGAGCAAGAAAAGTCCATTGAAAAGCGTGGCTGATCAATCGTTGTCGTTGTCTGCCACTGCACCGTCCTGTTAAGCGAGTCTAACCAGCTTTGGCGGGTCTGGCAGGGCATTTAGCCAGTATTTGAAGGTGGCGTGCGCCAATCGTTCCATCTGATTGCATGGATCGGTATCCTCGGGAACTTCTGGTGCCGCCCGGTGCACAGATTAAAGACATTCATTGCACAGGACCCGAACCATGCACCTTCTGGTAGTCGAAGACGACGACATCGTTCGTATGCTGATGGTCGAAGTGCTCGATGAGTTGGGCTACGAAGTGATCGAGGCAGAAGACGCCGCAGCCGCCCTGCGGGTGCTCGAAGACCCGAGCCAGGCGCTGGCACTGATGATGACCGATGTGGGTTTGCCGGACATGCGTGGCGAAGTGCTCGCCGGCAAGGCGCGCGAATTGCGCCCTCTACTGCCTGTGCTGTTCGCCAGCGGTTATGCTGACAGCCTCAATGTGCCCGAGGGCATGCACATGATCGGCAAGCCGTTCAGTATCGACCAGTTGCGGGACAAGGTGGTGGCCATCCTCGGCCCGGTTTGAGATGGGGTTGCCTGTACCGGCTTCTTCGCGGGCACAGGCAATACACCTCACAACTACCTGCGCAACAGGTAGGTATCCATGATCCACCCCTTGCGCCGCCGTTCCCGCTCACGCACTTCCAGAATCTGCGCCTTCACCGCCTGTAACGGCCCGGCAATCAGCACTTCATCCTCGGTCCCCAGGTAAGCGCCCCAGTAGATGACCAACGCCGGGTCATCCAGCTGGGCAAACGCGCACTGCCCGTCGAGCATCACCACCACGTTGTCGATTGGCCCCTGCCCGGTCAGGCGCCGCCCTGGTAGCACGGTCAGCGGCTCGCCAATGCGGTTGAGTGGCACCTGATGACGCGCAGCCAGCGCCTGCACACTGCTGATGCCAGGGACTATCTGCAGGCGTAGCGCCACGCCACGTTCGCGGACCAGATCGAGTACGCGCAAGGTGCTGTCATACAGGGTCGGCTCGCCCCACAGCAAAAAAGCGCCGGTTTCGCCTTCGTCAATTTCCTGTTCGATCAACTGCGCATACAGCGCAGCCCGCTGCCGGTGCCAGCCCTGTACCGCAGCCAGGTAATCGTCCGCCCGGCCATCGCGCAAAGGGTCGGCTACTTGTAGCAGGCGATAGCCGCCCTCGGGCCGGTAGCGTTGCAGAATGCCCTTGCGCAGACGCACCAGTTCATCCTTGTCGCTACCTTTTTCGAGCACGAAGAACACACTGGCTTTTCGCAACGCATCGACTGCCTCATAGGTAACCTGGCGCGGGTCACCCGGGCCGATGCCGATCAACAACAGGTTTTTCATTGCCCTGCCCTTTGCGGGAACCAGCCGCCATTGTCAGTTGGCTGCTGGTATTTGGCAAAGCGGTCGCTTAGAAGATCGAGAAGTTATAGCTGACAATTACCCGTGTTTCGTCCATGTCACGCGCCCACTTCTCGTAATTACTGCGGTAAGTGGAATTACGCAGGCGTACACTGACATCCTTGAACGTGCCACTTTGCACCTGGTACTTGAACTCGGTGTCGCGCTCCCATTCCTTGCCTTCGGCCGTGCTGCCCGGCACCTTGATGTTGTCGCCGTTGATGTAACGGGTGAAGAAGGTCAGACCGGGCACACCCAGCGCCTTGAAGTCATAGTCATAGCGCACTTGCCAGGAACGCTCCTGGGCGGCAGCGAAGTCGTTGACCTGGGCATAGTTGACCAGGTACGGGTTGCTGCCATCCAGGTACGGCATGGCGCTGTCGCCATACATGCGCTGCCAGCCGGCGCTGAGCTTGTGGCCTCCCAGGCTGTAGCCGAGCATACCGCTGAAGGCGCGGTGGTCGATTGCCCCGGCGCGGGCATTGCCGATGTCGTCGCTCTTGATCAGGCGCAGGTCGGCCGACAGGCTGCCTGCTGCCAGCGGCTGGCTGGCCACCAGACCGAGGAAGTGCTGGCGGTAGATGTTTTCCAGCTTGGCCACCTGGTACTGGGCGCTGAAGCGCTCGTTGAAACGATAATCGACACCGGCCAGGTCGAAGTGGTCGGCCTCGATATCGCAGGCATAGCGCTTGTTCTTGCAGTGCACGCGAATGTCCTGGCGGTCGGTGGAATCCCGGGCGGTGTATTTGTCCAGGCGAGCCAGGGTGAACTTCAGGTCGTGCAGTTCTTCAGAGGTGAGCATGGCGCCATGGAACATGGTCGGCAGCAGGCGACCATCGTTGTACTTGAGCAACGGCACATCCGGCATCATCGAACCGTACTTGAGCACGGTGTTGGAGACCTTGACCTTTGCCGCCAGGCCCATCTTCGCGTACTGGTCGGCCGAGTGCCGTGGGTCGTGGCCGGAAGACGGCAGCAAACCACTGTTACTGTCGGCCGGGCTGGAATCCAGTTTGAAGCCGAACATGCCCAGAGCATCCACACCAAAACCTACCGGGCCTTGGGTATAACCCGACTGCACATTGAGGATGAAGCCTTGTGCCCACTCTTCGCGCTTGGACGCACCTTGGCTGGAACTGCTGTGGCCGTCACGAAAATCCCGGTTGAAATAGACATTGCGTGCTTCAAGCTTGGCACTGCTGTCTTCCAGAAAACCGGCGGCCTGGGCATTGACGCCGGCACACAACAGGAACAGGCCGGCAACACGGCGCCCGGGGGCGAGGGGGAAAGGGGCAAACATGCGAGGAAACATCCAGAATAAAAACGGGTTAACAACCTGTGGCACGCGTTGGCCACGGTACTGCGACAGGCCAGAACAATAGCCGGCCATCATCTGAAATGATCGCGCAAAGGCTCTGGCACGGGCCATTGGACCATGGTCTAAGCGCCCCGGCAGGTCACCGCAGAAAACCGGCGAAATAACGCACGCAAAACTAGGAAAGTTCCCAACTTACTTACAAAAAGTTAGCAGTTTACCCAGTACCCATGAATGACTACACTCGATATCAGCGAACAGCAGAACCCACCCGCGTGGCCGGCGTTTTCATTCTTCTTCAATGTTCGTCACGCCCTGCCACGACCGACGTACAGGAGTGATTACAGTGTCCAGACTTGCAGAGTTTCGTGCTGCCGAAAAAGCGCTCCAGGAACAGATGGCGCAACTGGAAGCGTTGAAAAAGGATGCCGGCCTAAAACGCGAAATCGAATTCGAGCAGAAACTAGTCGGCCTGATGAAAAGCTATGACAAGAACCTGCGCGATATCATCGCCATCCTCGACCCGAAAGCCGTGACCCGGGTATCCGGCGCCGCGCCCAAGCAACAGCGCCGCCCACGCGTGGTGAAGGTGTATCAAAACCCGCACACCGGCGAGCGAATCGAGACCAAAGGCGGCAACCACCGCGGGCTCAAGGCCTGGAAAGAACAGTACGGCGCCGCGACGGTAGAAAGCTGGGTACGCTGATGAAACGTCCACGCGCACTTCACACTTTTTTCACAAGGACTGGCTCAGTATCGAGACAGCTAAAGGACTAGCGACCCCATCACGCGCCCGCACATGCGGGCCTCTAATTCCAGCGCCCTGCCTTGTGCAGGGCGCTTTCATTTGCGCTATCGGCGCACTGCCGTATCATGGCCAGCCTGTCCGTTTTGCCGGTACCCTTGCGCCCGGCCCCGTCTCAGGAGTTCCCATGAGCCTGCACGATCTGCAAACCCTGCCTGGCGTCACCGCCCAGCCAGACACCGCCACCGCCCAGTTCGTCTTCAACCACACCATGCTGCGGGTCAAGGACATCGAGAAATCGCTGGACTTCTACACCCGCGTGCTGGGCTTTCGCCTGGTGGACAAGCGCGACTTCCCCGAAGCCGCTTTCAGCCTGTATTTCCTGGCCCTGGTCGACCCGGCGCAGATCCCTGCCGATGACGCCGCACGCCACCAGTGGATGAAGTCGATCCCTGGCGTACTGGAGCTGACCCACAACCACGGCACCGAAATCGATGCCGGGTTTGCCTACCACAACGGCAACACCGACCCGCGCGGGTTTGGCCACATCTGCATTTCGGTGCCGGACGTGCGCGCCGCCTGTGCACGCTTCGAAGCGCTGGACGTACCGTTCCAGAAACGCCTGCAGGACGGGCGCATGAACCACCTGGCCTTCGTCAAGGACCCGGACGGTTACTGGGTGGAAGTGATCCAGCCAACCGAGCTCAAAGGCTAAGCGTTCATCGCCGTGCGCTCGTCGGGCCGGGAACTCCCGGCCCCTTGCTGTGGTATATGAAGGTAACTGCTTCACATGCCACAGCGAGGTAAGGACGATGCAATCTCTTCACTGTGAATACCGCAAGCACACCATCACCGCCAGCGTGATGCCCCACCCCGACTCTCCCCTGCCCTATGCCGCCGGCTGCCTGATCACCGCCCCTGACGGGCATACCAGCAGGCGCATGTCGATGCCAATGAAGTTTTTCTCGGACCTTGAGAATGCGCAGCATGTGTCACTGGCCCACGGCCGGGCCCTTGTCGACCAGCAGCTGGATGAGGGGCACAAGGTGTTCTGATACCTCGATTGCCTGTACTGGCCTCTTCGCGGGCTTGCCCGCTCCCACAGGTACTGCACAGATTTCAGGTTGTGTGATTTCCCTGTGGGAGCGGGCAAGCCCGCGAAGAGGCCAGTACAGGAGTAACTAGATATCCCGGGCGTACGCCACTGCCGCATCCACCTGCGCCCGCGTCGGCCTGACCCCGGTGTACAGCACAAACTGCTCCAGCGCCTGCAACGCAATCACCTCAAGCCCCGTGATGACCGGTTTACCCAACGCCTGCGCCCGGCGGATCAGCGGGGTTTGCGCCGGCATCGCCACCACATCGAACACCCGCTCCGCCGCTGCAATGGCAAGCTCGGGAAACGCCAGCGCTTCGGCCTCCGGCCCACCCGCCATCCCGATCGGCGTCACGTTCACCAGCATCGGCGGGCAGATATCGCCCAGGTCCGGTACCCAGCGATAGCCACAAGCATCCGCCAGCTGGCGCCCGGCTTGCTCGTTGCGCGCAACGATCAAGCCCTCGGCAAAGCCGGCATCGCGCAAGGCACTGGCCACGGCCTTGGCCATGCCACCACTGCCGCGCAGGGCAAAGGCAGTGCCCGGGTCGACCTTATGCTGTGCCAGCAACTGGCGGACAGCCAGGTAGTCAGTGTTGTAGGCCTTCAGGTGCCCCTCGGTGTTGACCAGGGTATTCACCGATTCAATGGCCGCAGCCGACGGATCGATTTCGTCGACCAGGGCCATGCAGGCCTCCTTGTACGGCATCGACACGCCACACCCGCGGATCCCCAATGCGCGGATACCTGCCACGGCTGCTGGCAGGTCATCCGTGCGCATGGCCTTGTAATAGAAGTCCAGGCCCAGCTGCTGGTACAGGTGGTTGTGAAAACGCACGCCGAAGGTGCCGGGGCGCCCGGCCAGGGAGATGCACAGTACAGTGTCCCTGCTGGGAGTTGTCGACATAACCTGCTCCTTTGTCATAACTGAAACGTTTGTGCAGCGTACCAGAGGCAACCACTGGTCGTCCCTTACATAACCTTTACCGTTTCCCTGTGCTCAGCTGACGGAGACCGGAGTCATAGTAGTAAGGCCCCGAACGAGGGGTTTCCCTGCGAGGTTGCGTTATGAACCGTCTCATTCCCGGAATTGCCTTGCTGATCGGTGCCTTGGCCGTCAGCGGGCCTGCTGCTGCGCATGGCGGCCATGGCGGCGGCGGTTGGTATGGGCCGGGCCCGCTGCTGGGCGCGGCGGTGGTCGGCGCGGTGGTCGGGGCAACGGTGTATGGCGGACGTGACCGTACCGTGTATGTCGAACGCCAGCCGGTCTATTACGGGCCGCCGCCAGTCTATGTGCAACCACCACCGCAGCCGGTGTATTACCAGCCGTACTACGCACCAGCACCACCGCCCCCGGGCTACCGCACCTACTACGGCCCGCCGCCGGTGTATTACGGCCCGCCGCGCTGGTAAGGGTTGATAGAACTAATGACCACTATTGAGCACGTTGATTTCAAACCGCCCCGGCTGCTGCGTATGGTAGTGCCATGTCTTGCAGGAGGTCCCCATGGCCACTATCCATATCATGTCCGTCGTCGGCAGCGCCGTCCCCGCCTCACTGCGTGAGCAGGGCCTGCTGGCTTGCTGGTACCTGGTACGCAACGGTGAAGCCGTGAGCGGCCCGATGCCGACACTGGCCTCGGCCCAGGCACTGGTTGAACAGTTGCAACCCGGCACCCTGGTTGCCTGACCCGAATTTGTTGTGCGTTGCTCCCTACGCCCTTATGGCCCACCAAGATGGTGGGCTTTTTTTTGCCTGGGCCGCCTCAGCGTTGCGAGCTACGGCTCAGCTGGCTGCTCAGCACCATGATCTTGCCCTGAAGCCGCCCTACGGTCAGCACCAGCTCGTTGCGCTCCCTGGCCAGCTGGTCCGCTTTGGTTTCTGCCTCTCGGCGGGCATCCCGCTCGATGTCCAGCAGCTCGGTCAGGCGGCGGATAACTGCAACATCCGCGCTGTCCATCGCACGTTCGGCCGCATCCCTGGACAACCACTTGCGCAGCCACAGAAACGCACCTAGCAACACAGTGCCCGTACCGCTCAGCCAAGTGACTGTGCCCGGGCCGAGGTCGGTCGGATCCATGTGAACCTCATTACCAATGATGATGTGATGAGCCCTGGAGAAAAGTGTCTCGCTGGCTTTCCTTGTTCGCCGCTTTAATTTAGCCTACAGCTAATTTCATCACAAGAGGCAATTTAGCCATGCGCACATTTAGCAGCAAGCTAAACACTGGCATGCTTTGCCCTATGGACATCTACGACATTCGCAAGCACAACCTGGTCAAATTGATCGGCAGCCAGAGGAAGGGATCCTGCGCAGAGCGCTGGGGGATGGCGCCTGCACACCTGAGCCAGATCCTTTCTGACAAGACCGCAAAAAACCTGGGCGATGACGTAGCCCGCCGAATCGAGGGCATCGAAGGCCTGCCACGCGGGTGGTTCGACGCACTGTCGACAGGTGACCCGGTGCAGCTGCCGGTCGAAACTGGCGACGGCAAACTTTCTGCGGCCGACCTGGTCAAGCAGATGCTTGCCAGAAGTGGCAAAGGCATCCCCGAAGAAACCCGGCAGCGGTTGCTGGTCGCAGCTGAAGCGCCGCTGGACGCCACACGGGTGAAGGCCGAGCTTGTCCGCCCTGGCCTGGTGGGTGATGAAGTATGGATTGCCCACTACGACGTGCGGGCTGCCATGGGCGGTGGCCAGATCCCCCACGATTACCCGGAAATGTTCAAGGACGTTCGCGTCAGTCCCAGCCATCTTCGCGAGCTGGGCGTGGAATTCACTGAACACCACCACCTCAAGATGGTGACCGGCTGGGGCCAGTCAATGGAGCCGACCATCAGGCACCGTGACCCACTGATCGTGGATGTGAGCATCCGGGATTTCGTGGGCGACGGGATCTATTTCTTTTCCTGGGGCGATCACATCTACATCAAGCGGCTGCAAATCGCGGATGAGGACCACTTCGAGATGATCTCCGACAACTCACGGCACAAGGACCGCATGATTCGCCGCGAAGAAACCTACATCCAGGCCCGGGTGCTGCTGGTGTGGAATGCACACCTGGTTTAACGCCGAAGCCCGCCACCCAGGCGGGCTTTTCATGATGCTCAGAATGGCGCCTGCGCTTCCACCTCCTCCGCCTTGCTGTCCTGCTCAACGATGAAGTCGTCGCGCTCCTCCACGCTGCTGCGCGCCCAACGTACGGTAACGCTCTCGTCATCGTTGAACGTAAGGTCCAACTCGGACGTTTCGGACAACAGGCCCATCACCTCTTCCCACTCCGCATCACCGTCGGTATCCAGGCGATGCACCACAACCCAGCGCTGGGTCTGCGCGACCGGGTGGTTGATCATCGACGACACCCGCAGGCTAAGACGCTCGATTCCGGTCATTGCCTGACGCTGCTGGGAAGTTGACTGCATGTGCATAGAGATATTCTCATCCTGAAAGCTGTATATTTGTACAGTATCTAAGGAAAGCTTATCTCACCGCCAAATCCAGCGTAAACCCCCACCGCTGAAAATTTTCGCCATTGGGTAATTTTGCGCAAAGCGAAATTTATTTAGCCTTAAGCTATTGACTAGAATTTAGCCTGGCGCTAATTTCAATCCCGCAGCCGCAAACGCGGCCGCCAGAGCCCCCAGCCAATCCTAGCTTTGCGTCAGGAGTTCTCATGACCGTAGACATCAGCAACCTCATCATCGCTACGCCGGTAGCCGTATCCTCGACCAACCCCGTTGCACTCGAACTCAACGGTGCCGAAGCAATTGCCAGCTACCCGAGCATCGTCAAGGTGCTCAGCGATGGTTCGATCCAGTTCTCAGCCCCCACCAAAGGCGCCTCAAGCAAAAGCACCCACAGGACCCGCTGCGAGTGGACGGAAACTGAGGATTGGACACTGGCCAGCGCCCAGGATCACTGGAACTACCAAACCATGACGCTGACCAAGGTCAACGCTGCACAGAAGGTGGTCATCGCCCAGATGCACGTACGTGGGGACGATAGCCCGCCGGTGAAGGTGTTCTGGAACAAGGGCAACATCACGCTGGGGTTTCGGCGCACCTACAACCAGGCCGACCCGGTGAACTCGACAGTGCTGAAAGGCGTGCCGCTGGGAGGCAGGTTCATCGTCAGCATCCACACCACGTCTGCCGGCGTGGTCAACGTAACGGCCAAATACAACGGTGTTTCCGGCTCGTCAGGCAATTTGCAACTCGACAGTACCTGGGCGCCACGCTTGTTCGAATTTCACGGCGGCATCTACAACCAGGTTGACTACACCGATGCAACACCGGCCGATGACGGCTCGATCTGCATCATCAGCGAACTGTCACTGATCCACCGCTGATCGATGCAAGCCCTAAAGGCATCCCGGTGCCCTGCCCATCACGGGTTGCGCCGGGATCGCCGTGACACGCCACGCCAGTGATTAGTCTCGATGAGTCATATTGTTGCCTTCCCGCTCCCAGACTAATAATTAACTGTCTGCCTGGGGAGGCGCGAAACATGCAATCAAGATTCGTTATTGTCCCTGCCGTGCCAGTGGAAGGTGATTCTTTCCGCATCGGTAACCGGTTCTATGCCGCTACCACTTCGGGCGGCTTTGATATCTACGACAACCAGGAAAAACAGCGGCTCAAGCGGGGCTATATCAACAAGTCCGAAGCGGCGGCAGCGTGCACGTTGATGAACGCCGAATCACGCAACCCAAAAGAACTGTTTCCCATCCTGCGTACAGACTGATTTGCTATCCGACCTGATCATGGCCGCGCCGAGCGGCCAGCGCGGCCGTGCGCCTGAAATCAGGCACTGCTCCGCTACAGGATTAAATTTCCTTCACCTTGCGCCCTTTAGTCATAAGGCATTCGACAGCGTTTGGGCCATACTCCACAGATGTTTTTTGGGGTTTGGCGAGTTTTTGAAAGTGAGGAAAGCCCGTATTTACGGGCCTTCCAGCCCATACCGCCACACTGCATCCCACTGGAAAACACAGCGATTGGTACAAAAATTGGTACAAGCTGGCTGTACGCACATACAGCGGTTTTCTGTCACCAATTCTCATCCCCTGCCGCCAACATCACCATGCAGTTCTTAGGGAGTGTTGAGCGGTTCTAAGGGTTTGATTTTATTGGACGAAATCCCCCTCCTCACCCCTAATTTCCCCGTCAGTGGTATCAAAATTGGTATCAATTGGTAGTCGCCACAACCGCTTTCGACCCAGACCGGCCGGTCGTGGCGTCTGCGAAGTTAGCGACGATTGGGTTACTACTATTCCAGAAGGCAAATGATCAAATAAGATGGCTCACACCCAGTTTCAGCACACCACAGGTCAAGCCGTTCTTTCTCTGAAGAAACGAGTCCTGTCCCGTCATCATTGGTTAAGATGTATGTCGTTCTGTGAATGGGCCTCACCCACTCATCCTCCGTCATAAACTCTCGGGTCAATTTGAGATTCTGAAGTACCGCATCCAAACTGGAACCGTGCTCACCCGTGAGGTATTCGTCTAGCCCTCCATCGAGCGGCAGATACCCTCCACGCGCGGCCATAATATTTAACGCAGCCATTTCTGGTCGCCCTACCTCGGAAGGTTTCCACGACCTATCATCTTCCCGTACAAGGTGCTTTTGCTTAGGCTCGATTGTTCTGTAGACCCATCCAGCCTGCGTACCAGTTTCAACGCCCTTGGCAATCAACAGAGGCTGCGGACTATTCATATAAAGGCCGTCTTCCCAAGGCATCTTCACATCAAAAAATGCGGAAATTTTCGACCAAACAACTTCCAAAATTAAACTCGCAGAGTTATGGCAAGTCGAAAAAACGGGGACCCACTCGTCATCACGCATGATCAGGAAAGGCATGCCGTTCCCTTTTACAATACAGAATTTACCGCAAGTAACGAGTGCTGGAATACTGGGGACACCTAATCTTTGATCGCCGTTCTGCCAGTTCTCCTCCAGGATGCTAGCGAACGCCGACCGTAAGCCGTGTTCGGTCTTGAAGCCGTCGTAGCCATGGATAATGCTTACCGGCGCCAAAGACTCTTGGATAAGGGTATAAAATAGAATCCCTTCACCTCGTGGCAATTTATGCATCCCTAGATAGTGGTCAGGAGCCGCTTTTCCTGTTATCTGCGAAAACCATAAACGTGCTCGGGATATATCAGGATAGACACCCTCATTTAGCTTAACTTCGAAATGTTTCGCGAATTTTTTTCTAATGTTAGCCAAGTGCTGCATAGCATCGACGTAATCAGCTCTCCGAAGAGTCTTCTTGACTTCAAACATACAAAGCACTTGTTCTACATCATATATATAATCGCTCGTTAAGCCATACCGTCGTCCTTCTCCATGAACCAACATGCAGTCAATCTGTTCAGGCAGCATTTCCCCGCCTACGGAAATGAAGCCGGACACAGTTCTCAGATCAAGACTTTTAGGGATCGCAAAATCCTGATATAGCCCTGCCTTCGTGATTTCCTCGTATGCAGTACCGAGAGTGGGCATGTGCGGCATATTTATATCCGCTAATTTGCGCCGTTCGACCTCAATAAAATTCTGGAACAGTTCAGAAGCACGGCTAATCATTAAACTATCGGCCCCTTGATTGAATGACAAATCTCAAATGGTTGATAAATTTACAACAGGAAGCCTCTGCCTACCAACGCTTTTCCGCCGCTTGGACCTTCAAACGTTAGCGGTGATGTTTCCTCAGCCCTTGATTTCGTCGACTGTGCGGCCGGCTGCTCCAGGCCGACTGCCGCACGAAACGGTTGCTATGGTTGATAGCGGTCGGTGACCAACTTGCGATCGCAACCTGTCGCAAGCGGCCATGCGCTTCTCAACGGTCTTCAAGACCGTGGTATGAGCACCCGATCCATGCGGCTCCAGAAGCGATATCGATTCCAAAACTAAAACGAAATGGCTCTGCTACAGGCCGCATGCAGCAAGGGTCACCACTTCTGTTTTGGAATCGATTTTTGTAAGGTTTACGCTGCGCCAGAGAGGCGATAGAACCCTACCTAACCAAAGGTTTTGTGAATGTCGAAGCCGCTTGATGTCATCGTAGAAAAACGACGTACAGTGCACACTTACTCGGAACTTTGGCATGCCTCAGAATGCGTTCTCGACGTAGGCCTTATGAACCAGGAAGGCTCGTCATGGCAATTTTTATCCAGCATCTTGCTAACGGCCTTCACATTCGAAGCGTATCTGAATCACCTTGGATCTCGAACCATGGATCGATGGAACGATCATGATCGCCTTCCGACTGATGAAAAATTCAACCTGCTCTGTCGCGAAATTGGAGCGACCTTTCCACTAGGTTCTGGCGCCAGACCGCTGCAGACGATAACGGAGCTTTTCAAGTTCAGAAACACGATCGCGCACGGCAGAACCACGGAGCTCAACCCGCCGCCGCTTAAAAAAAATGTAGGCAACTATATGACCGCACATCATGAGCTGTTGAGCGCCCCTTGGGAGCGATGCATTAAGGACAGCTCTTTCGCCATACGCGCTCGAGAGGACGTAGCGCTCGTTTTGGCAAATCTTCATGAAGCGTCCAAAGATGAAGAAGCCCTTTTTTCCTCAGGCATGAGCCATCACAGTGCAACACTTGTCGTCAGCTAGCGGGTTTCCCTCCAGTAATGCAGCAGTAGCGCAAGAAATCGACCTCAGGCCGCGCCATCTGCGGCCTGTGAATCGAGCGCGTCTAATACGGTTCCGTCAGTTTCGCCGACTTTTCCCCAGCAACACCGAGATCCCTTCCGCCAGTTTTAGACAGCTCTACCTCACTGAGCAGCCCCCCCTCGGCGGCTCAAGCTGCCTCTTCATCCTCAGCCAGCGCCCACAGCCTGGCCGCCTCGGCAAACTCAAGCATGTCGGCCAGCTGCTCTGCATCAACTTCACTACGTCGATGCGCAGAAATCGCGAGTTCGGCAAGCACCGCGCCCCGTCCATCAGGATCCGCCACTAACGCCGACTGGTCATTCAGTTCGGCCAGCCAGGCGGCTGGCAAGCTCAACACTTGACCGTCCACAGTTGATCGATCCGCGTCGTATAGGATTGGCTCATCATCTCCCTCCTCATGCCCCAGTCCGGTGTCCCCGGCACGCTGGCGGCTCGCATTGTCCCCCTCCCCCAGCGCTCGTTGATGTCATCCATCACCTGCATCAGTCGGTCACATGCCACCGATTGGTTCAGCGCAAACAAGTCCTCTGAAAACTCACCTGGTTGCCGCAAGTCCATCAGCAGCACCTCTGCCTTGCTGTACCGATAGCCAGGCCTGAAGATAAGATTGACCGCTTCTGTGGCCAGTCGGGTCATCAGCAGCGTGTCGCAAGTTGGATATGGCAGTTCAACCAGGGCCCCCTGAGCGTGATGCGCTTCGTCTGGGTTGAACATGCCAGTCCGGATGCTCACGCGCATGCGCTTGCAAACCGATCCTTGGGCACGGAGCTTCTCCGCTGCGCGACCAACGTAAGTGGCCACAGCCTGCTTGATGGGTACCAGCTCAGTGAGGCGCTTGCCGAACATCCGACTGCAGCAGATTTCCTGTTTCGGGGGCTCGGCCTCGTCAAGCTCCAAGCATGGCGTGCCAGCCAGTTCGCGAGCAGTCTTTTCGACGACCACACTGAATTTCTGTCGCAACGTCCAGGCATCAGCCTTGGCCAGATCCATCGCAGTGTGAATGCCAATTGCCTCAAGGTGAGCAGTCATCCGCCGGCCAACACCCCATACTTCCTTCACCTCGGTATTGCGCAGCACCCAATCGCGCTTGAACGGATCGGTAATGTCGACCACACCTCCAGTCTGCGCCTGCAGGCGCTTGGCCGTGTGGTTGGCCAACTTGGCGAGGGTCTTGGTGCCGGCGATACCAACCCCCACGGGGATGCCGGTGCATTGGAAGATCCGGGACCGCACCTTCCGCCCGAACTGAGTCAGATTTTCCTGAATACCGGACAAGTCAGCGAAGCATTCGTCGATGCTGTAGATCTCGGTGGCCGGCACCATCGACTCGATCAGGGTCATGACGCGCTCACTCATGTCGCCATACAGCGCGTAATTACTGCTGAAGGCCATGATGCCGTGGCGTCGCAGCTTGTCTTTCGCTTGGAAGTACGGCTCGCCCATCTTGACGAATGGCTTTGCATCGTACGACCTGGCGATGACGCAACCGTCGTTGTTGCTCAACACAACAATTGGGGTCTTGGCCAGGTCTGGCCGGAACACGCGCTCGCAGCTCGCGTAGAACGAGTTGCAATCGATCAGCGCGAACACCTGGTCACTGCGCATGGTCGCGCACGCTATAACGCACAACACCCCAAACGACGAGCTCATCGCCTTCCATGATGTACCGAGGCGGGTACGCTGGATTCTCTGACTTCAGGATAACGACGCCGTCGCGACGATGCAGACGCTTGCAAACTGGCTCGCTGTTGACGGCAGCGATGACCACATCGCCGTGCTCGGCTTCGCGGCCGCGGTCTACGATGACGATATCGCCCGAGTAGATTCCAGCCCCCTGCATGCTATCCCCCTCCACTTTCACTAGATACACATGAGGCGCGCGGAGGTCGAATAGCTCATCAAGGGAAATATGGCCTTCCAGATGGTCCGCTGCAGGTGAAGGGAAACCGGCCGGAACTTGAAACGAGTAGAGCGGTAGCGGATCGCTTCCGCCGGTTGGCGTACCCAAAAATGTGATGGTCATTGTGGAAGGTCCAATGCATGCTGTATGCATATACAGTAAATCCGGCATCGGCTGCCCGGTCAATCCTGGGTGATGAAAATTCTGACGGGCGAGAGGTGAAAAATGTGCGGACGGTACTCGATCTACGAGTCGATGGATCACTACCTGCGCCAGTTGTCGCTGGATCTGGTCGTGATAAATGGCTATGACCACGAGCCAATAGGGCGTTACAACGTCGCCCCGTCTACCCGTGACGAGGTAATACGCCAGGTAGCGGGTGGGCTGACCGTAGATGGGGTCAATGGGGTTGTCGCCATTCGGGACGAAGGGGAAGAGGCCGGAGCCTATTAATGCTCGAGCCAAGACGTTGTTCAAAGGCCTGTAGTCACACGGCAGAGCTTTGGCACTGGCAAGCGGGTGGTTTGATTGGGTGCCCGACCTAACGGATCCGAAGCGGAAGCAGCCGTATCGCATCAAAGACTTTACATGCCGATTTCGGACGAGGATATTCCGGTCACCAGCCTCTTCGGCCTCCGCGAGCTAGCCTTTAGCCACCACGCCGCTTGCACACGGCCGTTATCTATAGGATTATGAAGGACCTAGGGCGAGTTACGTGGCCACAGCCCTCAGCTCACACACTGCCTCCAGACTAAGCACCAAGCATTCTGCTTCGGTGCTTTTTTGTACCTGATTACCAGTGTCTATGTGGTTACGCTAGCTACCCCGACTCGGGACAGAAATAGGCTTCCCTGTTGCGTCGTAAACGCTATGAAGCTACCGTAGGTGGATGGTGGCAGGGGCCACATCCGTACTAGAGCCAGGAGCGGCTGATGGCAGTAGCCAAGACAATATGCGACACCGTGCTTGAGGAGCTTAATTCTCATGTGCATAGCGATACTCAGCCCGATCCCTTTACGGCTGCTAGGCTGCGCCGTGAGATCACGAAACTTGAGCAAGCCGATTATATGCAAGCGCGCTTGTGTTTGGGCATATTGTTGACTCTGGAGCGTAAGGCCAAACAGGCTTTTGAAGTTTTCGAAGAAATGCTTCGATACACTCCTGAGGATCCTGGCCTTCATCAAAATTATGGTCATTCGCTAGCTAAACTCCGTTTCGCAAATTTAGCCAACTCGCACTATAAAGCCGCTGTCGAATATTCACCAGAGGCGACGGAAGTTTTAATAGACCTCGCCGAAACTGCTCAGATCGTTTTTCGGCCCTGCGAGTTCATGAGCGTACTGAAGGCAAACATACACAAAGCCAACTCGGAAGTGCTTGGGGAAAATGTAGATGTCCAGCGAGCAATTCGACTAGCGAAGCTTTTTGAAGACGTAGGAATTAGTGACGAGACGGCTAACAGCATTTATTTGGCGGCTGAAGGGCTATTCATTGAGCACGAGTTGCTTATTGAAGCTGGATATTTTAGAAAAACAGGCATGTATGGCTCTTCCACGCTGACTTTCTATGCGGAACTTTCTTGCGATGATGATTTTATACACCGCCTCAACGACGAGCTATGCGACCGACTTGTTGACTTTGACGTCGCGCACCTTTTAAATAACTTAACGTTTTTGTTTATTGCTCACAAACCCAACACCAAAGATACCTCAGTACCAAATTGCTCAATGGACTTGAAGCATGCCGATCACTAACAGCTGTTTTCTTGACTGGTCTGAAAAGCTTTTGTCCTCAGGCAGCCTGACTGAACCTGATCACCGGTCAATTGTGAGCCGCGCATACTATAGCGCATATCATGAGTCCCTTGACCTTGCAGACAACACCCTTGAACTTGGGGTAAGCCAAATGATTGGCGGCTCTCACATCAAGCTTTCAGAATCCCTGACAAACTACATCTGCGAGGACAAAGTACTCCAAGGGACTGTTCGTCGAATTGGCACTCGTTTACATCTAATGCACAGCCTCAGGGTGCGTGCCGACTACTTCCTCGAGCAGAGCATTACTGCAGGCGAAGCAAACTCAGCAGTAAAGACCGTAAGATCCGTCCTTTCTGTCATTGCTAACGATATCAAGAAAAACGCAGCTTAGCCTCCAAACATAACGAACCCCAATCCGGGGTAGTCTTCCAACAGAATCAGCCACAAGTTTGACGATTTAATGAAGCGGCGGCAGATCCTTGCCGCGCGCCTTCGCCACCACACGCAGTTGATAATCGGATACAACTTGGAAAAGTGACTCGGCCAGCAAGCGCAAGCGCTCGACCTCCTCAGGTGGTGCGCAACGATCCAGAGCCTGGTGATAGTCACGCATCGCATCGATAGCCTGTTGAATCAGCGGCTCGCCGGCCTCGACCATGCCAATGAATGTGCGCTTGTCCACCGCCCTATCCCTATCACTTGATCAGGGTATTATAGGACGCTTCGCACGCCAGCCCCGCTATTCGGGCGCGATCATATGCCTGCGCCAGATCTCCCGCTCGTTCGTCAGCCCGTGCGAGCAGGTCGGAGAGCACCATGGCGGCGCGGGTGGCTGCCTGGCCTCGGGTGATAGCGGTGGTATCCGTGCCGGGGCAACTGACGGTGGCGGCGAGCTTGCTGGCTTCGTCGCGCAGCCGCTGGCCAGCAGCATCGGCGTCAGCAGCGCCAGCATCAGCAATCGTTCTTTCTTCCTGGGCATTGGCTCTCGCCTGTTCCTGCGCGGTGGCGCGTCGTTGCTCTTCCTGACGGGCATCCCGCTCGCCGATCACCTCGGCCAGCCGGTCACCGCTGTCCCGCTGTGCTGAAGCCAGTCCCGCGTTCGCTCGCTCTACCGAAAGGCCATGCTGGTAAGCGGCCCAGTGGGAGGCCAGCAGCGCAACAACCGCCGCTATGGCCCACCCCTTCATGACAGCGCCCGCCGAACGCCTTCATCAATCACCTCGGCCTTATACGGGTTGCCGCCGTTCTCGTGAACGATGATGCCGACCACGGCTTCGCGTAGCACCTGCGGCTTGGAGATGTCGATAGAGTCGCGCACGCCTACACCCAAGCGCTTGGCAATGGCCTGCGCGTAGGCCAGGGTGTTGTTCTCGCTGGAGGGCGCCCAGCGGCTGATGAACTCCAGCGGGGTGTCGATGCCAGGGCGGCCGACACCGGGCATACCGTCCTTGCCTCGGTAGTTCAGCAGCAGCTTGCCCAAGGCACGGATTCCGTTCTCGGCCTGGTCGAACCTGGCGAAGCGAGGCTTGGTCACGCCCTCCTCCATGCCCAACTGCCCCTGCCAAGCGTTCCTTGGGTTAAAATCGATGTTGCCGGGGTTGTTGTTGCGTACACCGCGTGGTGTTGCCATTGGTTTTCTCCAGGCACAAAAAACCCGCCGGAGGCGGGCTGGTGGGATTAAGTCGAAAACGGTTGATGCTTCGGGACTCCGTCTACACGGCAATCCACTTGGCATCAGGCATTGCATAAGCCATGACCTGGCGGCCGGCGCGATAGTGGTTGAAGAAGGAGTCGACCCCTGCGGTTTGCAGGCCTGGCGCCTGCAGCGCGTAACCGCCGCGCCACTTGTAGGACTGGCCCGCTGCAAGCTGCAACGGTGTGCCAGCGATAGCCGCGTGATAGGCCTTGGGGTTTGTCGCCCCCCCCATTCGCACGTAAGCCCTGTTCGACGCCACGTTGCTGCCGTTGCCGACGCCATACTCGCGGTCCATCCAGGTCGCCAGCTGGCCATTCGCGGGGTCTTGGAAGACCAGCGCCCAGGCATTGGGGGCGGCGCTCTTCGTCCCGCTCGATGCAGTTGGATCAAACGCAACCCTGGCCGTGTTCGTGCCGCCATAAAACAGCTGCGTCCCTTGGAAGCCAGTGGTAACGGTCTGCGGCCCGTTGTCGCCCTCCACCGTCACCGCTTCCAGCGCGGCCCGGTCAAAGGTCATATCCAGGGCACCAGGTCGGATCTGCACGTTGATCGATTCGCGCAGAACGTATCTACCCGACACCAGAGTGTTGTAGGCCATCACCTCGTTGATGATCAGAACCGACACGTTCTGCGCCCAGCCTTCACTGGCCGAGAACACCTGCTGACCGTCAGCCATGATTCGGCAGAGGATGTTCCGCGCAGTCTTGTTGCCACCGGCGCTGCCGTCAGAGCCGTGGTTGCCGCCCGTGTAGATGGCCGCCGCACCCGGGTCGCCATTCGCGTCAGCCGACACGACTAGCGGGGGCAGCCAGTCCGTTGGCGAGTTGCTGATCACTGTCCATGCCGCCGTTTTCGGGTCGGTACCGGTAGCGCGGGAAAGGCTGATGATGTTCGGCAGATCGTTGAATCCGTTGGGGCCAAACACCAGGCGATAGAGCGAGGCGCCCGATCGCCATGCCACGCTGACTTGCGAGCCAGAAACGCTCCAATAGGCTCCGGACACGTCGCCAGACGACGTGCCCCCGCTCGTCTCCAGATACACATACTTGCTCGGGTCGATGACCCAGGAGTACCCGCCATCAAATGGCCGCTGGGTGTAGAGAGGCGTTCCCAGCGGCGGCAGCTTCTCGCCATCGAGCACAAAGTAGAACTTGAGACTTGGGTACCTCGGGCAATCGAGCTTGACCGTTTGAATCCCGGATCGAAGGATATCGGGGGCGTACTCAGTATGTCGCAGCACTTCTGTTACAGGGTTGTCAGCGGTTTCATACCCATCGATGGCGATCTCATGAATTGTCCAGCCATCACGGTAGCTGCCCGACACGCTCGCGCCGTTCTTGAAATACGCGAACTTGTAGTAGTAGCCAGGGCGCGCACCGACCACCTTTACGTCAAGCAGCGCGTTTAGGTGGAAGCCCACCGAGTCAGCAGCGGACGTGACGTTGTTCCGAGTGGCAGCCCGGGCCGGGTAAACACGCCCCCGGTTAACGGTGATGGAGTTCCCCATGCCTGCAACTCGCTGATAGCAGGACGGGTCAATGATCCACGAATAGGCGGCGTTCGCCGGGTTCTGGGCAATGATAGGGGTGCCGGCGGCCGGAAGATAGGCGGCATCGATGGTGATCACGAACCTCAACAGAGGCACGCCAGCCGGAATGACAACGAAGGTCTGAACACCACCGCTGCGCACGATGGCGGCGGGCGTGTCGGTGTGGTTGTGGATGATCGTGGCCGTGCCGGTGCTGGCATAGCTGTCGATGTTGAACTGCTCGATCACGATGCCGTGGTCAGAATCCCCGCTCGCCGTGGCTTCGTTCTGGAAGTAGGCGATCCGGAAGTAATGGCCGTCGATCAGAGACGCATCGCCAATCACCTTCACATCGAGAATCAGGTTGTTGAGGATAGTGCTCGCAGCCGAAGTCGTGCCGCCCCGGTTCATCTGCCGGAGCGGGTAGGCTTTGCCACGGTTGATGGTTAGGGCATTGGCAATGAACGACAGGATCGAGTTGATTTCAACGGCGACCCCAGCGTCGTTGCGGTAACGCGTCTCGGCCTTGTCACCCGTGGACGGCACCGTGAAGAACCGGTTGTCAGTCCCGGTGCCGTTGGTCTTCGTCAGGCCTTCGACAACAGTTGGGTAGGTGCCAATGCTGGCCAGGAACTCGGCATAGATCTTTTTCAGGGTCGGCTTGGTGACGCCGTTGATCGTGACGAAGTCAGCGTCGGACACGAACAGCGCGTTGGCGGTGGTGACCAAGTCATGGAACAGCTGTTTGTCGGCAGCTACGCTCATAGAAACTCCAGGCGAAAAAAAACCCGCATGAGCGGGCGAGCATTCAATTGATCTGGGCTCCAGGCCAAGACTTGGTGTACCAACGCATAAGCTCGGCGGTTAGAGCTGCGTTCATGACCGGCAAAGGCATGCCGAGGAGCAACTCTGCGAAAACAGCCTCATCGACAATGGGCAACTCAAACAGCTCCAAGGAGGCCGTGTATCGCCATAGATCGTCACTGACAAACTCTGGTCCTTCATAAATATCGGTGAATCTGGAACGGGTCGGCTTAAGCCCTAAGGGTGTTCTGATGGGACAAAGAAACCAGTCTATCCAGCCGATCTCCCACTTACACCACCCCTCAAACAACTTGGCTTCTTCGGTCGACAAGATCCAACTTACTCGCAGGATGGTTGGAACGCTGCCAAACCGGCGACGCTGCATTGCCCTGCCGCTTGCCATAGGCGTTCTAACTATCGGGCTGACTGGTTTGAAGCCGTAGCCATCAGCAACTGGCAACGGAAGACCATCTGGAAGTGAAAGCATCCTCAGGCATCCTCAGGTGCAAAGTTGTCATCATCTGCGTATAAGCGCTCGTCGTAGTTGATCGCTTCCATGTCTGCTCCATAGTCACCGGGATCGATCAATGTGACCAATACCGGATAACACCACCTGGTGGAGGTTCCGAACAAAAGATGAGGTGGCTGAATTTCTAGTGAGAGGTCCGGTACAAAGTCAATCGCCGGGATAGCTATTCGGAACTCGTCCACTCTCGAAGCAGCCCATGGACCACTGACCGATCCATCCGGACGACGGATAGCCAAAACATGCGTCTTCCCTGCCTCCCATGTGAAAGGCTCACAACTTTCAACGATTACCGGCCCCTCACCCATCGAGCAGTCCAGCATCACAGATGACTGGGCATACCCGGGGATATCATCCGCAACTGCGTCATAACTCAGATAACTACTATTCAGAGCTGACAGCTCAGTTCCCCAGCTATAACTTTTGTTCTGGTAGACTTGAGCTCGACGCTGACGAATCCCGTAGCGCCAGGCGCGGTCACGATCGGTGACACCATCAAGAGTGATCTCCTTGACCGTTTGGAAAGCGTCACCTGGTAGTTTGCACTTCACAGTTTCTACCGCCCAAGTTTTCTCATCCAGGTACTTGATGGATACGCCATCGAAATCGTCCGGCGCTGGCAAGGTGAAGGAACGCTTGAGAGATCCAGTCATATTCTGTGGCGTGTACATGAACTGGATCTGGCTACGCGGCTCATCCCGCACCGGAGTAATCCTGCCTCGCTCAAGTGTGAACTCTGCAAATCCGGCTTTGAGGGCATCGTTGAGCGCTTCCTTGACCGTGCCCGCCTCCTCCACGGAAAAGTCGAAGTAGTCCCCACGGCTATGCCAAATGGCGCCATACCGCACGAACTCTTCGATATCTATGTCATCATCTGTCGCCCCAACCGACTTCGAAACATAAGACGCCCACGGCGCGATATCGCGGGTAGCCGTTGGCTCCGACCAGGCGCCATTGACCAGGACAGGGAGCTTGCGGGTGGCTATCAGTGACACCTGGCTCTCGGACTGAGCCGAAAGTTTAGTGCCGCCACGCGCATACACCGCGATTGTGGTAACCCCCTCATAACGCAGTGGGGCTTTATCAATGCGAGCCCTTAGGCCATACCACTGCACACGGTCTTGCTGATTGCTGTCCGACGACTCCTCACCGATTCGGCGAACCCTCATTTCCCCCCTCATGTAGGTAGGAAAGTTGATTGCCCGGGTGAATGCGATTTGGTCTCGACGAGCCGCCTTGAACGTCCAGAAAACGCTTGTCCAGTCCCCGGCCGTGTTGATGTCGCGATACTGGGCCTCGACCTTGACGGTTACTTCAACCTGACGTCCCTTCTTCGAATAGGCAATAAGCCCAGCGGGAAAGAAGAAGTCCAATTCGACGCGACGGACAACCTCATTCTCCGGACAGACTGCGAACGAGCCGGCCCAGTCGCCTTCAGTTGTGGAAGAGTCCAGCACAACCGATACATCACTGGTTTGCATGGCGTCGAAGCCCAGCCAGTCATCGTCCACTGCCCCAGTGTCAGTCAGCCGAACGACCGTGATTGCCGATGGCCCGTGGCTCTCATCCGCTGGAGCGTTGTCATCATCCTCCACTGAGTCATCGGAGACTTCCGTTATCCGGTAACGCAGCCCCCTATAGCCAATCGTGGCAAGCAACGATCCTGGCTGCAGCCCCACCGCAGGAGCGCCACCGTCGTAAGCCATGGTCATGCGGGCGTACTGCCCGTCCGTGGCGGCCTCTGTCTTAACGCCCGTTACGAACGCGGGGCTTGAGCCGAGGATGTCAGATACAGACCCGGTTATAGACAGCGGCGAGCCAGTGAACGGTGCGGCCTGTTCAGCAATGCGCAGCCTCCCGGAAGAAGCACTGGCCACCAGGCCGGTACCGGACAGAGACGCGCTGACCGCAGAAACCAGGCCGGCAAGGTTTGCAACGTTCGTATTCAGCGATACCGGGAAACTGCTCACTCCTCGCGATACGGTGAAGCTCAGCGACACCACATCGAAGTTGAAACGAGCAGGCGCCGCGCTGCCGGTGACCATGGATGCGTTACCAGGCACGGCCGGTGTACCGGGCACCTCAGGCTCGTAGCTCGCAACAATGTAGTTTCCAGCATTGGCGCCCGCGATCTCGATCCGCATACCGACGAATGCCTGAAGCATGGGGAGATGCGGGCCGCTGACGATGGTCGCACTACCATCAACCGGGGCGGTGAAGGTGTACGGATAGGTCATCTCGACGCGCGCAATCATGCCGCTATCCCAGCCAAACGGGAACCATCCCGCACCCTCTGGAACGCTCAGCACCAGATCAGCCGCCAGCAAAGCATTTCCGCTGAACTGCTGTGCTACTTGAGTGGTGTTGGTGAGGGTAAGGCCACCAGATCCGGTATTTGTCGCACCGACTTCGGTCGAGTTATGCCACCACAACCGGGCTGACTCGTCGGCCAGTGACTCACCTGGTCCGTATACCTTGTATCGCGCAGTGCTGCCGAGCGAAGCGAGCGTGGTGTCGCCGATCTTGACGTCCGTCGGATTTATCTCGAACTCGCCGACGCCAACGCAGAGCAGTAGCTCAACCCATTGCTCCGTCTCGTTGACGAAGTAATGCCGAGGTGGGACCAGATAGTCCGGAAAGATGCGAGTCCTGCCTGCAACCTCGCGTATAACATCGCCCACTTTGACCTGGTTGCCCGTGGTCTTGGCCAAGTTCAGATTCTGCCCCGACCGCCCCTGATTGCGCGGGGTAGACAATGGCCTCTGGGTCATCATGACCACGCCGACAGCAACCACTGCGGCAACAACGGCCCACACTGCGACCTCCAAGCCGGTACCTTTCGGTTCCGGGTAGATCCTCACGGTGTCTTGGGGTGAAAATTCGGTTTTCGCCCAGCGCTCAGGATTGATGAACACCCCGTTCAGCTCGACGCTTATAGGCGGTGACTGCCGGGGCGTATAGCCTGGAACGTTCTGAAAAAGCCAACCCTCAATGGTCATAACCTGATCAGTCCGGTGGCGCTCCAGGGGAGAACCCTCAAGCTTGCTCGGGTAAAATTCGATCACGGTGGTAGCTCACTTTCAGATACTGGTCTTGAAAACGCCGTAGCGGTTTGATGGTTGCCCCGCTGGGCTTCATCTCCAGGCCGTGCAACCGACCTTCCACCTCAACGATTAGCGCAACGTGGATGCAGATTTCCCCTCGCCAGATGCAGGCAATAGCCCCTACTTCCGGTTCGCAGCGCTCCATGGCCGATGACTCAATATTTACGGCCCGGGTGAATTCTTTGGGCATGGTGTTACGGACATACCCCCAGCTCGGAAGCAGCGGCAAACCATAGACCTGATGACGTACTAGCCTGGTCATGCCCCAGCAATCGAAGCACGCAGGGCCGCGCCCGCCATCTTCGTAGGTAGCCTCTAGGTACTTATCAAACATTTCCAACACCCAATAAAAAGCCCAGCACGATGGCTGGGCTATTTGGAGTAGTTTCGACCTAGGCCTTGGATGCACATCCAGGCTGCGTCTGGTCGATGATCAGATCACCTTCGACCCGATAACCGATCATGCCGAAAATGAAGGAGTGGTTGACTGAAGTCATAACCACATCGCTCAGGCCGACTGCGCATCGGTCTTTCTGGATAGCGTCATCCATAGCGGTTTTGATGTTGGGAAAGCCCAACGGGAAGAGGATCACCGGGTAGTTGTCCTCGCCAATGACCCGCTTACCCTTCACGAACTTGGACGAGTTCAGGTTGTAGTTTTTGGTGCTGGCAACTGTCATATCGGCGACGCGCACGGTACAACCAGAGGCGAGTACAGCGCCCATCAATGCAACAAACAACGCTTTTTTCATGGCTTGCTCCGTTCAGAAGCGCGGGACTATAACAAAACGCCATCATCTGAAGCACGCCTGCAAATCAGGTGTAGCGGAGCGCTGGCACGAAATCCAAGGTGTACTTACGCCTTGGCCAAGCCAAGTTGACGAAGTCGAAGTAGCCGGCTTGCAGCTGAACGGTGGCCCCTTCCATGAAGCCGCTCAGCACGTTCATGCGGTATGGCTTCTCAGCCGGCGCGGACAAGTCAGACGACAGGTACGTGCGGAAGATCATGGTGATCTTCTGCCTGGTTTCCAGCGCCTGATCGATAAGTTGCTGAGCAACGCCAGTCACGTTATCGATCGCGAAAGTCAGCGACTGGTTGCCGCTGTTGTCACGCTTGGGCAACGCAGCGTCGAAGGCAGCCGCTGTGAACGTCGCCAGAACGCCGTCCTCGGTCCTGGCCACCAGATCTTCAAACGCTGAACAGATGTACACGGGGCCAGGCCAAGAAACGCAGCGGAGCTCAATGGTAGGGATGATCCAAGCCCTGCCCCCGGAGGCATACAACGTTGCAATTGCTGTCATTGCCCTACCCTTTTCGCCCCGTAATACTGCTCATATGCCTTGGCCAACTGACCACCCTGCCTGATGTTCGCCACGCAGATATCCAAGATCTGACGGCCATCAGGGCCAGTGGAGTGCTGAACCTGCCCCGCGCGGCTGGCGTCTTCGTACAAGTTGACGTTCGGGGACAGCTGCGCCCGGGGCTGAGCACCGCCGACAGAATCACCTCCATCGGCAGAGCCGGCCGAAGAGCTGCCTGGACCGCCGATAAAAGCAGCACGCCCATTGCTGATGGCTTCAAGAGTGCCAACCCCTATCCGGGCGGTTGCTTCTGCGTCAAAAACGTATTCCCCCCGGTGAACCGGGCCTGCGACTTCGTCTCGACGACCGTTCCCGGTATAACCACCCTCCATGAACCCCGCCCCAGACATCGCTGTCATCCCCACAGCCGCAGCCAGCGGGTTAGCAATAGTCAGGGCAGTAGCCATTGCGCCAGGCGCCAAGGCGGGACCGACAATCGGAATGGCAGCGGTAGATGCAAAGGCAGCGAGGCCGGCCTGCAACGCGGTTGCCTGGGCATTCGCGCTCATCATCCCAGCAGCACTGAGCTGGGTCGTTTTTCCGACGAGCATCTGCACGCCTTGGTAAACCAGCCATTGCGCCGCCATGTCGGCCAGCGCGTTGAGGACAGATTCTGCGAACCCACCCAACATGTTGTTCAGTGAATCGCCAGCATCTTCCGCTCCGGTGGCAACATCCTTGAGGAACGTGCTCAGTTCACCCTTGGCGCTGCCGAGGGTGCTGTTGGTCAAATCGGCAGCCTGGGCTGAGTAGTTCTGTGCCTCGTCGGCAAAGTTCGCCCACGCTTCGTGAACGCCGTTCATCCAGTTAGACTGCTGCTCGTCAATCGCTGCATAGTAGGTCTGCTGAGCTTGCAACCTCTTGTCGAGCTCCTCCTGGAGGACCTGTGTTTCGCTCGCATACAGCTCCGGCTCAATCTGCCCGGTGTTCCGCTGCTCATTCAGGGAATGGAGGTCTTCGACATACTTCTGACGCAATGCCAGCTCAGACCGCATACGGTCGCGGGCCTTGTCCCCCTGGCCAATACCGGCCAACTCTTGGGCATAGCCATTTACCGCCGACTGCGTGCCGGCTTGCTGAGCAGCCTTGAAAGCGCTGAGCTTTAGATCGTCTTCGTTGGCCTTCTTGATCTTGTTCAGGCTATCCAGCTCGGCGGCCAACTCAAGCAGGCGCTTTTGCTGGGCTTTCGACAGATTGCCGAGCTTGCCCTCCTGAAGCTCGAAGGAGAGTTTCGCGACTTCCGTGGCGTTCTTCTGCTTGTCACCAGTGGTGTTGATCAGCTCGATCTGGCGCTTGTAGCCCTCTTCCGCCGCCTTGAAATCCGTCAGCTGCTTCTTGGCAGCCTGCTCAGACTTTGATTCCCCCTCGCGCTTGGACTTGTTCGCCTTGTCATTGGCCTTTTTCTGCGCCTCGATGGCGTTAGCTGCCGACAGGATGGCCTGGCGATCTGTTTCGGTGAGGTCCGCATTCTCGGCGATGTAGCGGTTCGCGATCTTGATAGCGTCATTGTTGTCTTGCAGGCCGCCGAGCTGCTTCTGCAGGGTTTCCAGGTAAGTCTGGCCAGCGCTGCTCATGCCGCTCTTCGCGGCATTATTCGCTTCGGTCGCGACTGTGTTTTCTTTGGTGACCCCAGTGAGGACACGCAAGGTTTCGGCAATCAGGCCTGAGCGCTGATCAGCATCGCTGACGGCGCCGGCCTGGGTGATCCAGCCCTGCACCGTAGCCCCCGGCAACTGCAGGCGATTACCCACTTCCTTGAGGATCGGGGCCAGGTCGGCACCAGAGGAACGAGCCTCGTTCAGCCGATCGATAACCCCTTGGTACTCGGCCAGCTGCTTGTTGTACTGGCCGCCCGAGTCGCGAACAGGTGCTGTCACTGTTGCAGAGCGGATGGCCTGGGCAAGATCTCCGTAGGCATCCTTGACCTTGTCCGTAGCGCTGATCTGCTCCTGCTGCCATTTCACCAGGGCAGCTTCGCGCTGGTCCTGGTTGAGCTTCTGGAACTCCTCCCGCAGTTGGGATACGGGCTTTTGCATGTCCTCCAGACTGACCCCAGCCTGGTCCGCGTTGTCACGAAGCAAGAGGAAGCTTGCCGCTGCGGTGCCGGCGAGGATTGCCAGCCCCATCGGACCGCCCAGGCCTGCAAGGAGACCGGCCGAAGCGGCCTTCAAGCCAGACTGAGCGGTTGCTACTGCGGTGGTTGCTGCGGCCTCCTTTGTCCGCGCGGTAGCTAGCTGAATGGACATTTGGGTCTGAACTGCGGTGCCTCGCGCCGCAATCGCTTCCCGCTCAGCGAGAATGGTAGCCGTCTGAGCCTTCCGCTGATCTGCTATCGCCGCCTGCAGTGTTGCCTCGGCCTGGGCAACTCGTGCGGCCCGGTCAGCCCGCGCTGCCTGCACGGCCAGCCCAGTTTTCACAACGTAGTTGGTCAGCGCAGCTGCACCAACGCCGCCCATGGCCACGGCCACAAGGTCGACGTTGTTCGCCAGCGCAATCAGCACGTTCGCAAAGCCTGCGACTATGCCGGTTTGCTCTTCCATGCCACCCAGGAATGCCTGAATGGAGTTGCTTATGTTCACCATCGCGTCCTGCACGCTGGTGGACATGTCGGCCGCAGCCTTGCGGTTGACCTCCACGTTGCGCAGCAGGCCGATATTAATGTAATCGAGCGACAGCTTGCCCTCGACGCCGAGCTTCCGGATCTCCTCGGCGCTCTTGCCGGTGGCGGCGGCAATCGCATTGACGATGGTCGGCATGGCGTCCTGAATAGACACCCAGCCATCCGCCTCTACCTTGCCGGTCTGCAGCGCCTTAGAATAAGCATCCAAGGCCGACCCGGCTTTATCTGCAGCAGCCGCGTTGGTCACCAGCAGAAAGCTGAAGCTATCCGTGATATCCAACGTCTCTTGGGTGTTAAAGCCCAGGCTACGCATAACGTCAGCAGTGCGGATGTACAGCTCTTGCGCCTCAGCCAGAGGACGGTAGGTTTCCTGCGCAGTTTGTAGCAGGTGATCCTGAACCAGCTGGTACTCACTTGCGCTACCAGCTGCAGCCTTCATCCGGTCAGACATCTGCCCGTAGGCGTCAACTTGCTGGATGATACTGCCGATCAGACCGGCGCCGGCCACTGCCGCGAAAGCGCCGCGCATGAGAGTGCCGGCTTGCTGCGCTGCTGCGCCAGCTCGATCAAAAGCCGAATCGACCTTAGCCAGACTTTGGTCAATCGCCTGGGATGACCGCGCGACCAACTGATCCGCATTGGCCAACTCCCGACGCAGCTGGGCGGTGGTCGCCTCGATCTGGACCAGCATTCCCTGGACCTGTTGGTCGGCCATGTAATTCTCCAGAACGAAAAACCCGCCGGAGCGGGAATTGAGTCACTTGCCTCGGCCCGTAAGTGCCTGGCGCAGCTTGTCGGCAACTGTCGAGGCGCTCGGTTTCTGCTTGGCGCCTTGGGCCTTCCCTTTGCCGAAAGGGTTGGTCATTTGCGACCATTCGAGCCGGGCATCAAGTGCCATGAAAAGCTCAGGCAGCGGCGTGCACCAAGCAACATCCGGTGCCCAGCCCAACCATCCCGTAGCGATCGAATAAAGCCGGTCAACGTAACTTCCGTCTTCGATGACGCTTACGCCGTCCCGGCTTGGTCGTTTCCCGGCTCTTTGCCGCGCGGATTGTAGAGTGCAACCAGGTAGGCGTTCAGTTGGGTCGACGCGTCAAGCACACCGTGCATCCAGATCAGCTCCGGCACCGCCTTGGCAGCCTTCTCGTCCAGGCCGGCACCGGCCACCAGAATGATCGCGCAACCTTCGACGCTGAGCGCCGTGATTGCCTGGGAAGCCCCACGCAGACCACCAAAGCGGCTCTCGATAGCCCGCACAGCCTTCAGGGTTGGGGTCAGGGTGAACTCTTCATCACCCAGCTTGACGGTAACGGTACCGTGCAGCGTATTGTTCATTAGGCAGGTCCTGTGAGGCCGGGGCCGAAGCCCCGGGCGCTTATGGGGTAACAGGGGCCGGCAGCAACTCGAGGATTTCCGAGTTGATGCCCAGGGTGATGTTGCGGCGCACCACATTGTCAGCGGCGCCTGCAGCCACGGTGTTGTTCATGACCTTTGCCCGGTAGTAGAACGTGGTCGGGCTGATCGCCGGCGAGGCATCAGGGTCGCCGTCATTCAGGGTCACCTTGATGTTGTAGTCACCTTTGCTGCGGTCTTTGTGAGCAGTCTTCACCGCGTTCTGGCCGGCATCACCGTTATCCAGGCCCACAGTGAGGGTCATGTCGCCGGCGTCAGCCGTGCCCTTGTACTTGCGCACACGGCCATCCTCGAGCGACGTGAAGGTCACACTGCTGAAGGTGTCGCCGAACTCGCCGAGGTCTTCGATTTCACCAACACGCACATAGGTGTCGGCCTCGAACTCGGTTTTGGTGGTCGCACCGGTCTTTCCGCCAATGAAGAGGCGGCAGCCGGCGGCTGTATTGAGGTTGTCTTCTGCGGGCATGGGTGATCCTCCAAAGCCACGTTGGATAGAAGCCGCAGCGCGGCCAGTGGTTGATTCAGTGGGTGGTGATCACGCGAACGGTGATCGAGCCCTGGTAGGTCATGCCGTCGGCATCGCGCTGAGCGTCGGCCTGCTCAACACGAACGGAAACGGCACGACCCACCTCCAGCGGGAGGCGGCGCTCGTCCAAGGCAGCGATGACCTCGCCGTTGATGCGTTTGACCTCGGCCTGGCCCACGGCATCGGACCAGACCGACAGGTACACCAGCCGGTTTTCGCGCTTACGGCCCGAGATCGGGCTGCTGTTGACTGATATCTCCCGGTCGATCGAGACGTACGGCATTTCTGCGTTCAGCGGCGCGCCGTCGTAGATCGGGCAACTGACCTCGGCCTGAAGCCTTGCAAAGATGGCCTCTTGCAGGGCCAGTGATGGATCAGCCATCTCCTACCCCCTGGCTTGCCTTACGCAGCGTGCGGTTTACGGCGGCCTTGATGTCAGCCAGGACATACTCACGGTTGACCTGGATAGATGGTCGCAGCCACGGGTGAGCCGGCCTAGCCGGGATATCCGGGTACTTGCCGAAGAAGTGGGTGCCGTCGCTTTTGTTGGTGACACGCCGGTTGCGATCACCGGCCCGCTTACCGCCGGTATAGCCCTTGGTACCGTACTCGATGAAGCGCAGGTAAAAGAACCTCCGGTTGTCGCGCTTGCCACGGATGCCGATCTGGGCATCTAAACCGCTGGACGAGACGTACACCCGCAGCGCTGCAGCGGCTGCGCCGGTGTCCTTGGGCATTAACTCTCGCTGGGTTTCGAGGATGCGGTTCGCGGCCACCAGCATCGCGGGCTGCAACTCGTTATCCATCGTTTTGTGAATGTTGCGAAGCGTCCGGCGCAGCCGGATATCGCCGCGAATGCTCGACCGGCGGGCCATACCCTACTCCTTGGCCGGATCAGCCTTCGCGGGCTTCGCAGCCTTGTCGGTGACGGCTTCGGCGTAACCGCGGGCAATCAGGCCCTCGCCCTGCTCCTTGGTCACTTCGAACTCTTCGCCCTTCTCGCGCTCACCAGATGCGCCCGTCAAAGGGCCCAGTGCTCGGATTTTCATGTTCCACCTCATGGATTTGGGACGGATGAGCACAGAAGTCTCATCAGCGTGTTTTCGTTATCAGGCAGAACCGCTTCTACCTTGTAGGTGACCCCGCGCCGAGTAACACGCCAGCCAGCCACAATATCGGCCCGGGGTCGGGCAATGATCTCGGCAGTGACGACGGCCTGCAGCTTTTCAGCAATCGGCGCGACTCGACCGGTGGGAGTTCGGAGTTCGCCCCACATGTCAGGGCGTACTGCTGGCAGCCACGTCACCGTGGCGCCCCCGGACTTGTTGCGCTCCTCCTGGGGGAATGTCACTTTGAACAGATGGCGCAGCGGTCCGGCCCTCATACCCCCCACCCAATCCGATGTGGAGTCAGGAGTGCCACCGATCCTTTCGGAATTTCAGTGGCGATGGTCCCGGTCACAACGTCCTCACGGTTGGCATAAAGGTGGCCGAGGATCAGTAAGCATGCGGCCTGGATCTGCTTGTTGCTGATCATGGGGGACTCGCCAGCATCGCCAGCGGCGACAGCATCATCCAGCGCCTGCTGATCGACATAAACGCGGCGGTTCAGATAGTCCATCGCCTGCCCTTCAGCCGCCTCGATCAGGAGCTCCAGGTACTCGTCATCATCGTCAGGGTCTCGCAGGTGATGACGGGCTGTGGTCAAACTGATCACCGGCATGTCTTCACTCCTTCAGCGGTTCGAGCGATGCCAACTTTCGCTGCACAAGATCCTCTGCGTGCCTGCGTGGCACCACATAGGCTGGACCGCCCCGGCGGCGCAGCTCGCCCTCATCCATGTAGGACCGCATCGGGTAGATCTGAAGAGTCACTGGATTTGGGTTAGCTGCAACCAGATCCCCTGCAGCTGGATGGTCGGTATCGTCGCCAGAATCGATCACCGTCGGCCCGCTCTGGCCTTCACCTACCGATGCCCCCGTTTCCGTAGCGGTAGCTCTGACACTGGCGCCCAGGTCGCCTGCAGCGACGCCCGATCCGGCCCCCGATTCTGCCGGTGCTTCTGGCGGTGTCTGCTCTGCGCCCGAGCCTGAATCAGTTGCGGGAGCGCCCGCCTCGCCAGGGTTTGGCGAGGCGGCTTCACCAGGCGAAAGGGACAACGCTCCATCTTGAGGCTGGCTGCCGCTCGATACAGTGGTCGAGGCAGCATCCTTCGGCTCACCCGTGGACTCTGGTTTTTCCTGTTTACGTGCCATGGAAATACTCCTGTAGGGCGCCATTCCTGACGCCCTAGCGCAAGGAATTAAGGAGTGATCAGCGGACCGGTAACGAACGCTTCATCGCGGTAGATGGCGAAGGCCAGGCGCTCTTCAGCACGAATCGTTGCCATATTCTTCTCGAAGTCATCACTGTTCTCGGTCGAGATCAGCACTTCGATTTCCATGCGGTCGAAGATCTGGGCGCCAAGCTTGAACGCACCGACGAGGAAGTCGTTCTGTGTCATGGCCTGGGTAGAAACCACAGGGCGATTCCAGAGCTTCGCGTTGGTGCCTTCCTGAGGCTGGCCGATGATGTAGCGGCCTTCCCCGTCCTTGGTCAGCTCAATAGCCGCCCAGTCGATCGGGTTGAGCACGATGCCGTCGGATGGGAATTCGGCCAGTTCGGCCTGCAGCAGCGCCAGGCGCAGGCGGTCAATGCGCTGCTCGCCCACTACGGCTACGCCAGCCGGGGCAGCGTACAGTTGAGCAACGGTCATAAGGCCTTGCAGGTTCACGCCGGTGCCATTGCCATAAAGCAGCTGAGCTTCTTCCGCCATGTTGAGGCCATAGCGTGCACGACCGTCGATATAGCTCTGGAGTGCCTTGACATCGTCCAGCATCTGGCGGCTGGCTTTGAACAAGTGGGCGATGGTCCGCACGTTCGCAGTGGCCAGGCCGAACGTCAGGTCGGAATACGGCTTGGCCGTGGTCTCCGCCACAGTACGGGCGTTGTTGGTGAAGCCGGTTTCACGCACGTACTCGATGGAGTTCGATTCGGTGGTGCCCGGTGCAACCAGGTCGCGTACGGTCAGTCGGCGTTGAGGCGGGGCAATGATCCCAGGCAAGCGCTGAGTCTGCACCAGGTCACCGCCGGTTGCGGTGGTGATCGCCGCGCGCGGCACGGAGACACGACGAGAGCCGCGGAAGGACGAGTTCATGTCCTTCATTTCTTCGCTTTCAATTACGAGAGCGCCTACCGATTTCTGCGGCTCTTCCTGATGGTTGCGATCCCGGCTTGCATTCACAAGCTTTTGCTCGGCCTCGCCCAGGCGGGCCTGCAGCTCGCCCTGCTTGGTCAGCAGTTCATCGACCTTGGCGCGGGTTTCCGTATTCATTTCACCGGAAGCCTTGATTTGCTTCTCGGTCGCCTCGGCCTGGCTTTTGATCTGATCACCAATGCCCTTCAGGCTGGCGTTGAGTTCCTTGACTTGGGCTTCAAAGTCCATGGTCACTTTCCTTTCAGAGAATTGAGGAGATTGGTTGCCGCGCTCAGAGAGGCGGAGAGGTCTGGCGCGACAGCGCTGGGCTTATCGGTCGAGGCAGCGTGACGCGTGCCTCCGCCAACAGCGCGAGGCATGCTGGACTTGAAACTGGCAAACAGTTCGCGCCGCTCGGAGCGAGGCATACCTGCCTTGGCAAGGGCTACATCCATGGCCTTGAGCGCATTGTTCTGGGCGGCGTCTTCGGTTTCGCGTTCGGTGACTTCGCTGGAAGACAACAGCCCAGTGGCCAGGCCAAGCTCCACGGCGCGCTTGCCACGGATATAGGTTTCGTCATCCATCAGCTCGGCCATGTCCTCCGCCGACTGCCCACTCGTCTCGGCATAGAGGTCGGCCATCGCCGCATCGAACTCCTCCATGTCGTTGGCTATGTCGCGGAGGTAGTTGCGATTGCCGGCGAGCCAAGTCCAGCAGTTGTGGATCATGAGGAAGGCGCTGGTGGCCACCTCTCGCTTCGTCCCAGCGAGGAAAACAATCGAAGCAGCGCTGGCCGCCATGCCAAGCACCTTGGTGGTGACCTTGTGGCTATGTTCTTTCAGACGGTTGTAGATGGCGATGCCTTCGAACATGTCACCCCCAGGCGAGTTGATGTAGACGGTTACATCCCGCTCGCCGATGGCCCGCAGGGCGGTATCGATTCGTTTCAGCGTGACGCCCTCGCCGTACCAGTCTTCACCAATCACCCCGTACACCGTGATGGTGTCCGAGGTGTTTTCAACGGCCGCCTGGATCGCGGGATTCCATTTGTCGAGCGCGCGCGGGCTCATCTCGCTGCGCAGGCCGCGAGACTGGATCTTGTGCTTCATGGATTACTCCCGTGATTTACTTTTCCGGCTGTTCGAGCCAGTTCATCAGAGCGGCCCTTGCGGCCTGGCTATCGTTTTGCTTGCCCAGCTGGTCAAGTGGCACCAGGTTGGACTGCACGGTCAGTACATCGCCACCCGGCATGCTCGGAAGGTTTTCTTTCCGCCGACCCTCGTTTCGGGTCATGTAGCCGTTCTGCCCCATCGTGCTGAGATAGGCTGCACGGCCGGCGCTGTCCGCACGCAGGAACGCTTCAAGTGAGTACTCGGCGTAGAACTTGATCCGGTCAACCGCCGTCATGCACCACTTGTTCACGCACTGCTCGATCGGCGCCGTGAAGGACATGATGCAGTACGTGAGAAACGCGATCTGCTGCTGCTCCAGGCCGGTGCCCCAGTTGCTGCCCTTGTCGGTCTTAATCACCATCCAAGGTGGGACGCCGAACCAGCGGCAGATTTCCTCGATGCTGTGCCCTCTCGACTCCAGCAGCTGCGCATCAGCAGGGTTGATGCCGATCATTTCAGGCTTCACACCTTGCTCAAGCACAGGGCTCTTGCCGGCATTCAACGCCCCGGAGATCGTCTTCACGTACTCGCGAAACTCGACGCGCTGAGCCGGATTGAGCGTCTTGTCGACCGAAAACGCGACTGTCGGCATCATGCCGTTCCGGAAGGTGCTGTTGGCGGCATCGTCAGCGGACATCGCCGAACCGAACACATCAGCACCGTACCGAATCGCAGAAAGGCCAACTCGCCCATCCAGGGTGAAGGCTGGAATGTGAAGCATGTCCCGCCGCTGGATCTCTCGGCGGGCTCCCTTTCGGGGCCTGAAGAAATACCTGAGTCGTCCATCGTCGTCGAACTCAAGGTCAACTCTCGACGGCATCAGGAAGTCCAGAGCGATGACGCGCCCAGCAGAGCGATGGATCTCGCAGTAGGCGTTACCCCACAGCAGCATCGAGGCGACGACTGCCTGCCAGAAATGGAAGGCAGCCATGTCTTCGTTGGGGCTGTTGTGCACCACATCGTAGAGCGGGAAATCGCGGGCACTCTCTCGGCTACCATCGGGCATCCGCCGGTAGATGCTCAACGGCAAACCGGCTACCGAGGTCGAGATGATGCGGACACATGCCCACACGGTGGACAAGCGCATGGCCTTGTCGACGCTGACTGACTTACCACTACTGGACTGGGCGCCGTTAAAGGCACTCCAGAAACCTCCATCCGAAAGCTTGATAGTCTTGCCCAGCCATTCACTCATACTGGCTGAGGGCTTGGTAGCAGCAGCGCCTAATGCCTGGGATAGGGTTTTAATCACTGACAAGCCCTCTGCGGATGAAGCCAGCGATGCAGAAGAAGCTCAGCGATCCGGCCAGCAAAGCCCAGCCAGTACCAGCCAGCATCCAGACCCCGCAGCATGCCAAGCAGAAAGCGACCACTGCGCAGACGATGAAAATATGAAATGCGTTCATGCGATCAGTGGGTCCCGAATGCCTGCCATGAAATTTTCCATGCCACCTTGGCCGGCAGGATTTAGGGCCATAAGCGTCACGGCGTTGAATAGAGCCATGAGCGGGTCGATCTTCGCCGAGCCGCTCGCTTGCTTCGTGATGAGAATCGAGTTTCCTCGGGGTTCAACTTTTGCGTTACCGCAACACCAGGCCATCATCGGCTGGCCACCATGGAGCAGAGTGCCTTCAGCTAACTTGCGCTCAGCCGTCTTGATTGCCCCACCGAGTCGCCAGCCTTGCGAGATGCCGTCGATCTTGTCTCGCGGGATACCTGCGAACTCGAGCGCATCCAGGATCGCTCCAACTCCCGCTGGGTCGAGGCCTACCTTGTCCAGTAGGCCGGATATCTCAACTTGCGAAACGAGCTGTGCCACTTCGTCGATGTCGTTGCCGATCCGCTCTACCAGCGTCAGATGGCCGTCGTTGGCAAAGTCGCGAATGCGAGGCGCCTCAGCCTTCCGGCGCTCCAGCACCGACGGATGGGCCCAAGCGTGTGTCCACATCAACCAGCGGCGAGTATCCCGTTCGCGCCCGACGGCTGCGAAACCGAGCAGGTCATCAAGGCCGCCGCCGTCGATACCGATATCGATCACTTCGCAGCGCTCTATCAGGTCCTCCAGCGTCCGGCAGTCCTCTGAGGCTTGCTGCTCCCAATAATCGGCACCAGCCCAGCGATCCGACAGAAGCGCCAGGCCGATCTCGACGTTGAGGTGCTTGGCCAGGAATCCCCGGAACGACTCCTCACCATCCAGTTGAGCCTGTGCATACCCGCGTTCGATGAACGGCTCATCAACCGACAGCCCCAAGTTCGGGTTGGTGATGTAAGCGTTCGAGAAGTCTCGATGCGCGCCAGCGTCGAGCATCGCTTTCGGAAACTCGTACAACACTGGCAGAAACGACTTATCGACGATCCCGCCATCACGAACCTTGCGGGCGTACATCAGCTTCTGACGGAATACGCCGGCGGGCGGAGCATCGGACTGGGTTGTGGCCCAAATGATGAAGCCCTCGGGGCGAGACGCCAGGCCGCCCGTGGCTTCCCGCAGCATCGCTTCGGCGTTCGCGCGCTTGCCGAAAACCCACAGCTCGTCGACGAACACGCCGATGGCTTTCTTTCCTGAAACCGTCTCGCTGTCAGCCGCCACCACCTTGAGCGTTGCGTTTGTCTTCCGGTGGGTCACAGTGCGCAGGTGGTCCTGCACTTTAAGCAAGGCATCGAGTTCCTCGTCTGCCCGTACCATGTCGCGGATCGGGATGTAGGAGTTGTCTGCGATCTCCTTGGTGGGTGCCAGGATGATGAACTCGCCCGAAGGCCGCCAGTTCAGAATCAATGCCGTGAGCATGATGCCGGCGGCGATCGTGGACTTGCCGTTTTTCTTGCTGATCAGCAGCATGAACTCACTGACGAGGCGCCGGCCTTCATCTGGGTCATACGCCCCAAAAATGGCTGCCACAAACTGCTTAACCCAGTCGCGTACTGTCTCGGACATCAGCGGGCTGCCAGTAGCGTCGACCATGCGCAGCGCGCCGAACACTTCCAAGGCTTCCTCAGCCTCGGCCGGGAACAACGGCTTGTACGGGATGAGGCTCTGCCGGCTGACGATGCGCTGCTCCCAGTCAGGGCATGCAGTTGTCCACACCATCATTTGACTGACCTCAGCGGAGCGCGGCGAGCGCCGAACTTACCGGTCGAGGCCTGCTCAGCTTTAGCCTGGGCTTGGTCCTTCTTGCCGCTTTCCCCTTTGCGAGGATGCACGAATGGCATCAAGGCCTTGGCTGCATCGACCCGTAGCTTCGGCTCGGACCCTAGGTCGTTCATCACCGACAACAGGTAGTCCTTCGGGTCGCGGTGAAGCAGCGCCTGCATCAAGTCGAAACCAGCAGGCTCAGGCTCGGCATGCTCGTCCGTCGCTGCGGCTGTTTCGGCCGCCGGCTCGGCCTGAGTCGATGGCTCTGGAGCGTGCTTAGCTTTAACATGCGCTTTAACATCTGCTTTAACATCCGGCGGCATCAGACCCAGGGCGCGCAGCTTGGCTATCTCAGCCGCCACATCCTTGTCCTTGAACAGCCGAGAGCCCGCCGCAGACGCTGTCTTCTCCGAATAACCAGCCGCCACAGCTGCGTTCCGTTTGGACGCACCTTCCCTGAGCGCTGCGATGAATGCGCGCTTGCGGGATGTTAAAGCCATTTAACAAAAATCCTGTGGGGGAAAAAAATCTGTACGTGGGGTCGGTGGCGGTCTAGCTAGATGATAATCCCTAGCTTTTGACCCCCTACCCCCTTTCGCAGCACGTCACTGGCGTGCCTCTAGCTCGTCGCGCCGGGTTTCGGCGATCCGCTAAGTTCTCAGCCACCCAGCCCCGCCGCCTCCTCGGCCTGCTTGATGGAGTCGTGACAGGGCTTGCAGAGACTCTGCCAGTTGGTCTGATCCCAGAAGAGAACCATGTCTCCACGGTGAGCAACAATGTGGTCGACAACCCTGGCCGCAGTTGTGCGGCAGCTCCGCTCGCAGTAGACGCACAGCGGGTTGTCGCGCAGGTACCGCTCCCGGGCTTGCTGCCACTTGTAGCCATAGCCGCGCTGGGAACTGGTCAAGCCGCTTCGCCAGCTGCCAGGCGTGACCACTTTGATCCGAGCCCCTGCGCTCACGTTGATGCGCGAGCCTAGCGTTTTGAGCCTTGCCATCAGCGCGCCTCTACCTCAATGCCCCGCTCTATCCAGCGCATGACTCGACCAAGGTGAGGATCGCGTCCAGTCACATGAGACATGAGCAGGACGCCAGCCAGGTAGTGCTTCAGCCACCAGCGATGCCGACAGACGATCGTTGCAGTTACTCGAGCCATCACCAACCTCCTGCCATCTTTCTGTTTCTAACAAAGATAAAAAACCCAGCACCTTGGCTGGGTCTACAGTTCAAATATATTGAGATGCGGTGTCTTACGGGGTTGGGCATTGAGCAAGCAACCCAACTGCGGCGATGTTTGACTCACTAGCGGTTTTCGCGGCAGAGAATGACTTCACTCCATTCTCAATTGCCTGCCCAACTGCTGCTCTTCGCGCCTCATATGCCGCGGTTCCCAAAGGCCCTTTTTCGCTTGACCCAAGTGTTGTGCTAACAAGACCTGCCACACCGGCCGCTATCCCAGGAAATGCCCCCCCTGTCCCGGCGGCAGCCATTACCGCTCCAGCCACACCAAACACACCACCGGTAAAGCCAATTCCGAGCTTGTACCCTTCAGAGCACTTTGCACGGTTTTCATACCAGTTATAAACGCTACGACAAAACTTGTTCACCTTCCAAAAGCTAGCGTCCGCGTGCCCTCTCCTTACATCTTCCGGTTGCCCGCCTATCACCGCAGTAGAATACCCGCTCATATCAGGATAATCTTCAATTCTTGAATCAGTACACTCCAAAGCAGCGCTAACTTCAGTGCAAGTCAATATAACCACAGCTGCCATCATGCAGATTCCTTCTTTCATATCTATTCCCCATACTGCCCAAATCAGGCCATTTAGAGATTAGATCACTGCTAGATTTACGCACTGAGCTGCCCAGTTGACTATACGCCACGAAAGGGCGCACCTCGAAGTTGTGGCGCGGGTTACGGTCCATCTACCTTTCGCTCAGCCCAGCGCCTGCCAAGCTGGCGGGCCTGTTCAACGCCCAGCACACCGACAAAGCCAGCGGTGGCGAACGACCAGGCGATACTCAAGCCAAACTCTTTCACTGTCAGGCCAACCACCATCACGATCAACGCCCCGAGCGTGGCCTCGATCAATTGGCGAACTGGGCGCGTTTCCTGGCCGTCGTACTGAATACGCAGCCAGGTCAAAGCGAATGTCAGGCCCATCGCAAGGCCGTTCTCTCTCAGGGCTGTCAGTACAAGCACCCAGAAGGATGGGTCTTTCTCTGGCATATGGGCCATCTCGATTCATCCCGTTACGGGGAGCGGAAAAAGAAAAGGCCCGCCGTTATGGCGAGCCCTTGGATACGTGGAAACGTGGCCCCGTGCTATCGTCGCAATCCCGACAACCGCGACACAGGATGGAACCGTGGCAAACTTCATATTGACATTCAGGATTAAAACTGACGAGACATATCAAGACCGTTATGACTCGCTGCTTGAACAGCTTTATGCGATAGCTCCAAGCCCAAAGGTTTGGGAGGAAACATCCTCATTTGTGGCCTTCGAGTACTCTGGCAGCCTGGATGATGTCCGCACAAGACTTTATCTGTGCAGCAAGTTCAGCTCTACCAAGGACACCATGGTAGTGATCGACCTGACCAACAGGAAGAAGATTGCCGAAGGCGTCGTCAAGTACGAAACCACCCTAGACCGCTGCTTGGGCTTCTGAACCAAAGAGGGCTGTCTCGATCTCGGCCAGCTTGCGCTGATTCTCACGGAGGCTGGCCTCCTGATAGAAAACGAAGCCATTCGCTTGGGTCAGCTTTTCCTGCGCATCGCGCTGAATAGCCTTGGCCTCTCTCAGCTTCTGCTCGCAGTTAAGGATATCCTCGACAAGGCAGCGGTATTTGCTTTTCATGCTGATCTCCAAGAAAAAAACGGCGAATACCGAGGCTCATAATAGGTGCGGAGGGCCGGCGCTTACCCGGCTTGGTGGTCTGGATCGCTGGGTCACGTACCCCAGACTCTCATCGCGTTGTTCATCAGTGACCACACAGGTTTGAATGAACGCCACTACCGCCTTAGCCCAGCGGCCTGGGCGTGTCATCCGCATAAACGAAAAAGCCCAGCAAGATAGCTGGGCTTCGAAAAACATTGCATCAAACTTTGGGTATTATGCGCCGAGTTGACAGATGCGACTGGGCTACTGGCTCGGCGTTAACATCCATCAACAGGATCTCAATCTCATCAGCGGTCTGACCAACCGGCAACTGCTTTCTTTTCAGCCCCTCAATAACATGTTGCAGCCGGGCAAACGCACTGACCTCATCCAAAAACAATGCAACAAACTCTCCGGCATACGCAACCACCCAAACTTCGTCTGGAAGCTTGTCGTTGTTCAAACGGGTAGCAAGCTGCTGCTGCTCATTTGAAAGGGTCGCTGTTGAAACCAGGTTCATTCCAAGATTCATCAATCATACTCCCTGTAGGTATTCAGGAAGTATCACCGAAATTCAAGAAAAAACCCAGACCTTATGGCCGGGGTTTGTTCAGTGTCGCGTCGCTTGCAAGCTGGACACGCTGCTATGAAAACAGGTGTTTATCCGCGCGGAAAGCTTTTTATGCAGCTTCGCGCAATTGCTCCAGGGCGCAATCGATCCAGGCCACACCAGTGTTGATCAGCTCGCGCGCCTTGGCTTCACTCATCTTGTGCTCGCGGGCGATTCGCAGCGCCGGCCACTTAGCACCGAAGTACAGCCAGACGAAGCCGCCCATCTGCTGGTTGCGCTTGTTCAGCCTGGCTACGGCTCCGTCCACGGCAAGCGCGAGGTCGTCCGTGATAACGTATTGCTTGAGTCCTCCTTCCGCTGGAGCGTGCTCCTTCATAAGCGCATACAGCGGGCATACATACTGAGGCACGCCCATACCATCCATGCGCCACCACCCCCATTGCTCGAGCATGTAGGCGGTGTCACCAAGGGCCTTGTCTACGTAGGTGCGCTTTTTCATGTCCTTCCCTCTCAATCCCCGGTGTAATTGGTGCCGCCGGCGCCGCGCCGGTTGCTTCCCTGATATGTAGCCTCAGGCCCGGATGCCTGAGGGTTCTTCAACTGCTCGATCTGCCGTGCTGCGGCCTGCAGCCTCATGCTGAGCTGGGTCACCAGTTCATCCAGGGCCAGGGCCTCGCCTGTTGCTGCCTCTACCCAGCCGGAGCCGTTGCAGTGACCGCAGGGCATCTCGTAGAACATGCTCTTTGTGACCGCTCTCCCACGGCACAAAGGGCACTGAGCCATCTCGATCACGGCCTTCTTGAAGGCTGGGCCGTGGCTCTTCTTCATTCCTTCGAATCCTCGACTTTCACGCAGCGGAACGTCTTGCTTCCCACATAGAAACCACCCAGGCGCTCGCACTCATCTGCCACCGTGTAATGAGCGCGGGCCCAGCCGATGTAGTGAGCCAGCAGCAGGGCGACTGCCTGGTATGCAAATTCAGCAATGATCATTTCGAATCCTCGCTTATGGTGGATGCCGGAAGGGCCTCGAAGCCCGCGCGCTCTGCGGCCTTGGAGAGAATCCATGAATCCGCTGATCTATCGCCGGTCAAGCCGTGAACCGACTCGAAACCCTTCTGATCAAGGTGTGCGTGCCACTTCTCCAGCGCCTCGCGTTTGCGAGCCATAACGTCGGACTGGATGTACACCTTCACGTTGTGGCCCATGGCGTGGTTGACCATCAGTTCGCCCACCAGGTGGTCAACACCCAGATCGGCCCAACTGGTACGGGCCAGCTTGCGCAGGTCGTGACTGGTCCACTTGCCTTCCCCCATGACCGAGAACACTGCAGAAGCCTTCGACTCGCTCATGGGCTTGCCTTGCCGGCCCGGGAACAAGAACTCACCTTCGTAACCCTGATTGATCTGGATCTCGCGGCAGGCCATCAGCAGGAAGCGCACCTGGTCGGTCAGTGGCAGGCGGTGCTGCACGCCGGTCTTGGTGTGCTCGGCGGGAATGAACCACTCCCGCTCGGCCAGGCTGATATGGCTCCAGCGGGCCATGCGGGTCTCGCCCAGTCGGGTGCCGTGGCACAGCATCATCAGGGCCAGTAGGCCATGTTGCGGGTTGTGGGCCAGCGTGCTCTTCATGCGCGCTATCAAGTCTTCCAGGTGCACACCACGCAGTCGCGACGGCTTGACCGTGACCTTGGCCTTGGAGAAGTCACGGAAGCGGATGCCGGCCATGGGGTTGCTGCTGATCAGCCCGAGCTTGGCGGCCTGCCGGAAGGCCAGAGCCAGCAGCTGGAACACCAAGCGCACATAGTCGATCGACAGCGACTCTTGTAGCGGCCACATCAGTCCGCGATCGAGCAGTGCCTTATCCATCAGGGCAAGAGGGGTAGAACCAAGGCGCGGTATCAGGTGCTGCTTGATAGCCGACGCCGCCGTGCTCTTGCGCTTGGCCGACAGGCTGCGATCACGGGACATGCGCTCAGCGAACCAGGCCAGCAACTCGCCAGTCAGCAACCAGCTCGACAGGCTTGAACTTTCGCCAGCCTCGAGACGCAAGCGGATATCCGGCAGTGCTGCAGCAACCTTTGCGGCGCTCAGGTCAGGGTACGAGCCGATCCGGCACCACTTGCCCTTATGGATCAGGTACCAGGACCCGCGCTCACGGGAACGGTGAAACCGGAAGTAAAGGCCTTGGTTGCCCAGTGCGCGCAGGTCACGCACCTGGCCGGCGGCCTGCCGGCGAATCTCTGCATCGCTGATTTTCACAGCGGCGGTTTTGGTCATGCTGCAACCTCCGTTTTAGGCAGGGCCAGGTACGCCCTCAGGCACTCCATGGCGTCGAAATGCCCCTGACACACAACGGCCAGGTAGCCTTGGTCGTTCAACCGGCGGATACACGCTTGCTGGCTGGACGAGACGGGCGCCGGATCAACGGTCGCCTTGAATTCGATGTAAAGACCGAAGTACCCGCCTCGGGCCATGGTCAGCACCAGATCAGGGATTCCGGCCTTCACGCCCTGCGCCTTGAGCTTCAGCGCCACGCCCTTGTGTCGGTGACCGCCGTTCGGGACGTGGTAAATCAGTTCGAAGACCTCGGGATAGCGCAGCTGGATCTCTTCGAGCAGGGCAGCCTGCTCCTGCCCTTCCCTGTCGACGGGCTTTGCGCGGGCCGGCTTGGCCTTGAACGGGCGAAGGGCGGGCGCATTCATGCGATCAGCACCCCCTCATGGATGAGCAGCGCCTGGGTGCGCATGACGCCCTCGGCGTGGTACTGGCGGGCGGTGTCGCGGTCAACGGCCCGGCTACGGCCGTCGCATGCGTCGTGGCAGGAGCTGCAGCACCAGGCCCCCTGCATGTCGTGCGGCTTTTTGCCGACTCCGCAGGTGCCGGCCAGGCGGTAGTGCGCAAGGACGGTGGTCTCGGGGTTGCCGTTGCATACGCCAGGGATACGCACCTGGCATTCGCGGCCGCGTGCGGCCTTGGTCAGTTTTGATTGCCGCATGGGCTGTCTTCTCCATGAAGATCAATGACGCGGAAGGTGTTAGGCCACATGCACTGGCCATGGCTACGAGCTGCCTGCTCGTCGCGATACAGCGCTATCGGTTGGGCTGGCTCGTGGGCAAGATCCAGCAGGTCGCTGCGGCAATACAGCGCCCAGCGATACTCGGGAAGCTTGGGCGGCAGGTGCATTGGGTCAGTCATGCAGCGGCTCCTCGTTGGGCATAGCGAGATCTCAGGGATCGCTCGGGCGCAGGCGCTTTGGCGGGAGGCTGCCAGCTCGCAGAGAGGCTTTCGAAACGGTTGAACTGCCCCAAAAATGCCGCGCGCACGGTTCCGGCCTCAATGTCTCGACCTTTCCCCACGATGATTTCGGCGATGCCTTTCAGCTCGCTGTCTTCGTGGTAAACCTCGTCGCGGTAGACGAACAGGATCACGTCTGCGTCCTGCTCAATTGCGCCCGACTCACGGAGGTCAGATGGCACCGGGCGCTTGTTTGGGCGCTCCTCGCACTTACGAGAAAGCTGACTGAGCAGCACAACCGGAATACCGAGCTCGCGTGCAAGTAACTTGCACCCGCGACTTATGCCACTGACCTCTTCAGTGCGATTGCCACCCTCGCCTTCCATCAGCTGAAGGTAATCGATCATCAGGATGTCGAGCCCATAACGCATCTTGTGCCGACGAGCCATCGAGCGAATGCGGCCGACTGTGGCGCCGGCGCGGTCTGCGATGAACAGGTTTGCGTGCTGGATCTTGCCAACTGCCGCGCACAGTTCCGCTTCATGGGACTGGCAGGCAGAACCATTTTTGATGAGGTTGAGAGGAATCTTCCCTTCTGCCGCAGTGGCTCGATCAATGAGCTGGGCCCTGCTCATTTCCAGACTGACGACCAAGGCTGACTTCTTCTGACGGACCGCAGCGTCCAGCACAAAACCCATGGCGAGCGTGGTTTTGCCCATTGCAGGCCTGCCGGCCACAACGATCAACTGCTCCGGCTGCAGGCCACCCAGTTTCTCGTCGAGGTCAACCAAGCCGGTGGACAGGCCAATCAACGTCTCACCGCGTGACAGGCGGTCATGCCGCTCCTGCCAGACCTCCAGCTGCTCGGCCATCAGATCACCAGCCTTGACGATCTCATCACCATCGGTGCCAGTGTCGATCGCCATCGCAGCTGCCTGCACGGCCGCGATCTTGTCTTGGATGTCGCCGCCACTCTGGGCGATCTCCAGCGTTCGGTCACTCAGGTCATACAGAGCCCGCTCCACGGCGCGCTCCCTGACGATCCGGGCATACTCGCTTGCATTGGCAACGCTGGGGGTGTTCTTGGCAATCTCAGCGCAATACGCCAGTGCGCTATCACCTGAGGACAACGTGCCCAGGTGATCGGCCACAGTCAGGAAGTCCACAGAGCGCCCCGTGGAACGCACCGACATAATTCCTCGGAAGACTTCGGCGTTGTCAGCGAAGTAAAACGACTCCGCCGATAGGTCGTCGGAGAGAACGTCGATCAGTTCCGGGCGGAGGAGCATGGCGCCGAGCAGGCTGTGTTCAGCCTCAAGGTTGTAGGGCTCACGCATGGTAATTGCCCTCGACCACCTTCACGAAGTTCGAAGGGGCAATCAGCCAGTCGAACGTCGCCCGGAAGGGTTTGGCACCATTCCTGCCGTCGATCTTGCCCATCAGGAAATCACTACCGGCAACGATGGTGAAGAAATCACGCCAGAACTCAAGGTCCTGGTGGACAGGGCTTTCCGCCCAGCGCGCCTTGATCTTTGCTGAGCGGTCTTTGTTGATCAGAACCACGCTCGGCAGAGTTGGCAGCAATTCGTTGAACAGGCCGACGATTTGATCGACTGGTACCGAATTCAACGCCTCGCGCATGCTCGCGGTATCTTCTGACGGTTCCTTGATGGTTCCTTTACGGTTCTGGGGGCACGTGGTGCCGGGGTGAGGGGCATCTAGTGCCGGGGTGAGGGGCATCTAGTGCCGGGGTGGGGGGCATTTCGTGCCGGAGTGCTCCGGCATCTGCTGCCGGGGGGCATGTGGTGCCGGGGTTATAGCTGGATGGGCTCACGGTGTACCAGGTGGAACGGCCTGTTCGATGGTGAGCAGACAACACTCCAGACTGCTCCAACCAGCGCAAGGCGTTGCGTACGGCACGCTCGGACAGGCAGGTGCGCTCTACGATACGAGCCACCGAAGGCCAGCAGACGCCGTCGTCGTTCGAGTTGTCGGCGAGGGATATCAGCACGGACTTCTGCGCCGGACTCATGCCCTGGAGTGGCCAACAGGCCGTCATGATGATCGTGCTCATGGCTGGGTCTCGCACAGGGACGCGCGCAGGTGCTCCACACATTCAGCGCGAAATGCATGCTTGGAAGCAGGCGCGTACTGGAGTCGGATCATCCGCGCTGCGTTGAGGGCGGCGGATTTGTGGAAAGATTTCAGATGAAAAATGGCTACGGGCGCGGTGTTGCTTGCATCCATTGCAGAGTGCATAATCGACCTCGATTTGATGCTGTTGAAGAAGCCGGGCTGCCACCCGGTTTTTTTATGCCTGCGATTCAGGTACTGGATGGATCAGCAGGTGTTTCGGTCATCTACTGGCTCAGAGCCAGATCAGTAATGATTCAAATGTCAGGCGGCTTCTGGGTCGCGAGCCGTTGGCGGAAAGACATCGTCGAGGCTGCACTCGGCGCCTAGACCGTTCAGCGCATCGACAATCTTCCGGGCCGCATCCAGGCCGACACACCGTCGGCCGGCCTCGTAATTGGCCAGACGCGACTGGTTCCAGCTGAGCTCGCGGCAAAGGCGCGCTTGGCTAATCCCCGCCTCCACCCGGATCTTGCGAACGTTGTTCATTCAGGGTTCCTCAATGACTAGCACTCAGGATAAACACGCATCGTGTTAATATCAATCACAATAAGTGAAAGCCGTGTATTTCATTTCGTGATGAAATCCCGCGCATGAATGAATCACTGAGCCAGCGCATTAAGCGCTTGAGAAAAGCGACGGGAATGTCCCAGGCCCAGCTGGCAGATGCTTGCGGCTGGAAATCGCAATCACGCGTCGGAAACTATGAAGCCGGTACGCGAGAGCCAACGCTGGCGGATATTGCCGCTATGGCAGCTGCCCTTGGAGTCGACCAATCCGAGCTACTCCTGAGCTCTGCGGCAGTGACCGAGGTTTCGGAGCCAGCCCGGAGTACGACTGACCTTGTCAGGCAGATGCTCGCAAAGAGCGGCAAAGGCATCCCGGAAGAGGCCCGTCAGCGCCTCCTTGCTGCGGCTGAAGAGCCGAGCGCCAGCAGTGTCGTCGCGGCTGGCTTCGTTCGCCCAGGCCTCGTGGGCGATGAGGTGTGGATTGCTCACTACGACGTACGCGGAGCAATGGGCGATGGTGAAGTAGCCCACGACTACCCTGAAATGCTGCAGGACATTCGCGTCAGCCCTACTCACCTGCGAGAGATGGGGGTCGAGTTCAAAGAGCATTTCCATCTGAAGCTCATAACGGGTGTCGGTCAGTCCATGGCCCCGACCATCAAGAGCCGCGACCCGCTGGTCGTTGACATCAGCATCCGTGAGTTCGTGGGCGATGGGATCTACTACTTTTCCCATCAGGGTCATCAGTACATCAAGCGCCTGCAGAAGAAGGGTCGAGAGCATTTCAAGATGATCTCGGACAACACAAATCATCCCCCTGAAGACATTCGGGTTGATGAGACCTACATCCAGGCTCGAGTACTACTGGTCTGGAATGCCCATCTGGTGTAGCCATGCCCCTGACCAACCCCAACCAGCTACTGCGCCGATGTATCCGAGTAGGAAAGCTCTTTAGATATCTTCCACAACGCAAAACCCAGCGATAAACAGTCTACGAGTAACATAACATCATGGATGAGCGAATATTGAGTCGAATAATCCACCGCAGCCACTCTGAGCCTGAGCGACTCGGCCTAGACTGGGATTCGATTTGGAAAAGCGCCGACTTGGGGCTGATTAAGTCTTGGGAGATCGGTCGCAAGCTCGCGCTCCAGAAGCCAGCGTTAGCTGCATGCGCCAAACAGGAGGAGCTTCCACCGCTGAACTGGAAGGGTGGCGTCAGTAAGAAACTCAAGAAAAGTGACAAATTCGGGTCACTGCACTACTTAGCTCAATGGCAAGGCCTGCGCGGCCAAGACCTTGAAATAGATATGGATGCAGAGATCACCCTCACCTGCTCAAAGACCGGGATGGTAGTAACTTTCACTCCAGATCTTCGCAAGCTCGCAAGCCAGCAGAATGATGGCGAAGAAGAAGTAGCCGCATCTATGTGAATGAGACCACTGGCAAGTACCAAGGAGAGGTAATTTGAGTATTATCAAGTTTAGATATTGCGACTCGAAGGGCGTAGTGACTGAGCGCGAACTTCTTCAGTGGTCCGAAAATTCCAATTACATCCAAGGCAGATCTGGCGGAGACGCATTCCCTAAAACATTTCGCAAGGATCGGATCGTAGAATTCCTTCTGGGCGAAGATTTGTTGCTGAAGGAAGCAGCGCCTCCCGCACCAAGGCCTAGGCCCTCAGATCTCGCTGCGGCGGCAGCATTGTCCAATAAGGCGCCTAGAAACGCCTCGAATGGCCCGAACGCGATTCTTTTCACCGGCTTTACCGCCTCCTATAGGTCCGAACTGGAGCTGCTAGCTCAGGGATTCGGTATGAAGGTGGTTAAAACACCAAGCAAGTCGCTGACTTTTCTCTGTTATGGCGATAACGCCGGCCCCAGCAAGGTCGCCAAGGCGCAAGAAGCAGGTGCATTCATCATCAATGCTGGAGAATTTTTGAATCTTCTCCAAACAGGCGAACTTCCTTAGAGGGGCTATAAAATGCCATCGGTGGATAGCAACAGCCCTAACCAAGCCCAGCCAAGACTAGGTCTCGGTTCCAGGCCAAACCAAGAAAACAGTTAGAATTGCGGACGGAATCGGATGACTGAGTGGCGAGAGCGTGGCTTCTGGAGTAAAGCGTGGATTTTCGCTCTTCTAGGGCTTCTCGTCGTTGCATCCGACGGCGCTGACCTTTCTAGCCTGGGCGGAGGCTCCAATCGCAAGCGAGTATTCAGTCCCGGTTTCATCGCCCTGTGCGTGTTCGTAGTGGTCCTTGAGCTGATGTTGCTGAGCCACTGGTACGGGGTGATCTGATGGGGCTCATAGCTCTAGCCGGGCCGGAAACGAGCATGACGCCCAGGCAGTGATCAGGATCTGCCAGGTAATCCAGGCTGGGGAGGATCTGTTGGCGGGGATGAGGTGAAGGCGGGAAGGATTGGCTGCGTGATCGACCGATTTTTTTTGCGCGAGTGACCTGGAGAACAGGAAAGACATCGAATTCGGCAAGGACGCATGCCTATAATCAGCCTATGAAAAAGCCCAACGTTTACACTCTTCGAATAGTCGGTTCGCACCCGAGCAAGCTTACGCTTGAGCGGATGGCTGTCTATTTGGCTGAGCTGGCAAAGCTGATGGGTGAAAAGGACAAGGTTCACTTCGACAAGCTATCCACCGGCAGCGCAGCGCTGAAGGCATGGGCAGAGGACGAGGCTGCGAGCAGAGTTTCTAAGCGTCTTTCACTTGCTGCGTCACGCAGCGACCTTGCAGCCAAAGACGCCTTGAGCGCTCTGGATCGGATCAATGAGCTTTTGATTCAGGATGGGACCAGAGGCGAATTGAAGAACCCGTCAGGCGCAGTGATCTACCCGTTCCCGGGCGGGAAGAAGTCAGCCCCTGCAAAAGAGCTGGTCATAGAGCAAGAAAGCACGATCACTGGCCAAGTGATAAAGATTGGTGGCCGCGATGAAACTATTCCGGTGCTCGTTAAAGATAACGACGGTCGCGAGTACAACTGCACCATAATGGGGGCGCAGCTCGCGAAAGAAATCTCAGCTTATTACCTAGGCGAGCAAATCGAGCTGGCCGGGAAAGGTAAGTGGAAGAGAACCTGCAGCGGCCAGTGGGAGTTGCTTCAACTGAACGTTAAGTCGTGGTCTCCGCTTGACGGGGACTGGGATGAAGCGTACGCCTCCATGGAGGCTCTAGGCCTTGGCTGGACTGACGTCCCCGATATCGAGCACTACCTATCGGGGCTAAGGAAGGGTCATTAATTGGTAATTTTGGACACCAATGCTTTGGTCCTGTTTTTTGGAAAGCGACTAAGCACAGAAGACAACCTACGAATGCAAGGTCTTTTCCTAGACCTCCGCAAAAAACGGGAAAGTATTGGCATTCCAGCTCAGGTCTGGGCCGAGTTTCTTGATCAGGCCGGAACGACTGAAATAAGCGCCACCCAAAATATTTTCAAATCGAATGCGTTCCGCCTTCTTCCGTATGACCTGCGAGCAGCAATGGAAACTGTAGAGGTTGTGAAAGCAGGAAGGAACGCCAGGAAGAGCGCGAAAGGCGAAAAGCGGCCGCGGCACTCTGTAAAAGTAGACTGGCAGATCATAGCCGTCGCTAAAGCGAATGGCGCCAGGTTGCTGATTACCAATGATGCTGACATGCGCCTTGAGGCAGAGCGATCAGGCGTCCGATGCATGTGCATCGGTGATCTTCCAATGCCTGATCACCTGCGCCAGCACAATCTGGACCTAGGGAAAAACTGATTGGCGAGACCGGGGCGTATAGGGTCCCGCAACCGGCAGTCCGCCATCTATCGCCGTACAATCCTACCAAGTTGAAGGATCAGCACCCGTCGCAGAAAGCCCGCCATCAGGCGGGCTTTTTCATGCCTTCACGCTTTTTTCACGCCCTACCCTGCACAGTCAAGGCTCATCCGCTTCCCTACGTTAGCCCGCATAGCAGTGCGGGCTTTTCTTTGGGCGTCATACACCCTCACCCGTGCATCCGCAGCCCTGCATTCGCCATTCGGATCAGCACCAGCCACTCTTGGAAGTCGATCAGCCCCCGGTGCCTGAGGTCGGCAGCTGCGTTGATCGCCGTGGAGTAAAGGTCTTCACCTAGCGGGCGCCCTGCATAGGTTTCTTTCCACGCCTCTAGGGCATGTGGTTTTCCCTTCTGTTTCTGCTGAGTCACCGACTCGACTTCGTGCTTCATCAAGGCGCGAAAACCTATTGGTTAAACGTTTCAGCAATTATACCTATGGCTAATCCGAAAAGGTTCATTCCTGCGACGAGCGTAGCTTTACATTCGAGATAGAATGTGAGTGCGTGATGGCTTATGGCCATAGTGGTAGGATGGCGCTTTTCTTTCGGAGGGACCCAAGTGAAAATCGCCGTTCATACTTTCGCGCTTACCCTATCGCTCGCGATAGCGAATTCCGCGTCAGCAGACGTACCAGAAAAAGACGTCATGAAATGCGCAGCCATTGATAACCCTGTTGAGCGCCTGTCGTGCTTTGACACGCTAGCGGAGAGCAATGGGCTAACCACCAAGACTGTAGAAACTCCAGCCGCTAGCAAAGGCAAGTGGTCTACTTCAACCACCACCGACCCAATGACAGATAAGTCGATCTACCTTGCTCGGCTTGAAGCGAGTAGCGGCAGAGGCCGACTGGGCGAAGAGATAGGGCTCGTAGTTCGATGCGCCAAGAACAAAACTGAGCTTTACATCAATTGGAACTCATTCTTGGGTACCGACTCGGCACGAGTTACTCATCGAATCGGCAAAATGAAGGCTGAGACGCATACTTGGGATGTATCCACAGACCACACCTCGTCCTTCTATCCCGGGTCGCCGGTTGCCGCACTTAAGGAGATGACCAAACACTCATCCTTCGTGGCCAATGTGACGCCTTACAGCGAGAACCCTGTGACGGCGACATTCGACATTTCAGGTGCTGAAGCCGCATTCGCCGATATCAGAAAAGGCTGCTCCTGGTAAAGCGAGCAGCCCGACAATATGAGCCCGCTCATTGCGGGCTTTTTTATGCTCGTCAGAACGGCGCCTCTTCCCCCACCTTCTCCTCCTCCCAATCACGCTCCACGACTAGGTCGTCACGATCCTCGGCGCTCTGCGGCTCCCACCGTACCGTCACGCTTTCGTCATCGTTGAACGTCAGATCCAATTCCGGCGTTTCGGCCAGCAGGCCCATCACCTCCTCCCACTCCATGTCTCCATCCGTGTCCAGGCGATGGATCGCACCCAGCGCTGAGACTGCGCAATGGGGTGATTGATCATCGACGAAACCCGCAGCCCGAGCCGCTCTACCCCGGTCATCTCTTGGCGTACTTGTGGTGCCGTCTTCTTCTGCTTGGACATAAGCCATCTCCTTTACTGTATATCCATCCAGTTATTGCAATGAGCATACATCACGCCTCGTGAAACGTGAACCCGCCTCGTAGGGAAAATCCTCAGCACACCCTCAGGCAAAATAAATCACGTATTGTGTTGACATATAAAACACGTTGCGTGATATTTGCATCAGCACGCAGTCACTCACCAGGGACTGCCGAGGCCATTACCGGCCACCGCTCTTTACACAACCAGACGCAACACACCGCCAGGTGGGAAAGGTAGTTAGCACGCTCATAGGCAGGAGCCTCCCTGAGCGATGCCGTATCGACCTCGGATCTTGGTGGGACCGCGATCAACACGCTGCTCTATTCGAGACTCGACGGCGTGGTGAGTTGATCGACATGTAGGAAATGAATCGGGCTGACGCCAGCTGCGTGTCCGATTACTTGCGGCGTCCTAGGCCTGGAGCCCCGCCTTTGAAAACAGTGATTTCTGAAAAGTCATCACGTTTTCTGGGGTGGATGTCCAGGTCAATGTCTCGAGATCGATCTTTGCATCTCGGACACATAACAGGATTCAAAAAGAACTCAGGATCTGCTTTGGCAGGCCTTCCACATTCATGGCAGGGCCTGACCTTCTGACTGCGATCCCAAGCTGCGGACTCTTCGGCGGCTTTCGCCATAGCCGTAGCTTTCGCTTTGGCTTCACTGCGCTTTCGGCGCTTTGCTTCGGCTCGTTCGGCCTTCGCATTGATCTTAATGAAAGCCTTGCGGAGCTGCTCAGTAACCCAATCCGTAGACATGTCTCGTCCGATCCTTGGTGTGATATCTCCGATGTTACGACGGCATCACTTCTTCGAATACCACCGCGGGAGGAACCTGCCAATGAAGCATTAAGCCCAGCCGACAAACCGGGTCGGCAATCCGCGCATACGTGCCCTACTCAGCCGGCCAAAGGGCTGCACTCAAGCGCGGAGCAACATGATCCCCAATGACCACCGCCGTATTCAGATTGAAGGCGGTGCGAGGGAAGCCCAAGGCCAACGCAATGAGCGCATAGCTGCCATCTGAGGCGGTGACGCCAGACGATTCCCCGGTGCGCCTCAAGTGGGGCGCATCAGGGGGAATCCACTGAATCAACTGCACTGGCAGCCCAACGGAAGTGAACTCAAATGGCGAAGTCGTTCAAGCAAATGATCAAGGATGGCGAGGTGCGGCGCGCCGATGCCATGAAGGTTCAACTGGAGGATCTGCACGAAGAGCCAGGTTTCAACCTCCGCACCGAAGGCGATGCACTCGAAGCGAGCATCAATGCTCTCGCAGAGTTCATCGCGGCAGGCGGTCAAATCCCTCCGCTGGAAGTTCGCCCACGGGCCGAAGGTGGTGTTTGGCTGGTTGATGGTCACCGCAGGCGCCGGGCTCTGTTGAAGCTTGATTCCGAGGGCCGTCTTCCACGGACGCCCAACAAAGATCGGCCAGATGCACTGGAAGCCTGGGTGCCAGTGATCGCTTTCGAAGGCAGCGATGCCGATCGAGTGGCACGCATCATCACCAGCCAGGAAAACGAAAAGCTCTCCCCCTTGGAGCTGGCTGAAGGCTACAAGCGCCTCCGGGCTTTCGGTTGGTCGGTGGAGCAGATAGCCACCAAAGTCGGCAAGACACGGCAGCACGTCGAGCAGGTGCTCACTGTCGGCAATGCAAACACCGATGTCCAGAACCTGGTAGCTGCCGGCCACGTTTCAGCCACGACAGCTGCACAAGTCGTCCGGGAACACGGAGACGGTGCTGGCAAGGTGCTGGGAGCCGAACTAGAGAAAGCCCAGGCAAGCGGCAAGAAGCGAGTTACCGCTGGTTCGATGAAAGGGCCTTCGATACCGAAGCCCAGGCTTGAAGCAGTGCACACCGCGTCACGCAATTTAATTGCATCGCTGGACTCGATCAATGAGGACAGCCGCTCCATCGCCATTCCCACTGCGCTTGTCCTGCAACTGCGCGAAGCCCTGGACGGCGCCAAACCGAGATAACAACTCATGGACACGATCACTTGCGGCTCATGGATTGGCCAGCTCGGCAAGGCGCTGGCTCCCCGTGAGCTGGAAGCACTGTTGTGGGTGGCCCAAGGCCTCACCACCAAAGAAATCGCCCGCCAGATGGCGGTCAGCCCCGGCACCGTAGCCAACCGCATCGAGGCCGCTCTGTTCAAACTGGAGGCCGGCCGCCGCATCGAGGCGGTCACCAAGGCCATGCGCCAGCAGATCATCAGCCCGCTTTGCATCGCCCTCGCCGGAATCATCGCCATGCATGCGGTGATCGGCGACAGCGACCCCATGCGCCGCGACCGCCGCGTGCCTGAGCGCCGCACCGCCCAAGTTCGAATCGTTCGCAAGGCCGAGGCCTTCGAGCTCCACGCCTGACCCACCCGAGGATCAACCATGCAGACAACAATGCACCCGGCCTTCCAAGAGAAGGTGGACATGCTCAAGGCGCTCTTGGCGCGAACCCAAGAGGCCCGCAACGAGGCCTTTGCGAAGATTGGCAAAGGCGCCCCGCGCTATCAGGCGTCGGGCAAGGGCAAAGTTTGGGATGTGGTCGAAATCGCTACCGGCGCCAAGCAGGGCTTCGCCTTCACCTACGAGACTGCAATTCGGTTCGTGGACGCTATGGAGGCAGGGGCAGCGAGCAAAAGAGGTGGCCTGCAATGATCGGGCAATCGAACTGCCGCGACCAGATTCTGGCTCAGCTCAATGCCAGCATCGACAACTTCTTCGGCAGCGGTGGATGCGTTGAAACCCTGCCTGGGTTCGAGTACGTGCCACACCGGCCTCATCGCGACCTTGAGCCAAAGCGTGCATCGGTAGCCGCCCCACCCAACAAACGGGTGGCGGCGCGCCTGAAAAAGCTCGATGAGCTCCGCGAGCTGGCAAAGACCATGACTTACAAGGAGGCCATGGCTCACACCGGCCTCGTCCAGGCGACTCTCGTTCGCGCCGCGTCCCAGGGCAACTTCAAGTTCCAGCGTGACCCCAACTACGGGAAAAGCAACCTGGGCAAAAAGCTCAGCGACCCCGTTGAAGACAGGTCGAAGGCAGAAAAGATCGTCGCCTACCGCAATGTCGGAATGTCCAGGGCAGACGTTGTGCGTGAACTGAATATTTCCTTCAAGCAGCTCGGGCGACTGATCCGAGAGTTTGAAATCGACTTCCCGACTACTGCCGAGAAGCGAGCGAAGAGAAACGCATGAACCGCATCACCGCGCGCGTCCGGCACGGCCGGCGCCAGCAACACATCAATCTGCCGCCCAGCGGCTTGGGAGGTATCGGCAATGGCAATGGACCAGGCGGAACGAGACAAGCGTCGACGCGAGAAGGCAGCCAAAGTGAAGGAAGAAGACCTGCGCTTGAAGGTTCGACCAGGGACTAATCAGGCCCTGGCCGAGATCAAGCAATGGGCCAGCGTCGAAGAAAACGGCGAGGCCATGACCCTGCTGATCCATCGGATCCATGAATTAGGGCCTGAAGCGGCCCGCCACTTCCTCAGTGCGCCGCGCCACGAAATAGTCGTATCCGATTTCGTGGCGCGAAGGCTCGACCAGTTTCGCATTGGTCGCGAACTGCGCGCGCCTGACCTGCTTTTGGGAGATGATCCGGACGACACCGGCATAATTTCATTGGAGCATGCCGGCTGAAGTAGACCATGAAAGCATATGGCACTGAGGCTATTAACCAAATGCAGACGTTCCTATCGCGGTGGCGAGTTGAAGCCAAAGCGCAGCATTAATTCCCTGCTTGTCACACCACTGTTTCAACTTGGTATAGGAAAGCCCCTCAGTAGAACCCTCCTTTTTTGTCTGCTCCAAGGCGTCCTGGATCAGATCTTCCGGTGGTCGAACAACCATAGCCTTGAGCAGGCTTTCAAGATCCGGGACATCCGTGGCGATATGATTCAGTTCCTCAATTCTGGCTTTGCTACGAACCAAGTCAACACCAACATCAGCGACGATGTTGGCCTTTCCTACGGTGAATTGACTATCAGTTGAACGGATTCCAGTAGACATGTTGATCTCCCCTATGCAGCATTTTTTGTACTTACGCCCAGAGTTGCATGGGCACTTTTCGTTTCGGCCAACCTTACGGCCGAATTTTCTTGGATCAACCGACTGCCTGGTTTCTAGACCTGTTACCTCAACGCCAAAGCTATGTTGAATGTCCACAGCAATATCAGCGCCTCCCTCAACAGAGACATAGCTTATTCGGCCGTATGAACAGTTGACCATCTGGATCGCAGTAGACATTTGATCATTCGCTCATTTGGATCTGGTCCAGAGCACTTAATAGTCCATCCCAAACCAAATTGCCACCATGCCGCCCAGCCACGGAGGGCGGCGCATGCATGGAGAAAGCCATGACCCAGTTCTACCTTCAGGACAGCCGCAGCAACACGGGTGACGGTCTCATGTTCTGGGCCTTGGGCGGCGGGTACACCACCAACCTCGACCGGGCCGAACTTTTCACCCAAGCGCAGGCCTGTGGCCACCGGGAAACAGACATTCCATGGCCGAAGGTCTACGTCGACGCCCGCGCACACCATGGCGTCGATCATCAGTACATCAGCCTGGATGAAGCCCGCGACCAGCTGACCCCGGGATACACAGTTGTCTTGCAGATCCCTGGCCACTGGAACGGTAATGACATCGCCTTGGCCCACTGGCCTATTGGCCATACCTACCTATTCGAGAAGGCCCACCGCCTCACTCTTGAGTCTGCCCAGGCGATCGGAAACACGCCAGAGGAGGCAGTTATCTGGCCATTGGCTTACCTCGAAGCCAAGGCCCGGCGCCTGGTGCACAAGCGTGACGTGAACATCAAAGAGGCCCTGCGCGGTACCGGTATCGAAATGGTGGTACCGAGGAAGCAGCGCAAGCCCTGGGAGCGAGCGCTCAACTGCCACGGCTGCGGACGCTTCATCAGCTGGGACGGCCGATTCCTCAACGACTGCCAGAACTGCGGCGCGAACAACTGCCCGTGACCCTCCGGCGCTGCCCGCTAGCTATCTGTCGAGCAAATGCTTTTCGATTCTCTCGCAGGCCAAGGCTTTTGCGGCATTCAGAGCATCGCTTTCGCTCTCCCAGCCTTCGATTGACGCTCCAATCTTTTCCTCGCCTTCCGACAGTGTTGCGTAGACATCAAACCGCGGAACAGTAGCTGAGGGGCTTAGAAAATATGTGATGTGAACTTTCACGCCCCTATGGGTGAAGTCTTCTCTTTTGCGTTCCATGTTAATCACCTTGTTCTCCTTGGCCCGACTCTATCTCGGTGCAGAACACCAATACCCCACTTCAAAGAATCACGCCACCCCGCGCTGCCCGCCAGCGCCTTCCCCTATTCAACGATAACGCCTCCCCGGCGAGGTCGCACTTGGCAAGAACAGGATCGGTGTATCTAGATTTGCTCAGGCCGCTGGCTCCGATCAGCCACTGAATTGGGACTTTGATAACCAAGGAAGTGTCTCCGATAGCTTATTCTCTACCAGCTCACGTAACTCAGAGACGCTGCCGTACTCAGCAATAGCGACTTCCATTGAAAGCTTTGATAATCCATCAACAATTTTCAAGGCCTTGACTCTTCGCTCTGTAATATTTTTCTCCGCTTTCGTTCTGGCCTCCCAACTCAAATCCCTATTCGACGCAGTTTTCTGCTCTTCTAAATCCATGAGATCAACAACTCGTTGCTGAATAGAAAGCTGTTGATCAATCAGCCTTAGAATGGTGTCTTGATATTTTGCCACCATGCTTCTCAAGGCTTCTGCAGCTAGCGATTCACTTTGAGACTTCTGAGCAACAAACGTATCGTTTTGCAGCTTAACCATGCGCTTCAGCTCTGAGCGCTGCGACTCCAAAAGGTCGCGCTGAAGATATACTGTTTTAATTACCGCAATCAATGTAACAAAGGAAACTAGGGGTCCAAGCACCCCACCGACATAGCTACCAAACGTCGCCCAGTCGCTAGGAACAATCGATAATTCTCCACTCATCTTGAAACGATACAAACCTATCGCAAAGGCACCTACACAAAACACCAAAGAAATCGCAAAAAACCAAAAGCTCAGAATTTTGCGCATCAATTTTTCCGCCAATCCTTTCATTACTACTCCTTGCGGCGCCAACAATACAGGCAGGTGGCCACTATACCCCTCAACTACGTAAGAGTCAGCAGCGGCACTGAAGCTGCGACCGTAACTTGGCACCCGCCTGCCCGGCGCCCCCCGAATCAGAGAACCCACCACACATTTCGACAATTTAGCCTCCCCGGCGAGGGCGGCGCCTGCACACAAGGACCACAACATGACCTCTATGACCTCTATGACCTTTATGACCTCCCTCGCCCTGCCCTTCGAAAAGGAGCTGGTTGTTGATCTCTTCGCCGGCGGCGGCGGCGCCAGCAGCGGCATCGCCGAGGCGTACCGCGAACCGGATGTAGCGGTAAACCACAACCCAATCGCCTTGGCTGTGCACCGCGCCAACCACCAGCAGACCGAGCACTATGTTGCCGATGTTTTCGAGGTTGACCCCATCCTGGCTACCAAAGGTCAGCCGGTCGGCATCTTGTGGGCATCGCCCGACTGCCGTCACCACAGTAAGGCCAAGGGCGGAAAGCCCCGCGACCGCAAGATTCGGGGCCTGGCATGGGTGATCATTCGCTGGGCCTACCAGACCCGTCCGCGACTGATCTTCCTTGAAAACGTGGAAGAGTTCGCCGACTGGGGGCCGCTTGACGATGAAGGGCGACCGATCAAGGCTGAGAAAGGCCGGACGTTCCAGGCATTCGTGAATGTGCTGGGCAACGGAATTCCTGAGGACCACCCGGATCTGCCGGAGATCCTGGCGGAGATCGGCGACCACGTACCCAAGGAAGCACTGGTGCGCGGGCTGCGCTACAACTTCGAGCACCAGATGCGAGTTGCCGCAGACCAAGGCGCACCCACTATCCGCAAGCGCCTGTACGGCATCGCTCGGCGCGACGGCAAGCCAATCGTGTGGCCGGCGCCGACGCATCACAAGAACCCTGGCAAGGGCCAGAAAGCCTGGCGGTCCGCCGCCGAATGCATCGACTGGGAAATGCAAGGCCGCACGATCTTCCGCGATGACGCTCTGGTGGAAAACACCATGAACCGCATCGCCAAAGGCCTGTGGCGACACACCCTGGCCTGCAACGACCCGTTCATTGTCCCGCTGCGCGGCACCTCGAAGTCGCACACCAGCACGCACAGCGTCGCCGAGCCGGCCTCGACCATAAGCGGTGGAGGCACCCATCACGCCCTGGTTCAGCCGATGATGGCAATGGCCGGATGCCTGACTGAGCATGCGAATGGGTCGACACAGCGCACCTTTGACACTCTTGAGCCTCTGCGAACCCAGGTCGCACAAGTCAAGGGAGGGCACTTTGCTTTGGTCGGTGCGCATTTGACGCACCTGACGCACCACGGAGATCGGTCAGGCTACCCCGCCACAGACCCTGCAATGACGGTGACAGGCGCCAACCGCGGCGAACAAGCGTTGGTATCTGCTTCCCTCGTGACATTACGCAAGGGCTGCGTGGGTGCTGCCGCTAACGGCCCTCTCAGTTGCATCACGCAGAACAGCGGCCACCATGCGATTGCATCAGCCCACCTTGAGCAGGCCAACGACGGCTTCTGCAAAGGCGACGACCTCACAGCTGACGATCAGCGTCTGGTCACGGCATACATGGTCAAGTACTACGGCGCCGAGAAGGACGGCATCTCACTTCGTGAGCCGGTCCACACGATCCCATCGAAAGATCGCATGGCAGTGGTAGAGGTCGTTCAGTTGCAGAGCCACACGCTAACGGACGAGCAACTGACCAGCGCCCGAAAATGCGCGGCATTCCTCCGGAAGTACTTGCCGCAGCACTTCAATGAGCACGCCGATATCGTCATGGTCGGCGGCTACGTGCTGGTCGACATCACCCTTCGCATGCTGCAGCCGCACGAGCTGAAACGTGCTCAAGGCTTCCGGCCGGACTACATCATCGACCGAGGCCTGTTCCTCGACGAGAAGACGGGCCAGCTCTACTGGAAAGCTATCAGCAAGACTGACCAGGTGAAACTGCTGGGCAACAGCGTCTGTAAGGACGAAGCCAGGGCACTGGTCGAGGCCAACGCATCCGACCTAATCCAGCTCTACCGACGCCTGGCGGCCTGATCGGAAAGCACCTACAACCAGAGTTCTTCGTCGCGATTCCTCACGATCCTGTACTGTTTGAATGCTGTTCTGACCTTGAAAATCTCAACTTCAGGATAATCGTTCCTCAGCAATGCGGCGAGCTTGGACTTCTCGAGCGACGAGTTACAACCAACAATAACTTGGCGAAGAGTTCCGATTTCCGAGAACGGCATGAAGTACAAACTATCCAGACGCTGCGACTTCTCCAGCAAGAAGATTTGCCTTACCTCTTTCTCATAAGACCACTCTGAATGTTTTATTCTAAGTTGTCTTAGCATGAAATCAGATTTTTGGTCTTTAGATTTAGAGAGGTAGGATTCTGGATCAAAAGTCATTCGACCACTGCGGTACTCCACAGTATGGAGTGACGAATCGTCGATTTCGAAAGCCAAACATATGCCCTTATGCCTATCCCCATAGTGCCCCCACTGAACAGGGCTGGCATATGTTCGGCTAAAGCAAAGCATTCCATATAGCTCAGCCATCCGACTCTTGAAGAAACGAAGATTCTTTCTAGTTTCTGGATCTTCAGATGACAAGCACAGCATTTCAAATGGGTCATTTAGATCCATTACGGTCGCAACTTTCAGTCTTGACCTCTCGATATTCTGTAGCCCGTACTGCTCATTGCAAAAGTGATAAACCATCATGGTCTTTACCCACTGTTAGCTCTTCCCATGAATTCAATCCAGCGAGCTAAATATACCCGCGAGACATTCCTATGCCCACAAAAAACAAAATCGATTGCCCGGCCTTTCACAAGCGATTCGGCGGCTACCCGTACAGCGATCGCGTGCCGCGCACGGTCCGCATGCTGGTTACCGTAACCTCCGATCGCATACCAGGCGTTGAACCCGCCCACACGCCCGAGGCAAGGCAAGGACAAACCTATCCAGCCTGGACCAACAGCCACGGCGCCGTAGTCGCCGTAATGGATAACGGCGCCCGCCTCGGCCTACGCCCGGCAGAGTTCGAGGTCGACAGCTGGCACCACCTTGCAGCTGAGCCAGCGACACAACACCCCGAGCCTATAGCCTGGATGGTTGGTACTGCCTTCTGGTGGACCAAAGAAGAGGCAGAGAGGGATGCGGCGGCTACCGGCCTGCCGATCATTGCGGTAGGCCCAATCGCGGATAGCTTCAAGCCAGCCGACCGTAGCGAGCAGTCGCTCGACATGGTTCTTGGGCATCACCAGGGCGAGCCGGTGGCGCGCGTCGAGGTCGGGGCAGATCGCAATGCTTGCGTGACCATCACAGACAGCGACTGGCTGCGCAGCCTGAAAGACAAGACCAGCCATCAAGTTGTGCCGCTCTACCCCCACGCCGATCCTGGCGAGGTTGAGCGGCTGCGTACAGAGCTGACCCGTATGCATGAATCGAACTGGAAGTCGTCCCAGTTCGGGATCAAGTTGCAAGCCAAGCTGGCCAATCAGGATGCACTGCTGCACAAGCTGAAGGAGACAATTCAGCGCGAATACTGGGATGAGTACGCCGGCCTGGACGAGACACGAGAGCTTATCGACGCCGCTCTATCCTCCGGCCAGGAGCCACGCACGCCTGCCGCCCCATACCAGAATCGCCTTTGCCATATCGACTACACCGCCCACCCTTACCGGTGCGGCTGCCTGAAGGGTGACGAAGAGGCGCAACGGAGATACGACGAGCACTTCCGAGGCGCCAGCGCAAAGCCAGGCGCAACGATTGAGCGCAATGATCTGATCCCCATGGTCGACGCCGCGATGGTCGAAACGTCCAACATCCTTCCGCCGCTGAAGCGCAGCGACTGCGAGAAGTTGATCCGCGCCGCCCTGGAGCGCCAGCCATGAACGACGAGGCGCACCTGCCTGAGCAGAGTGAAGTCGCTCGACTGGCGCAGCTCGTGTCCCAGCTTCAGGCCGACTTGACCGTACGCGACCAGCGCATCGATCAGCTGGAGAATGGCGAACTCGACTGGATGGACCCGCGCCGCGCCAAGGTCTTTGCCGACGGCCGAAATGCAGGGCTGAACGAAGCGTCGGATCTCTGCAACCGCATGGGATGGGCCGCCTATTACCCGCCAGGGACAAGGTACCGAGCCTTTGTGCCGAAGGCGCGAACAGCTTTGGGTGACCTGCTGATCAAGGCTGCCAACGCAATCGCTGATCTCCCTGACGGCCCCTACGAGCGATTCAAGGCGCGCCAGGCGTAGAAGAAAACTGGGTAGGAGTACAAAAGTACTCCAGCCAGCTGTAACCCCTCTCCCCTCTACTTCGATGCGGCGAGACGATCAGCAGCAGATACACCCTCCACAGCAATGCGGCGAGCGCGGCCAACACCCCATGCGAGCGCCCGGGTCATCGACTCACCTGGTCGAGAATCGAAAGCCTCCTCATGGATGGCCATGCCGCTGGATGCGTACACACCGATGAACATCTGCGTCATACCAGTTCGCGACAGGCGCACCTGCACGTCAATGAAGGTGCCGTCACTGAGCGTTTCGGCTTGAGTGCGATGGTGCAACGTCGGGTCTGCCCAATCCCAAAAAACATCACCGCGAATTCTCATGCCGTCTCCTACGACTTTAGTTGTATGCGATAGGTGACTATTCACAATAGCGACCGCGAAGCGGCTATCAACCGCAGCGGGAGATACTGAGAACTGAATCGGACAAGCGGCAATCAGTCTGCGTCCGGGGGCTCAGGCAGGTGCATCGTTGCAGCAAAAGCCATCCATTCTTCAAAAATGCGTCGGTGCTGGTCGCAATCCGATCGCCAGTTGGAGGAAGACGTCACACCATACACAACCTGACTCATCGTTTGAGCAGTGTAGGTATCGAGCTTTCGAAGCAGTTCATACGCATGAAACTGCTGATCCTTGCTGATAGAGCTCATTTGATCCACCGCTGATGAGGAGCGAAGCACTCCTCGTGACCGGTGGACACCCCGCCACAGATTAAAGTCACCCGAACTTAAACATTTTTCGCCAACTGCCGCGATATGGCGGCCAAGGAACCCGCATGCCTGCAAAACAGTATCCGCTGGAGGTGCAAAGCGTCGGCAGCGACACCTACATCGCTATGAGCAAAGGTCACCACGACCTTGAGGCGTTCATGGCTGAAGCCGTCAAGGAATGGCCTGGCCGGTTCCTGGGTGGCCCGCAGCACAAATGGTGTAAGACCGTGCCGGATCGCTCGGGCGAGTTTGCGCACCGATATGTGTTCGTCGAAGAAGGCACGCCAGGCGCATGGCCGGTGAGGGCCGAACCCAACAACCCGAGTGCTCGCCGGTGATCCAGCTGCAGGCCGGCAACCAGCGCCAGCTCTCCCCGCACGAAACCCAACCCGAACCTACACCCGCTCTGGCGCCTGGGCGCTGGATTGATGAGAGGTATCAGCTGTGAAACTGACCGACAACCAGCAGCGCGTCCTCGATGCCTTGCGCGAGGTATCACGCGCCAACGTAGTGCGGTACCGGGAGAAAACCCCGTACCTGTACGAGCAAGACTGCAAGAAGCTGGCGGCAGGCGATCAGGCCTGCGCCTTTGGACTTGGCGGGCTGAGCCGCGAGGTTGGCACTCGCCTCAACCTCGCGGCCGCTTCGGTGCTCAGCACTTTCAAGGCTCTGGAGCGAAAAGGTCTCGTCCTGCGCGAGGCCGGCTACCCGGAGTATCAGCGGCCACGTTACTGGTGGCCTGTCGGTCTCGCAGCAGAGATGGCAGCTCAACTGCTTCCATCCGAGAAGGTGTCGCCATGACCGACCTGATCGAAGTGAGGGTATCCAACCTATCTGGTGAGGCGCTGGGCTGGGCAGTCGGCAAGGCCGAAGGGCTGGATGTGTACTTGGAGCCGCCCGGCTACAACGGAGTGCCCTGGCGGGTGTTCGCCCGGCACCAGGGCCAGGCCATCGAGCACGCCAAGCGTTTCAACCCCTGGGAAGACTGGGCGGTCGGTGGGCCTCTGATCGACAAGCACCAGGGAGGCGCCAAGTACTGCTCCGACCTGGATGAAGCCGTCTGCTACAGCGGAGGGCCTGCGGCAGCTGTCGTTTGGCTGTACGGACCCAATGCATTGACGGCGTTCTGTCGCGGGCTAGTTCGCTACCAGCTCGACTATATCGTCCAGGTGCCGAAGGAGCTGATGCCATGTTCCTGATACCGATCGCAGCACCGCTGCTCATGGCCTACCTGATCTACAGGGGGCCGCGATGAATCAGATCCGGCATGTCGCAACCGTCATCACGCCGGCCCATCGAAAGTTCGGCTACTGGAGCGTGATCGTGAAAACCGATGCTGAGCCAGCATCCATCGTGGTACTCAGCTACCGAACTGAAAAGGCTGCGCTGGAGGTGGCTCCTGGATACGCGATTCCGCCTCCAGTAGATCACGGCATCGTTGCTGCGGACCTGAAAATCCCGTCCTAACCCTTCCCCTACTACTCAAGCCCGCCAGCCAGGCGGAACCATATCGGTAACCCCGCCGAAATGGTCACACCCAACCACTACTCAAGTCCGCCGGCGTGCCGACCAGAAGTGCGTCGCAGCCAGCAATACACCCGGTATGGCCATGCCGAGGCCGCTGTAGATGAATGCAGGCTGCTCTGTCATAAGCCCACTGAAAGCGAACCCGATACCAGTTGGTATCAGGGTGACTGCTGCATAGCCCCACGGCTTTCTAGTTTCCTTTGCCATATCGTTCCTCCTCTTGAACCCCGATTAAACCACATGAGCCCGCCGACAGGCGCAGGCGAGGATTCCCTATGTCCGCAACAGAGCGATTCCACCACACCGCGAACGACTGCCTGGAGCGTATCGCGGCTGACCTCTGGCCAGGCGCCAAGCTGGCTTTGGTCATCTACACCCAGGACAAGCCCGAGCTCGACATCGTGCTCAAGGACAGCGGCCTGAACGTTGACGAGGTCGTGAGCACCCTGCGGCGGCGCGGCGGCCTGGGCCTTGATGGCGGGAACATTTACAAGCGGCTGCTCTGTGACGCCATCATCGGCGCCATGGCCTTAGGCAAGCAGAACAGCAACCCACCGCCGGAAGGCCATTGGGGCCAAGAGTTCTGGGATGTCGGCCGAGCCGAGGGCGCGCTTCAGGAAGAGCTGGTGCAGGCGCTGCGCCTGGTGCGCAAAGAGCTGGATGCCTGCCAGCGAGTGATCCATTACGCAGGAGGCTTCACGCCAGCCTACGTCGACGATGCCCAGGCCGCTATCAAGGTGGCTGACGCGGTGATCGCGAAAATCCCTGCCTGACTACCAACCTGCCGCCACCGGCGGCGTGGAGACCATCATGCAAGACGAAGAGCGCCAGCCGGTGACCTATGTATCCGACAAGGTCCCTGAGGAAAAAATGGCCGAGCTGGTCGGTACGACCAAGCGGGCCCTGGAAGGCAAGCGAAGCCGCGGCGTGATCCCCGAGGGGGTCTGGAAGAAGATCGACGGCCGTATTTTTTACAGCATCAGGAGATACGAAGCGTGGCTGGAAGGAAGCTGGGGCTACCCACTGGAGTCGAATTCATCGGCAAATCAATCCGGATCCGTTTTACTTGCAACGGTGAACGTCGGACCGAAACTCTCGCATACCCCCAGACCGCCAAGGGGATCAAAGCGGCAGCCGATCTACGCGCTCAAGTAATCAGCCTGGCCAAGCACGGGGTTCTGGACGAAAAGCGGTACGCCGAACTGTTCCCGACTTCGAGCTACAACGCTCCAACTAATGAGCTCATGTTTGGCGAGTATGCGCAAAGCTGGTTGAACAGCCTAGAAGTGGTCCACGACACCCGGGTCAACTACAAGGGCTTGATGAACAACTACTGGATGCCACATCTGGCGACACTGCCGATCAAGGCGGTCACGCCGATGGTTCTGAGGGAGGTGGTCGCAAAGACCAAGTGGAAAAGTTCGACAGTCAAGCGCGCCGCGATTGCCCGGGTTAAGGCAATGTTTCGTGCGGCGGTCTACGACGAAGTAGTGGACAGGAACCCAGCGGCATCAATCCAGTTGCCGCAGAAAAACAGAAAGCAGATTGACCCCTTCACTGTTGAAGAGGCTGACGCGCTGATCCAGTGGATGTACGCGAACTTCTCCCGAAGCAACCAGGTGTTCGCGGCTTTCTACGAGTTCGCGCTGTTTACCGGCATGCGTACCGGGGAAATCATGGCGCTGCGCTGGGATGAGATCGACTTTGAGAAAAAGACGGCCCACGTCTGTCGGATCGTGGTCGAGAATCAGGTAGTTGATCGCACCAAGACCAAGTACACCCGAACCGTGATGCTTAACAGCCGAGCCCTTGGCGCCCTGGCCAGAGCGCAAGAGGTGGCGCATTACCGGTCCAAGCAAACGCGTCGGGTGTCTACCGAATCGCCATTCATCTTTCAGCCTGCGGGGAAGTCACTCCACATGATGAGGCCTGAAACGCCTGCGCACCACTTCAACGAGGCGATCAAGGCCCTGAAAATTCCTGCCCGACCGCAGTACAACTGCAGGCATACCTATGCCACGATGTGCCTTATGTCGGGCATGAACCCTGCCTTCATCGCTGGCCAGCTGGGGCACTCCGTCCAGGTGCTGCTCACGACCTACGCGAAGTGGTTGAATTCAGCCAACGACTGGGCAGAACTGGCGAAGCTGGAAACGAACGTAATTGGTACAGAATTGGTACAGCATTAAATATCGTTCACCTTGCGCCCTTTAGTCATAAGGCATTCGACAGCGTTTGGGCCATACTCCACAATGCAGCGGTTTAGGGGGAAAACCCTTGCACAGCCAACGACATACCAACTTTTAGTGAGCCTCAACGTGAAAACATCCCTGTCTATCCTCAGCCTGCTGCTGTTGCTCACAGGAACCGCGACCCTTCCGTCGACCGCTGCTGCACAACCCCCGGCCCAGGTTCAACGCGACCCGTCCAAGCTGCACCTGGCTTCAGGCAGCGCCTTGCTGATCGACCTGAACACCAACCAGGAACTGTACGCCAGCCATGCCGACCGCGTGGTGCCGATTGCCTCGGTGACCAAACTGATGACAGCGATGGTGGTGCTGGATGCCAAACTGCCCATGGATGAGATGCTCACCATGACCATTGCCAACAACCCGGAAATGAAAGGCGTGTATTCGCGTGTGCGCCTGGGAAGCCAGCTTGACCGCCGCGAAACGCTGCTGATTACCCTGATGTCGTCGGAAAACCGTGCCGCCAACTCCCTGGCCAACGCCTACCCAGGTGGCTACCCGGCGTTCATCAAGGCGATGAATGCCAAAGCTCGCAGCCTGGGCATGGCACATACCCGGTATGTCGAGCCGACCGGCCTGTCGACACAGAACGTATCCACCGCCCGTGACCTGGCCAAGCTGCTGATGGCCTCGCGCAAGTACCCGATGCTGAGCGAGCTGTCGACCACACGCGAAAAAACCGTGGCCTTCCGCAAGCCCAACTACACGTTGGGCTTCCGTAACACCGACCACCTGGTGAACAAGAACAACTGGGACATCAAGCTGACCAAGACCGGCTTCACCAACGAAGCCGGGCACTGCCTGGTGCTGCTGACCCGCATGGACAACCGCCCGGTGGCCATGGTCATCCTGGATGCGTTCGGCAAGTACACCCACTTCGCCGATGCCAGCCGCATGCGTCAGTGGCTGGAAACCGGTGCCGCCAAACCGGCGCCGGCAGTGGCCATGCAGTACAAGGCAGACCGGCAGAACAAGGGACGCCTGGTTTCCGAGTAAACCCAAACGGTCTGGCTGGGGCCTTTGCAGGCCCCAGTCGTATCATGCCTGCGTATTGACCATCCCCCCTGCACTGCTGCCACCTGACGTCTGCAGCGCTTCGAGCAACTGCGCAGTTGCCTGCAGGATTTCCCCATTGATGGTCGCGATGCTCGCCTGCTTGGCACTCACAGCTGCCATCTTGGCGGTTTCTTCCATCTTCTGCGCCATCAACTGGGCCAGTTGTTTCTGTTCGTCAGCCAATTGCTTCTGCAGCTTCTTGATCATCTCGCGCAATTGCTTGATGTGCGCAGGCTCCGAGCTTTCACTGCTGCCCTGAGCCCCTTGGGCCTGGCCGCCACCGTTCGCCCTGGAGGCGTCGGTCTGAGCGACTGTTCCACCCTCTTCAGCCTTTTGCGCGTCCTGGCTGTCGGCAGTCTGAGTCGTGCTCAACGCCTGGGCCGTGGTGCTGATGCTGACTGCTGCAATTCCTGTCATGTCTGTCTCCCTGCGTTGCAAAATGGGTCCTTGCATTGTTTTGCCTATCGGCCGCAGCGCGCAGGTCTTTAGCCCGTGTAGCAGTGGGTCGGCCGCCCGCCAGTAAATTCCCCATCGTTTGGCTCGTTCCACCCAATGTACAAACGCAAGCGCCGGCCCCTCCCGGCGGCGTCCACATCCGACCATTATGGAACCGCAGCCATGAGCCAGTCTGCAAACCCGGAAACTATCAAGGACCTGATCGGCGTGGGCTTCGGCCCTTCCAACCTGGCCCTGGCCATCGCCCTGGAAGAACTCGCCGAGTCCCAGGGCCATGCCCTCGATGCGCAGTTCATCGACAAGCAACAGGACTACCGCTGGCACGGTGAAACCCTGGCCACCCAGAGTGAGCTGCAGATCTCGTTCCTGAAAGACCTGGTGTCGCTGCGCAACCCCACCAGCCCCTACAGTTTCGTCAACTACCTGCACCAGAAGCAGCGCCTGGCCGACTTCATCAACCTCGGCACCTTCTACCCCTGCCGCCTGGAGTACAACGACTACCTGCGCTGGGCCGCCGAACACTTCGCCACCCAAGCCGTGTATGGCCAGGAAGTGCTGCGTATCGAACCGGAACTGCAGGATGGCCGGGTAGAACACCTGCGTGTGATCGCACGCGATGCACAGGGCCGCGAATACAGCCGCCGCACCCGCTCGGTGGTGGTTGGCAGCGGCGGAACGCCGAAAATCCCGGAAAAGTTCGGCGCCTTCAAGGACGACCCACGGGTGTTCCACCACTCCCAATACCTGAGCAGCCTGAACAAGCTGCCGTGCGCCGACGGCAAACCGATGCGCATCGCTGTGATCGGCTCGGGCCAGAGCGCCGCCGAGGCGTTTATCGACCTGAACGACAGCTACCCGACCGTCAAGGTCGACATGGTCCTGCGCGGTTCGGCCCTCAAACCGGCCGACGACAGCCCGTTCGTCAACGAGATTTTCTCGCCGGACTACACCGACCTGGTCTACAACGAACCCGCCGACCAGCGCAGCAAGCTGCTGGGCGAGTACCACAACACCAACTACTCAGTGGTCGACCTCAACCTGATCGAACGCATCTACGGCATCCTCTACCGGCAGAAAGTCGCCCACCAGCACCGCCACAACGTGCTGTGCCGGCGCCAGGTGGAAGCCGTGGTGGCCACTCGTGAAGGCCTGGAGCTGACCCTGCGCGACCTCGCTACCGGCCAGCAGCAAACCCACCGCTACGATGCCGTTATCCTTGCCACCGGCTACGAGCGCCGCTCGCACCGTGACCTGCTGGCACCGTTGGCCGGTTACTTGGACGACTTCAGCGTCGACCGCAACTACCGCGTGCTGGCCAGCCCCGACCTGCAGGCCTCGGTGTACTTGCAGGGCTTCTGCGAAAATAGCCACGGCCTGAGTGACACCTTGCTCTCGGTACTGCCGGCCCGTGCCGCAGAAATCGGCCGCGCCCTGTATCAGGACCTGGCGCAATTGCACGGCAAAGCGCAACCCGCTGCGGCCCTGACCCGCGCCTGACCCCTGTGCTACGCCCCCTCAAGGCCGGCCTGTCGCCTCGCGCGCAGGCCGGCTTTGTGCCCTCTGAAACATTTGCTTGCATTTAAAACGGCAGGTTTTCAATTCTCATTCGTCCTTATTAGTACAGCCCTCTTTGGTTGGGCACGCGCTCGACCACCCATTGCAGAAGACCGTCTGATGGCCAAATCACCGAAAAAATCCAAATCCAGGCTGTGGTTCCTGGTCCACAGCTGGCTCGCGTTGCCGATCTGGTTCTTTGTGCTGATCGTGTGCTTCACCGGCATGCTCGCCGTGGTCAGCCAGGAAATCGTCTGGCTGGCCAACCCGGATGTACGCGCGAGCAAGCCCGACGGTGATGCCGAGCGCCTGAGCTTCCAGCAGGTACTGGACGCCATGCGCAAAGCCGAGCCAGACATGTTCGTGGAGTCGCTCAGGCAGCCCGACGGCTCGCACTTTGCCCTGCTGGCCGATGTCACGTACCCCGATGGCACCAGCCCGACGCTGTACGTCAACCCCTACACCGGCGTCATCCAGGGCAAGTCCCCAGACTTCAACTTCGAAGCCTTTACCCGTGCATTGCACGGCTGGTGGCTGGTGCCGTTCACCAATGGTTTCAGCTGGGGCTGGTACCTGGTTTCGCTTCTCGGCCTGCCCATGCTGGCCTCTCTGGTCACCGGGCTGGTGGTGTACAAGAAGTTCTGGAAAGGCTTCTTCAAACCGGTGCGCACCGGGCACGGCTCACGTATTTTCTGGGGCGACCTGCATCGCCTGGCGGGGGTGTGGTCGATCTGGTTCATCGCGGTCATTTCCATCACCGGCACCTGGTTCCTGATCCAGGCGCTGCTTTCGGACAACCACATCACCATTTCCAGCCGGCCTATCGTGCCGGTGATCGCCCGTGAAGATGTGCCGCAAACGCCGGATGGCACGCCGGCCCCGCGCATTGACCTCGATGAGGCGGCACGTATTGCCGGCCTGGCGATTCCAGGCCTGGACATTACCTTCATTTCGTTGCCGGCGACCGCCTACAGCCACGTTTCCATGGGCGGGCGCGGCTGGTATCCGCTGATGTTCCAGAGTGCAGCGGTCAACCCTTACACCAGCAACGTCGACAGCCAGTTCCTGCTCAGCGACCGCTCCACGCTGGAATTCGTCACCGAGTCCATGCGCCCCTTGCACACCGGTGACTTTGGCGGTTTGCCCATCAAGCTGATCTGGTTCTTCTTCGGCCTGATACTCACCTTGATGGTGCTCAGCGGCTTGCTGATCTGGACCAAGCGTACCGCCCAGGCCACCGCAGCCGCCCTCAAGCGCAGTGACCGTGCGCCCCGTGCCGCACGCAGCCAGACCACACTGGAGACCCAACCATGAGCCACGCCCAGGCCGTGCCCGCCAGCCCGCTGAAGCAATGGTGGCTGAAGTGGCGCTTTCATCTGAACATCCTGCTGATCCTCGTCCCGCTGGGCTTCATGCCCAAGTATTTCAGCGACGCCAAGCTGTTTCGTGGCGACGCAGGCTTGGGGGCGAACGTGGTCAGTGGCATCCAGGCCGGCCCTTACACGCTGGACTTGGCTGAATTGCGTGACGAAGCACCACGCGAAGACGGCCCCGCCGGCCACTTCAAGTCCTTCAGCGCGTCCTTGTGCAAAGCCTGCATGAAAGACGTCAAGGCTGTTTACCTGCGCATCGGCAAACCGCGCAGCCTGCGTGCGGCCGGCACCATCTTCTTTGGCGCCCCCTACCGCATGGGCACCAACCTGCCCATCCCACCGCGTACCAAACCCGACGCGCAAATCTGGATCACCCTGGAAGGTTGGGACGGCAGCATGCACCAGGCATCTGTCCCCCTGTCCAAGGCATCGCCTGCCACCGTGGCCTGGCTCGAGAAACAAGGAGGCAAGAAATGAAACACCTGATGCGCACCCTCGCCCTGCCCTTACTGGTACTGGCCGCGGGCCCTGCCCTGGCACACAACCCGATGTGCGAATGCGAAGAACTGGCCAGCGGCCAGGTCAAATGCACCGGTGGCTTCTCGGACGGCAGCGGTGCCGCCGGGGTAACCCTGGACGTGATCGGCTATGACGAGCAAATACTGGTCGGCGGCAAGCTGGGCGGCGACTCCACGCTCACCTTCAAGCGCCCGGAAGGCGAATTCTACGTGCTGTTCGACGCCGGCCCCGGGCACGTGGTGGAAGTCGACTACGCCGATATCGCCCAGCCATGAGCCGCGCCCAAGTGATTCGCCCGGCCGGCGCCGGGCACGAAACCCTGTACGTGCTGCTGGCCAGCCTACTGATCGTGGTGCTCGCCGCCAGTGTGGTGCTGTTGCGTGGCGAACGCGAAGACGAACAGGCCATCGCCAGCCACCAGATTGACGCCCGCCGCGATCTCACCACCGCCGAACAAGGCCTGTACACCGACCTGCGGGTGGCCTTCGACGAGATCCAGCTGCTGCGTGAAGAAAACGCCGCCGTGCCGAGCGTGCAGGCACTGGCCGAAGAAGGCCTGCCGCCATTCGTGGTGGATGCCGGCAGCCAGAGCCGTGGCAATCATCAGTGGTCGTGGCTGGAATCCGGCGCTTACCTGGGCCGCAGTCAGGCCCCTGAAGTCGCCGGCAGCCTGCTGCTGATCCTGCCGGCGGACAGCACAGGCCAGGCCGATGTCTGGTTGCGCCGCGACAGCGCTGCTGTCATCCCGGACGATCTCGGCCAGGCGGCCTTGATCGCTGCAGGTTGGCAGCAAGTGGTCAGCCACTACGACGCCGGGGTTACCCGCGAACACCGTCACTGAACCCAAGGACTCCCACCCATGTTCCGCTCCGCCCTCGCCCTGCTCCTGGCCTTTGCCCTGCCGGCACTGGCCCTGGCCGATAACGGCAAGCCCCTGCGTATTGGCATCACCCTGCACCCCTACTACAGCTATGTGACCAACATCGTCGGCGACAAGGCCGAAGTGGTGCCGCTGATTCCGGCGGGCTTCAACCCGCACGCCTACGAGCCACGGGCCGAGGACATCAAGCGCATCGGCACGCTGGACGTGGTGGTGCTCAACGGTGTCGGCCATGACGACTTCGCCGACCGCATGATCGCCGCCAGCGAAAAACCCGGCATCGCGACCATCGAAGCCAACCAGAATGTACCGTTGCTGGCAGCCACCGGCATTGCAGCGCGCGGCGCCGGCAAGGTGGTCAACCCGCACACCTTCCTGTCCATCAGCACCACCATCGCCCAGGTCAACAACATTGCCCGCGAACTGGGCAAGCTCGACCCGGACAACGCCAAGCTGTACACGCAAAACGCCCGCGCCTATGCCAAACGCCTGCGCGCCCTGCGTGCCGAGGCGCTGGCCAAGGTAACCGAAGCGCCCAGCGCCACCTTCCGGGTTGCCACCATCCATGCCGCCTACGACTACCTGGTGCGCGACTTCGGCCTGGAGGTGACCGCCGTGGTCGAACCGGCCCACGGCATCGAGCCCAGCCCGGCCCAGCTGAAAAAGACCATCGACCAGCTCAAAGCCCTGGATGTGAAGGTGATCTTCTCGGAAATGGACTTCCCGTCCGCCTATGTCGAAACCATCCAGCGTGAATCCGGCGTACGTCTGTACCCGCTGACGCACATTTCCTACGGTGAATACACCAAAGAGAAGTACGAAGTGGAGATGAAGCGCAACCTCGACACCGTGGTGCGCGCCATCCAGGAGAACCGCGCATGACCGCCGCCGCCAACCTGGTGAAGGCCTGTGGGCCACGCATCGAGTTCGCCGACGTCGACCTCACCCTGGGCCGTACACGCATCCTTGAACACGTCAGCTTCGGCGTTGCTGCCGGGAGCGTGCATGCCATCGTCGGCCCCAACGGCGGCGGCAAGAGTTCCCTGATCAAGACCCTGCTCGGGCAAATGCCACACCAGGGCCAACTGACCCTGCATTGGCCGGGTGAGCGCGAGGTGATCGGTTATGTGCCACAAGCGCTGGAGTTCGACCGTGGCCTGCCAATGACCGTAGATGACTTCATGGCTGCCATGTGCCAGCGGCGCCCGGCTTTTCTCGGCTTGTCGCGCCGCGTGCAGCCGGCCATCGATGCGGCCTTGGCGCGGGTCGGCATGCTCGACAAGCGCAAACGGCGCATGGGCGCATTGTCTGGCGGCGAACGCCAGCGTGTGCTGTTGGCCCAAGGCCTGATCCCCGAGCCGCAGTTGCTGGTACTGGACGAGCCCATGTCGGCCCTCGATGAAGCCGGTATCCAGGTGTTCGAGCAGTTACTGCAGGGCTGGCGCCAGGCCGGCACCACAGTGCTGTGGATAGAACACGACCTGGAGGCCGTGCTGCGCCTGGCCGACCGGGTCACTGGCCTGAGCCGCCAGGTGTTGTTCGATGCCCCGCCGGCCCAGGCCCTCACACCAGAGCGCCTGCTTGGCCTGTTCTCTGTTCACCCGCGTAGCGAGAGCCTTGCCTCATGAGTTTTGAAGCATTTCGCCAACTGGTCCAGGACTGGGCCACGGCTGGTTACTTGCCTGAGGCTCTGGCCTACGGCTTCGTGGTCAATGCCTTGCTGGCTGGCCTGATGATTGGCCCGGTACTGGGCGGCCTGGGCACCCTGGTGGTGGTCAAGCGCTTTGCGTTCTTTTCCGAAGCCGTGGGCCATGCTGCACTGACCGGGGTAGCCATCGGCATCCTGCTCGGTGAGCCCTACACCGGCCCTTATGGCAGCCTGTTCGGCTACTGCCTGCTGTTCGGCATCTTGCTCAACTACCTGCGCAACCGCACCGGTCTTTCACCCGACACGCTGATCGGCGTGTTCCTGTCGGTGTCGCTGGCGCTGGGCGCCAGCCTGCTGCTGATGCTGGCCGGCAAGATCAACGTGCACATCCTCGAAAACGTGCTGTTCGGCTCGGTGCTGACCGTCAGTGGCCAGGACCTGGTGGTGCTGGGTATCGTCGCAGTACTGGTGCTGGCTCTGGCCGTGCCGCTGTACAACCGCATCATGCTGGCCAGTTTCAACCCGCAACTGGCGGCCGTGCGCGGGGTGGCAGTGAAAACCCTGGATTACCTGTTCGTGGTGCTGGTGACCCTGGTGACCGTGGCCGCAGTGAAGGTGATCGGGGCCATTCTGGTCGGTGCACTGCTGGTCATCCCCGCTGCGGCTGCACGCCTGGTCAGCCAGTCGCTCAAGGGGTTTTTCTTCATCTCGGTACTGATCGCCACCTTGAGCACCCTGCTCGGCATCCTGCTGCCGATCGTCTTCGACCTGCCCGTGCCGTCGGGCGCCGCGATCATCCTGGTCGCCGGCATCTGCTTTGCCCTGGCCGCCCTGGCCCGCGCCCTCGTCCCACGCCTGCAAGGAAACCCGGCATGAACCTGAAACGCCTGACCCTGGCGCTGGCCTTGGCCGGCCTGCCGTCGCTGTCTTTTGCCACGCAAGTGCTGACCACCCTGCCCATCACCCACAGCCTGGCCAGCGCCCTGCTTGACGGCACGGCGGTGCAACTCAAACGGGCGGCACCGGCCAACCTGCCGGCCAGCCGCCAGCCGTCGTATTTCAGCTCACGCGGTGGCCCTAGCCTGGAGAAAGCCGCACAGCAGGCCGACGCGGTGATCGGTGTACGCTCGATCTGGCGTGACGACCCGCTGTACCCGATGGCCCGGCGCAGCAACATCCGCATCGTCGAAATCGATGCCGCACGCCCGGTGGATGGCGCGCTGCCCGGCATTGCGGTCACAGGTGATGATGCCTACGGCACCTACCCCTGGCTCAACCCGACCAACCTCGGGCGCATGGCCGATGTGGTAGCCAATGACCTGGAACGGCTGGCACCGGACGACAAGGCGAAGATCCAGGGCAACCTGGCAGGGCTCAAGCGCCAGTTGCTTGAGCTATCGGCCAGCAGCCAGACACGCCTGGCCAAGGTCGACAACCTGACGGTGGTGAGCTTGTCCGAGCGGTTGGGTTACCTGGCCAGCGGCTTGAACCTGGATGTGGTGGAGCAGCCGCTGCCGACCGAATGGGACGCTGCCGCGCTCCAGGCGCTGGGGGAGAACCTGAAAGCGCAGGATGTGGCACTGGTGCTGGACCATCGGCAACCGGACGCGGCGGTGGCCGAGGTGATCAAGGCTGCCGGGGCGAAGCTGGTGGTGGTGGAGAGCGATCCTGAGGATGCGTTTGCCGGTTTGAAGGCCAGTGTCGACCAGGTGGTTGGGGCACTGGGCGAGAGCTGATGCCGCCTGTACCCAGCTACCGCTTCATGCACCGCTGGTAGCGCTCATCCACCCGCCCGGCAAACCACGCCGTGGTCAGCTTGCGGGTGATCTTCGGGCTCTTCAGCTCGATCCCCGGCAACACCGCCCGTGGCACCGGCTTGCCAGCCTTGGCATCTGCCAAGGCAAACACCCCGCTGTACAGCTTGCTGTCCTCGAACGCCAAACTGTCGCCCTCTTCGAGCTGGCTGCGAATCTGCGGATTACGCAGCCCCAGCTTCACCCCCAGCTTGCGCGCAGCCAGTTCAGTGCTCCCTGGCATGATCGCCCCCGGCGCAACAAGGTCGCCATCCAAGGCCAGCGTCACGCCAGTCGCCTTGCTCAGTGCCGCCTGGAAGGCCGCGTTACGGCTGGCGTACCAACCGGCGTTGAAGTCGGCAAAACGGTAAAGCTGGCGCTCGTAGTTGACCGGGTAGCCCAACAGGTGGGCAATACCGAAGTACATGCCGCCACGCCGGCTGAATACCTCCTGGCGAATGCTGCCATCGTGGCTGTAGGGGTAGCCCTGCGCGTGCTTTTCGGCAAAGTCGATGCTGACCTGCATCGGCCCGCCGGTGTGCACCGGGTTGAGCCCGTCCAGCAAGGTCTTGCCCAACGGCACACGGGCTATCACCTCGTCGTACAGCTCGCTCAACTGCTTCTCGCTGCGCACTGCCTGCAAGCGCTGCTGGTAGCTTTGACCGTTGCCCGAGGGTGTCTTCAGCGCGCCGTCGACCAACAATTTGGGGATATGCAGGCGCGCGGCGCGGCGGTCGATTTCCTCGCGGGCGATACGCCCCAGGTTGGGTACCTGCGGGTCGGCGCTGAAAGTGGATTCCTGTTCAGTCACGGCCAGCACCGCACACAGGTTGCTTTTGCTCGGGGTAATGCGCTGGGTTTCGAACGCCACCTGAATGTCCCAGGCCCAGCCCTCGCGGTCCCTGGTCTGGGCCGGCAATAGCCGCAACAGTTGCGCACGGACCTTGGCCGGGTCCGCCTCGGGCGCTTCCTCACGGTGCCCGACGCAGCCTTGCAGCAGCGCCAGGGCCATCAACCCGGCGGCCAGTAACCGGCCGTTCAGGGCTGTTCACCGACCAGCAGTGCGGCCTTGTGTGGATCGATCAGCATTGTCTGCCCCTTGCCTGGAAAAAGGCCTAGCCTCCCCCAGGCAAGCGGCAACGTCAATCAGGCGGACAGCCGAAGCGGCTGCAGTGATGCGGTCAACGCGTCGAGCACGGGGTCTTCGTGCTCATGGATGAAGAAGTGGCCACCCGGGAACATCTGCAGCGAGAAGTCACCATGGGATTCCTTGCGCCAGGCCTGCAACTGCTCTTCGCTGGCCCGGTCGTCCGCGCCGCCCAGCACGTGCAGCGGGCACTGCAGGGCCGGCCGCTGACGGTAGGCGTAAGTGCCACAGAGCAGAAAATCCGCGCGCAAGGTCGGCAAGGTCAGGCTCATCAGCTCGGCGTTGGCCAGCACTTCCTCGGGCGTACCCTGAAGCTCGCGCAACTCGCTGATCAGCTCGGCGTCGCTCTTGGGCTCGCGCCAGTCCTTGCCATCGTAATCCTCGCGCCGGGTCGGGGCTGCGGTACCGCAGGCAAACAATGCCAGTGGCGACGGGCAGCCCAGCGCTTGCAGTTCATGAGCCAGCTCGAAGGCCAGCAACGCCCCCAGGCTATGGCCGAGCAACGCATAGGGCCCATTGGCCGCCTGGCGCTGCTCGGCGGCCAGTTGCCGGGCCAGCGCCTGCATGTCGGTGTGCAACGGCTCGGCCATGCGTGCGCCACGCCCGGGCAGCTCCACCGGGCGCACCTGCAGCCACGCTGGCAGCTTGCGCCGCCAGCGGCTGTAAACCATGGCGCTGGCCCCGGAATACGGCAGGCACAGCAGGTTCAGTGCGGTCACTGGGCGGCGGCTTCGGCCATTTTCTGGCGCAGGCTCAGTGGGCGCATGTCGGTCCAGACCTCATCGATGTAGGCCAGGCATTCCTTCTTCAGGCCGCTCTTGCCCACGGCACGCCAGCCGTTGGGGATGGCCTTGTAGTCGGGCCAGATCGAGTATTGCTCTTCGTGGTTGACCACTACCTGAAACTGGATATCGTCGCGGTCGAAAACGGAAGTCATTGCCTGTCTCCTTGAATGATGGATGCCGCTGTGCACGTGGTGCAGGGGGGCTTTCAAGTAGACGTAGGGCGCTGCGGGAAAATTAGTGCGTCCAATGCAGAGAAATGATCGCGCAACCTTTCAGGTTTTGCGCAGGACACGCGCCCGGCTATCGCGCGACATTGGCGCCATCAGCCACCCTGCACTAGCGTTGTGCTACCAGCCAGCCCCAACGTTCATGCGGAGCCCTTACCCATCATGCCGGACCTGCGCCCGAACCCGACGCTGTGCCTGGAGTACCGTGCCGAGCAGCCTATTCACCACGCGTTCCTCGATCAGGCCGGTCGCTGCCCGGATGCCACCGCCATCATCGCCCAGCACACCACCTGCAGCTATGCACAACTCGCTCAGATCAGCCAGGGCGTTGCCGCCTATCTGGTAGAAAACGCTGCCAGCGGCACCGATCGTGTGGTCATCGTCGCCAGCCGCAGCGCCGCCCTGGTATACGCCATGCTCGGCTGCCTGCGGGCTGGCCTGGCCTTTACCGTGGCCGACGCCGCCTACCCTCCTGCGCGCATTGCACAGATCGTCCGCACATTGGGGCCGGCCGTGGTCCTGCGCTGTGGCGAGGCAACCGTCGATACCGACGGCCCTCTTGTCGTTACGGTGCCGCAAGCCCCCGCAGACGCACTGCAAGCCTTCCCCAACCTGCCTGTGGCGCTGCCCGCCGTAAACCCCGAACACCCCGCCTACATCACCTTCACCTCAGGCAGCACCGGCGAACCCAAGGGCATCGTCACCCATCACGCACCGCTGGTGCACTTCATCGACTGGCATGTACGCCAGCATGGCTTCACCCAGGCCGACACCTTCTCCCTGCTTTCCGGCCTGGGCCACGACCCGGTGTACCGCGACGTGTTCACGCCTCTGTCGATTGGCGCGACCATCGCCTGCCCTGCCCAGTCAACCCTGACCGACCCGTCCCGGCTGGCCAACTGGATTCACCAGCACAACGTGAGCGTGATCCACCTCACCCCGCCACTGGGCAAGCTGATCGAAACCGGCACACACCTGAATGGCCAGGTACTCGACCGGCTACGCTACCTGTTCTGGGGCGGCGATGCGCTCAGCCCGGCGCTGTACCAACAGATCCGCGCCATTGCGCCCAACGCCGTCAACGTGAACTTCTACGGCACCACCGAAACACCACAAGCAATGGCCTTCCATACGCTTGACCCGCACGCCGACAATGCACGTGTCCCGTTGGGCAAGGGCATCGCCAATGCACAGTTGCTGGTGGTCAACCCGGCCAACCAGTTGGTCAGCGAAGGGGAAACGGGCGAAATACTGATTCGCAGCCCGTACCTGTCCCAGGGCTATTGGGGCGACCCGGCACTGACCGAGGCCAAGTTCGTCGCCAACCCGTTCACCGGCGACCCAAGCGACCGCTGCTACCGCACGGGTGACTTGGGCACCTACCTGGCCGATGGCAGCGCCCGTTTTCTGGGACGCGGCGACAGCCAGGTGAAAATCCGTGGCCATCGCATCGAGCTGGCGGAAATCGAAAACGCCATCACCCGCCACCCACACATCGGGCAATGCGTGGTCGTGGCCAACCACGACAGCGCCTCGATCCGGCTGGTTGCCTATTGCGTCAGCCGCAAGCCCACCACCGCCGATGAACTGCGCCAGGCGCTCAGCGGCCAACTGCCGGACTACATGGTGCCGTCGCTTTTCGTGTTCCTCGATGCCCTGCCGCTCACCCCAAACGGCAAGCTCGACAAACGCGCCCTGCCTGCGCCCTTTGACGACACGGCCAACGTGCTCCTGTCCCCACTGGCGGAAAAGCTGAGCACCGCCTGGGCGCGCATCCTCCAGGTGCCACGCCTGGACGCCAGGTTGAGTTTCGTCGAGCTGGGCGGCGACTCGCTGTCGTTCGTGCAGGCCTCACGCGTGCTGGAGGAGCTGATCGGCCACCTCCCTGAACGTTGGGAAACCCTGCCGGTGTGCCAGCTGGCCGAGCTGAGCGCACCGCCCAATGGCCCTTGGCGGGTGATGGAAATGCCGGTGTTCGTGCGCATGCTCGCCATCATCCTGATCGTGGTCGGCCACCTGAGCGAGTTCGACCACTGGCTGATCGTGGGCGAAACGTCGGTGCTGTTCCTGGTTTCCGGCATCAGCCTGGCGCGGTTCCAGCTCAAGGCCATCGAAGAACGTGGCGATGCGCGCACACTGCTCAGGTCGCTGGCAGCCATCGTGGTGCCAACGGTGCTGTACACCGCGCTGATCCAGCTGGTGTTCGACCAGCTGCACTGGCAATCGCTGCTGTTGGTTTCCAACTGGTTCCCGGCCAGCGAGGTCAGTGTATTCAATTACTGGTACATCGAAGTGCTGGTACAGATGATCCTGATCATCGGCCTGGTGTTGTCGATCCGACGTGTGCGCCAGGTGGTCCTTGCCGACCCGTTCCGCTGCCTGATCATTGCGACCTGTGCGCTGGTGGCAGTGGATGTGCTGGTCAGCCGCTTCGTGTTCGACGCCGGTGCGCTGTTCAACCGGGTACCACAGCACTTCCTGGCCGTCATGGTGTTGGGCATGGCGGTGCACCATGCCGACACTACCGCGCGTAAATGGGTGGCCAGCGCGGTGGCGGTGCTGGTGGTCGGCGAGCTGGACCTGATGGCAATTGCTGGCGTGGGCTGGCAGGCGTTCTCGCGCTATATCGATATCGCCCTGCCGGCGATGCTGGCCCTGATCTGGGTGCGCTCGGTGCCAGTGCCTGCCCTGGTGGCGCGGGCAGGTGCGGTGATTGCCTCGTCAACCTTGTATATCTACCTGACGCATTTCCAGTTCCAGTCGCTGGCAGACCGTATTTTCAATCACCCGCTGTTCGAGGTAACCCTGGCACTGGCCGGCGGGGTGCTGGTGGCCTACTGCTGGAATAGCCTGTTGCGCCTTCTACTCACCCGCAGGAACAAGCAGAACCCGGCGTGCGGGGCAGATGCAGCCGAGCGCGCCACCTCCGCTTGAGCTGACGTACCTGGGGGCTGCTGCGCAGCTCATCGCCGGCAAGCCAGCTCCCACAGGGACCGCGCAATGCTGAAGAATTGTGCAGTACTTGTGGGAGCTGGCTTGCCGGCGATGGGCCGCAAAGCGGCCCCAGTTTCTCAAACGGCCTACCCCGCCTGCACGATGATCTGGCTCTGCAGGTCGCGGACCATCGCCTCCAGCGCCGGTTTCATGGCCGTGAAGTCCTCAGGCGTACATACCACGTCCGGCCGGCTGAACCTGAAACGCCGCTCCACCACCACCGCATTGCCCTCCTGGGTGTAGCGGGCGCTGTAATCGACGTTGCCATCCTGCAACTTCACAGGTTTGGGAATCGCCAGCACATTGACCTGGGCCGGGAACTCGAAGCGCGAAGTTTCCACCACATCGTTGGAAATGCACACGAAGCGCTGGCTGCGTTCCTTCTCCAGCGTGAAGCTGTACACGCTCTGCGAAATACCGCCCGCCAGGCTGGTCAGGGTCGCCACGCCCACTGGCCCTGGCAGGTTGACCAGGTTTTCCGTGTGCCCGTCTACGGTGCTGACAAAGTCGCCGTTGGCAGCAGGCGGTGCAACCTTGAACGAACCGCTGCCACGCTGGCCATAAGCAGCCAGTACTCTTTCCACCAGCATGTCGCGGTCTGCCGGCTTCATCAGTTTCACGCCAAAGCGGCTCATCTCGCTGGCCCAACCCTTCACCGTCGACACGTGGGTGAAGTCGGCGGCGCCATCGGCCTTTACCTTGAACAACAAGTCACTGGAAACCTGGTTCAGTTGCATGGCCGGGGTTTTGCCAAACTCGCCGGTGGCCGTCAGCAGCACACGCTTGTTCAGCACGGTCAGCGGCAGGTAACCCGCTGCTATCGACGGGTCGGTCGAGTCGAGGTACAGGTCCAGGCTTGGCACATAGGTGATCACATGGTTCAGTACACCCAAGGTCGGCACTTTGGGGAACACATAGGCATTGCCTTGGTTCACCAGCGCGGGTGTGCTCTTGATACCCGCCGCGCTCAACAGCGCTTCCAGCAACGCGACATGGTCCTTGCAGTCACCGTAGCGGTTGTCCAGCACGGTTTGTGCGGCATGCGGCACTACCCCGCCAGCACCGACATACACCGCCACGTAGCGGATGTTCTCGCGCACCCAGTCACTGAGGACAAGCGCCTTTTCCCGCGCAGTGGGCAATCCCGCTGTCAGGCGCTTCGCCAGGTCGCTGATCTGTGGCGTGACCTCGACCGTAGCCCTGGCCTGATACGCCTGGGCGAAATCCTTGAAGCCGGAGAAGGTCGACACCGCCAGGTAGTGGCCGTAGTCCAGGTACGACACCGCCCCGGTCTCGATGCGCGCCCGCGCCGCCGGCACGTAGTCCCAGCGATACACTGTGCGCCCTTGCCCGGTGGCAGGTGACGATGCCTTGAAACCGCGGGCATCGGCCTGCAGCGGCATATCCTGCGGCAAGTCATAGGTCAGCGAAAACTGCCCGACCGGGTGAAACTGCGGCGCGGTAATGTCTTCGAAGTGCCCTGGGAACAGCGGTGTCGTGCGGTTACGTTGATAACGCAGCACCAGCCGGTCGCCCACCGCCACCTCGGGGAAGATGACCACCTTGTTGACCGAGTCCTGGAACATCGGCGCCTGCGCGGAGGCGCGCTCCTGCTGCTCCTTGATGTGCGCGGCATCCACCTGCACCTTGCGGCCGTCGGGCTTTTGCGTGTACGCCTCCAGCACCTCCAGCGTTTCTAACGAACGGTTGTAGCTTAACGGCTGTTCGGCATTGGCCTTGATGGCGCGCTCTTCGTTGATCAGCATGACGCTGTCTACATCCACACGGTAGCTACCGTCTTTCTGCACCACGAATGTCTGCGCGGTCTTTTCCAGGGTGACAGAACGGTCAGTGCCATCGGTAAAGGCATGGGCAAGGCTGCCCCAGAGCATTGCAACAGGCAGCAGGACAGCTGCCAGGTAAGGCTTTTTCAGCATGGAGATCCTTCTCGATCAGCGGACAACAATCGACAATGATACTCATTGGCGCCCACTGATGGCAAAGTGATTACATGCGTCAGGCCTGTCCGGCCAGTTCGGCCAGTACTTCTACCGAGGTGGTGACTTGGCGGAAGTGATGCTGCCACAACGCGATGCCCAGCTTGCCCGAACGGTCCAGCGAAGAGCCTACGGTCATGTCCGTCACCAGGGTAGGCGTCAGCCCCGCATCGAACAGGGCAAAGCCAGCGGCCAGCACGCAGGTTTCGGTCTGCAGCCCGCACACCAGCACCCGCTCTACACCCAGCTGCCGAATGTACTCGATAGCTTCGGCGCTCTGCCCGTAGCCATGCTTGATAAAGACCTGGTCGGCTTCGACCAGGCTCTCGTCCTCAGCCGCCGGGTGCCAGCCGAGTTGCCGCTCGAACGGCGTGACCTGTTCGTCATGCAACTCGACCGAGGCAATGGTAGGGATATTCGCTGACAACCGCCGCAAACCATCGACCAGCCATTCGGGCGGGCTGAAGGTGGACTGGACATCGACGATGAGCAAAACCTGGCGCATAGCGTACTCCGGCCATTGGCAAAATGGCGCGGAGTATAACGCGTGGCGTGGGGGCTTGATCACCAGTCGTACGTCATCTCCACCGACGCCACCCGCTCCTGCCCGTAATAGCAGCCAAACGCGTAGTTGCAGTCCGATACATACTCGCGGTCGAAGATGTTCTGCACATTCACACTGGCCTGCAGGCCGCGCAGGCTGGGGTCGAGCTTGCCCAGGTCGTAGCTGACGGTAGCGTCGTACACGGCAAAGGCCGGTACATCGAACGTGTTGGCCGAGTTACCCGGCTTGCGGCCGGTGTACCGGGCACCCGCGCCGAAGGTCAGGCCATTGAGCACGGCCTGGTTGAAGTGGTAATCCACCCATAAGGTGGCCGACACAGGGGCCTGCGACTCGTTGCGGTTGCCCTGGTCGCCGTAGGTGCTCTTGGTGTAGAACGAGTCGATGTAGGTGGCAGCGGCCAGTACATCGACGTTCTCGATGCTGGACTTGAGCTCGAGCTCCACCCCACGCGAACGCACCTCGCCATTTTGCGATTCGTACTGCGGGTACTCGGTATCACCGGTCAGCACGTTCTTCTGCTTCACCTGGAATACCGAAGCGGTGAACAAGGTGCCATCGAATGGCTGATACTTCAGCCCCACTTCGTATTGCTCGCCTTCGGTAGGCTCGAACGCCTTGCCGCCACGCTCGGGCGCTGCAGTGCCCAAGGTGGGCAAGAACGACTGGGAGTAGCTGACATACGGCGCCAGGCCGAACTCGGTGACATAGGTCAGGCCGATGCGCCCTGTGAACTTGTTGTCGCGCTGAGAGGCAATGCTGTGCGCCAGCAGGTCCTTGTTGTCGATTTCAGCCCAGTCCTGGCGCCCGCCTACCGTCAGGATCCAGTTGTCCAGCTTGATCTGGTCCTGCAAGTAGACACCGGTCTGGCGCACGGTGTTGTCCCAACGGGTATCCAGCACCGGGGTCACGTTGCCGGTGGGGTAGTTGTTCTTGCCATAGAGGTCGACCGGCAGCACGTTGTAGGCGTTGTAGCCATCGTACTTGCGCGAGAAATGACGGTAGTCCACGCCCGTCAGCAAGGTGTGTTGCAGCGCCCCGGTGTTGAACTTGTATTCCAGGTTGTTATCGATGGTGTACGCGATATTGTGCTGGCGCCAATCGAGCTTGACCCGGTTGGCGCGGGTGTAGTCGACCACATCGCCCTCGGTCACGAAGCTGCGCAGGTAAAAACCCTTGTAGCGGTCACGTACATCGGTGTATCGCGCCGTTGAGCGCCAGGCCAGGTCATCGTTGAAACGGTGGCTGAAGTCGTAACCCAGAACGTACTGGTCGCGCTTGTAATCGTTGTAGTGGGAATCGCCCGAGAAGAAGTCGCGGTCGATCCTCTGGCCAGTCGGACCACGCTTGAGCGAGCCGATCATCGGCAGCGATTGATAGTCGGCAAGGCCATCATCGCGCTGCACTTGCGCCAGCAACGTCAGGGAGGTGTCCTCGTTCGGCGCCCAGGTCAGGCTAGGCGCCAGCAACAAGCGTTCGCTGTGCGTGTGAGCGACCATTTCGTTGCCTTTGTCGGCAACGCCAACCAGGCGATAGGTGAACACCTTCTGCTCATCCAGTGGCCCGCTGGTGTCGAAGGCACCGTTGACCCGGTTATAGCTACCGGCGCCAAGCTTGACCTGGCTACGTTGTTCACGGGTCGGGCGCTTGGAAACCATGTTGATCAGCCCGCCCGGCTGGTTTTGCCCGTACAGCACCGACGAGGGGCCTTTGAGCACTTCGATGCGTTCCAGCGTGTAGGGGTCGATCTGCGGCGCGCCGCCCAGGCTACCGGCGTATGGAATGTAAGCACCGTCCAGGTACAGCGGGGTCGGGGCAAAACCACGGCTGGTGATTTCGTCGGCGATGCTGTTGCGGTCGGTAAAGCCGCCGGTAGACAGGCCCGGGGTGTAGCGCAGTGCCTGGGTCAGGTTGCGCGCGCCCTGAGCTTGCACCTGGTCGGCGGTGACCACGTTGATGGCCTGGGGAATCTCCAGGATGGGCGTATCCGTCTTGGTCCCGGTGGCACTGCGGCTGGCCACGTAGCCACTCACCGGCCCATAGGCAGACTCCACGGCCGCGCCGGTTACGCTGGTGGTATCAAGCTGCAAGGTCGAGTCGTCACCGACCATTGGCAGCAGCGAGTAGCTGCCATTGGCCTGCTTGACCACCTGCAACCGGTTACCTGCCAGCAACTGGCGCAGGCCGGCATCGGCGCTGTAGCGCCCATGCAGCCCTGGCGATTGCAACGCCTGCACCGATGACGGCTCGAATGACACCGTCACCCCCGCTGCCGAAGCAAATTGCGTGAGCACCGAGGCCAGTGGGCCAGCGGCAATGTCGAACGAAGCTTCAGCCTGGCTTTGCGCCATGGCAGGGCTGACCGCCATGACCGTGGCGAGTGGCGTGGCCAGTGCCACGCTGAACAATGCGTGATTCACTGCTCGCGCCAGTCTGGTTTTGGTCGAGTTGATCAATAGGATGCGGTTGCAATCGTTGACAGCGAGCATGCGGTTTCCTTTCGCCCTGCGGCAGTTTTTTCATTGCGCTTGGTGCGCGTCTACCTACAAGTCGAACGAGCGCGAAAATCGATAACCCCCCTTGGTAAAAAAAATGACGGCGGGCTTCAGGCCGCTTCTACACGCGTCCAGTACCGGCTGAAACGACGAATGCGCACAGGCAGCGTGGTGGTGAGGTTTTCCAGGACAATATCGATATCGCCCAGGTGAAACGCCCCGGACAGTCGCAACCCGCTCACGGCCTCATCACAGCCCAGGTACCCCGGCCGATACCGCTGCAGCTCGCTCACGACATCGGCGAGGCGCCAGTCATCCACGATCAGCATCTCGCGTGCCCATGCGTCTGCCATCGCCGCCAGCGGTGTCACGTTGCCCATCTTCCCGGCACTGAATTCAAGCTGTTGCCCAACATCCACCCGCACAGCTGCGATGGCCTGTGCGCTGCGTACTTCCACCGCATGTTCCAGCACGCAAACCCGCGTGAAATCGTTGTCACAACGCACGGTGAATCGCGTTCCCAACGCACGAATACTGCCCTGCCCGGTGTGTACGATGAATGGGCGGGAAAGTGCATCCGATGCGGTCTGTACCAGAATTTCCCCCCGCAACAACTCAAGCGCGCGCCACTCGGTGCCATAGCGAATATCAACAGCCGTGTCGGTGTTCAACTGCAATTGGCTGCCATCGTCCAGCCGCAACGCGCGCTGCTCGCCAACACCCGTGCGCACGTCGGCCATCAGCCGTGCAACGCCACCATCACGCAACACCGCCCCACCTGCCGCGCCCGCCACCAACAGTACCGACAGCACCTTTAGCACTTCGCGTCGTTTGGCCCTGGCACTGCTTAACGTCGGCCGTGCGATACCGGGCGTCACCTGCGCCAGCTTGCCCTGTAGGCGAGCCAGGCGTTCCCAGGCCTGCACGTGTCGCGGGTCACTCAGCAACCAGCGCTGATGCGCAGCTTGCGTGGCTTCATCGGGCTCGCAGCGCAACTCGACGTACCAGTGCGCGGCAGCCTCCAGCGTGTTGCGGTCCAACGGTTCTGTACCCGCCACCGTTCACGCCTCTGCCAGCATCAGGCAATGGGTCAGGGCACGCACTGCATGCTTCTTGACCGTGGTCAGCGAAACCTCCAGGCGCTCAGCGATTTCGACATAACTCAAGCCATCGAGCTGGGCCATCAGGAAGATTTCGCGGGTACGCGTGCCCAGGCCATCGAGCAGCCGATCAATTTCAAGCAGGGTCTCGATGATCAGCAGGCGCGCCTCGGGCGAAACCTCCACATGCTCGGGCCGGGCCGCGAGGGTTTCCAGGTAGGCCTGCTCCAGGGCGCGGCGGCGAAACATGTCGATCATCAGGCTGCGGGCCACACTGCTCAAATAGGCCCGTGGCTGGCGCAGTTCCGCCGCCTTGCGCAGGGTCAGCACCCGTATGAAGGTGTCCTGGGCCAGGTCCGCCGCATGGTCCATGCAGCCGAGCTTGCTGCGCAGCCAGCCGCACAACCAGGAATGATGGTCCTCGTAAAGCGTATGCACCGCTTTTTGCAGGGAAGGGTCAGCGCTGGACATGGGTTGGACCGATAAGAGCGTCTTTAATAATGACTCTCATTTAACCTGACTACTGTCTGACTTCGCAATTGCTTTGCGCAAGCTGCGTGCGAGAAAGCCCGACCTCCTGTTGCTGTAACCATAATCCCTGCCCTACTATTGCGAAAAATTCTCATATGAGACCTTGTCGCACAGCGAAAGGATGCCCCGATGTCGCGCCTCGACCCCGCCTACAGCCAGCAAGTCCACACCTACTACACCGCCCACCACGGCTGGATTCGCGGTTGGCTGCACAAGCGCCTGGGCAACGCCAGCGATGCCGCCGACCTGGCCCATGACGTGTTCGTGCGCCTGCTGAGCAAGCCGCAGCAGTTTCAGACCGAACAACATGCGCGGGCGTACCTGAGCACCGTCACCCGTCACCTGTGCATCGACTTCTGGCGCCGCCAGCACTTGCAGCAGGCCTGGCTTGAAGCCCTGGCGGCCCTGCCTGAACCACTGGCGCCGAGCGAAGAAGAGCGCGCGCTGGTGTTCGAAGCACTGGAGCAGGTACAGGGGATGCTTGCACGCTTGCCGGAAAAGGTCTGCCAGGCCTTTCTGCTGGCTCAGGTCCAGGGGCTGGGCTACCGGGAAATCGCCCGGCAACTGAAGGTGTCCGAGCGCAGCGTGACCAAGTACATGGCCCAGGCGATGTACCAGTGCCTGTTGCTGGAACTGGACCTGCCATGATTGCCAGCGAGCGCCCGGACCACGCCACCTTGCAGGCCGCCGCGAACTGGTATGCGCAGTTGCTCGCCGCCCCGCAAGACCAGCAATTGCAGCGGCGCTGGCAACAATGGCTGGGCGCCGCAAGCGCAAACCAGGTGGCGTGGGCCCACGTGGAACGCATCAGCCAGCGCTTTACCCCGCTGAAGCTGCAAGCCGATGCCTCGCTACAGGCATTGGGCAGCGTGCGCCGTACCGACCTCGGCCGCCGGCGAGCCGTTGGCCTGCTCGGCTTGCTGTGCGGCGGTGGCCTGCTGGCCTTGGCTGGCTGGCGTGTACCTGCTGCCCGGCAACAGCTGCTGGTGCTCAGCGCCGACCAGCGCACCGCCACGGGTGAAATACGAAGCCTGCGCCTGCCGGACGGCGGCCTGTTGTGGCTGAACGGCTCGACCGCCTTGAACATCGACTACCGCCCCAGCCTGCGTCGCCTGGAACTGCTGGCCGGCGAAGTGCTGATAGAAACCGCCCACGACAGCCGTCCCTTCGTGATCGACACTCGCCAAGGCCGCCTGCAAGCATTGGGCACCCGTTTCAGTGTGTGGCAGCGCGACCAGTCCGCACGCCTGAGCGTGTTCGACGGCGCGGTGCGCCTGCACCCCGCCGAGGGCACCGACAGCCTGGTAGTGGCTGCCGGCTGGCAGTCGGACTTCGACCGTCACGGTGCACAAGCGCCGCGTGCGGTAGACGAATCACGCCAGGCCTGGCGCGAGGGTCGGCTGTTGGCCAGCGACATCAGCCTTGGCGAGTTTGTCGAACAGCTGCGTGCCTACGTGCCCGGTCATTTGGGTGTCGACCCGCAAGTGCGGGCGCTGCGGGTGATGGGCAGCTTCCCGGCCGATGACCCGGAACGCACCTTGGCCATGCTCGAAAGCGCATTGCCGATCAGGGTGCGCAAGACCTTGCCTTGGTGGTACAGCATCGAGCCGCGCTGAACGCGCACTTTTTTTTGCACGGGGGTGTTCCGGTTTTGCCGCGCTCGTTCGGATTAGCAGATGAACACCCAGCTTCATCTGCCCCCACAAGGAACACCCATGCCCCTGCTCCCGTTCACCTTGCGCCCTCTGCTGCTGGCCCTGCCGTTGCTCGCTGCCACCACCGTGATGGCCGACGAAACCACGCGCCGCTACGACCTGCCTTCCGGCCCGCTGACCCAGCAGCTCAACCGCCTGGCCAGTGCGGCCGGTATCTACATCGTCGGCGACGGCGCGCTCAGCCAAGGCAAGGCCAGCAACCCGCTGCAAGGTGACTACACCCCTGAGCAGGCGCTTGAGCGCATGCTGCAAGGCAGTGGCCTGGTCGCCGTACCCACAGGCGAACGCCAGTACCGCCTGCAACCTGCGGCACAGGGCGCAGGCCTGCAACTGGCGCCGACCAGCGTCGATGCCCGCCGCGACAGTGCCTACGGCGCCGTGGACGGTTACCTGGCCACCCGCGCCAGCAGCGCCAGCAAGACCGACAGCACGTTGCTGGAAACCCCGGCGTCCGTGTCGGTGGTAACGCGTGACCGGATCAAGGCCCAGGGTGCGCAGACCATTACCGAAGCCCTGAGCTACACCGCTGGCGTGCACACCAACGTGTCCGGCAACAACCCCACCGACAACACCTTGATGGTGCGCGGCTTCCAGCAGATCAACAGCGATGCCTACACCGACGGCCTGCGCAACAACAACACCGGCTACTATGCCCCCGAGCCCTTTGGCCTGGAGCGCATCGAGGTCCTCAAAGGGCCTGCCTCGGTGATTTACGGCCAGGGTGAGCCTGGCGGTATGGTCAACCTGGTCTCGAAAAAACCGCTGTTCACCGCCCACCGTGAAGTGGGCCTGTCACTGGGCAACCACGACCGCCAGCAACTGAGCCTGGATGTCGGCGACCTGCTCGACAGCCAGGGCACCCTGGCCTACCGCCTGGTGATGCTCGGCCGCGATGCCGACAACGAAATCGACGGCATCAAGGACGACCGCCAGTACGTTGCGCCCAGCCTGACCTGGGCGCCCAACGAAGACACCAGCCTGACCCTGCTGGCGTCGTACCAGAAAAACACCAACCTGTTCACCTCGAACATGGCCTACTCATTGTTCGACGGTTCCAACCCCAACGGCCGGGTACCCCGCCACCGCTCGCTGAACGAGCCGGGCTTCGACCGCGAGCAATCAGAAATGAACAACCTGGGTTACGAGCTGAGCCACCGCTTCAACGACACCTTCAGCTTCCGGCAGAACTTCCGTTACAGCCACATGCACGGTTACCAGGACCAGTTGTTCCGCAACAGTGGCGTGATCAATGGCAACACCCTGGCCCGTTATTACGAGCTGCGTGACTACGAAAGCGACAACTACACCCTGGACAACCAGCTGCTGGCCAACTTCAGCACCGGCCCTGTACGCCATGACGTGCTGTTGGGGGCCGACTACCTGCGCGGTCACCGCAACCAGGACGTGCAGCACGGCGACGCGCCGTCGATCAACATCTACAACCCGGCACGCGGCGTAACCATCGACACTTCGCGCTACACCTCGCTGCTGTCCACCGCCCGCGACGACCGCCAGGTCGGGTTGTACCTGCAAGACCAACTGCACCTCGACAACTGGGTCGCCACCCTTGGCGTACGCCACGACTGGGCACGCCAGGACAGCACCAACCGCATCCTCGGCAGCCACCAGGTGATCACCGACGAGGCCACCACCGCTCGCGCCTCGTTCGGCTACAGCTTCGACATGGGCCTGTTCCCCTATGTGAGCTACAGCGAGTCGTTCAAGCTGGCCGCCGGCAACAGCTTCGACGGCTCCCCGTTCGAGCCGGAAACCGCCAAGCAATATGAAGTGGGCATCAAGTACCAGCCACCCGGCAGCGAAAACTACCTCACGGTAGCGGCCTTCGACCTGCGCCGGCAGAACGTGGCCACCACCGATGTCGATCACCCGGGTTTCAGCGTGCAGCAGGGTGAAGTGACCTCACGCGGGGTCGAGGTGGAAGGTGTGGCCAAGCCGCTGCCGGGGCTTAACCTGATCACGGCGTACACCTACAACGATGTCGAGGTAACCAAGGACAACCCGAACGCGCTGGGTGTCAGCAACAAGGGCAATGCGCCGGTCCGTGTGCCGCGCCACCTGGCCTCGCTGTGGGTCGACTACACCCTGCAAGGCGGGCCACTGGCCGGGCTGGGCGGCGGCCTGGGCGTGCGCTATACCGGGGCCACTTATGGCGATGCGCAGAACACCTTTGAAGTGCCGGGCTACACCTTGGTCGATGCCATGCTGTCTTATGACTTCGGCAAGGCCAACAACGGCCTGCAAGGGTTGTCGGCGCAACTCAACGTGAAGAACCTGACCGACAAATACTACGTGGCCGGCTGCTTCGCCACGGTGGCCTGCCTGCTGGGAACGGGGCGTACCGTGACCGCCGACCTGACCTATCGCTGGTAGTAGCAACTGACGGTCTTTCACCCTACCTGAAGCTGGCGCAATCACTGTGGGAGCGGGCATGCCCGCGAACACGGGCGAAGCCCGTGCCATCCTCCGCACAGCCTGCTTCGCGGGCTTGCCCGCTCCCACAGTGATTGCGCCAGCTTCAGGTTTTGTGCAAGACAGTTGCCACCAAAAAGAAGGCGGCAGCGGCGCTACTGCCACGTCGCCTGGCTGTCGCCCTGTCGGAAGAACTGCCGTAAGTGCTCGACAAAACACGACACCTTCGCCGACAGGTTCAAACGCTCCAGATACACCGCATAAATATCCGCAGGCGGCGTGTGGTAGTCGCCCAGCACCTCCACCAAACGCCCGCTGCGCAGATGATCGGCCAGGTTCCACTCGGCCCGCAGCAAGATGCCCTGCCCGTCCAGCGCCCAGTTCAGAGCCACTTCGCCGTCGTTGGTGCTGAGGCTGCCATGCACCTTCACCGATTCGCTCAGCTTGCCGCGGCTGAGCCGCCAGATGCCAAACGCGGCGTCGTTCTGGCGCAACACGATGCAGTTGTGGCTGGCAAGGTCCTTGGGGGTTTGCGGAGTGCCATGAGCCTCCAGATAGCCAGGCGCTGCACACAACCGACGGCGGTTGGCGGCAATCTTGCGGGCGATCAGGCGCGAGTCGGGCAGTTCACCAAAGCGGATGGCCACATCGATGGCATCGTTCGGCAACGCGATAGGACGGTCGGTCAGGTGCAATTGCACCTCCACCTCCGGGAAGCGTTTGGCAAACGATGAAACTGCCGGCCCTACATGGGTACGCCCGAACCCCAACGGCGCATTGACCCGCAACAGGCCCTTCGGCTCGGCACGGCTGCTGGACACCTGCCGCTCCATTTCTTCGATTTCACCCAGTATTCGGCGGGCATTCACCAGGTAGGTCTCGCCTTCGGCGGTGAGGCTGATGCTGCGCGTGGTGCGGTTGAGCAAGCGCACACCCAGGCGCTGTTCCAGCTGCGCCAGGCGTTTTGAAACGGCAGGCGGGGTCAGGTTCAGTTCGCGCGCGGTGCCCGCCAGGCTGCCCACCCGGATCAGTTGGGTGAAAAACGCCAGCTCCGATACCGGATTCATAATTAACCTGAAGGAAACAATGAGTTGAATTTCATTGTATTACAGCATTTTTGAAAAACCATTACCTTTTGCCCTGCGTGATTAACCACAAAAACGCTGGGCTCTTCGGCCGCCAAGGCCAGGTGTGACCTGCACCCCACAAGCAGCCCGGCCGCCAGATAAATCCGACTCACAACAATAATTCGGAGACGGCAATGGCCAAGCGATTGTTCGGCAAGCTTTACGTACAGGTATTGATCGGGGTAACCCTCGGGGTGCTGATCGGGGTGTTCTGGCCACAGGTTGGCGCAGACTTGAAGCCCGTCGGTGACGCCTTCATCAAGCTGATCAAGATGGTCTTCGCACCGATCATCTTCGCTACGGTGGTGCTGGGCATCGCCAAGATGGAGAACATGAAGGAACTCGGCCGCGTCGGTGTACGCGCACTGATCTACTTCGAAGTGCTGTCCACCTTCGCCCTGGTACTGGGGCTGGTGGTGGTCAACATCGTGCAGCCCGGCCAGGGCATGAACGTCGACCCTGCCACACTCGACGCCAAGAGCATCTCCACCTACACCGCTGCTGCGGCCGGCAACAGTGGCGGCTTCATCGACTTCATGCTGCACGTGATACCCGGCAGCGTGACCGATGCCTTCGCCAAGAACGAGACCCTGCCGATCCTGCTGTTCAGCACCCTGTTCGGCATCGCCCTGTCCCACCTCGGCCCGCGTGGCAAACCGATGGTGGATGTGCTGGAAGCCTTTTCCCACGGCATGTTCTTCATCGTCGGCATGATCATGCGCGTGGCCCCGCTGGCGGCCTGCGGCGCCATGGCCTTCACCGTGGGCAAATATGGCCTGGGTTCGATCGTGTCGCTGGGCAAGCTGATGGCGACCATGTACCTGACCTGCTTCCTGTTCGTGGTGATCGTGCTGGGCGCCATTGCCCGGTTGTCGGGCTTCAACCTGTGGAAGTTCCTCAAGTACCTGAAGGAAGAGCTGTTCACGGTACTGGGCACCAGTTCGTCCGAGTCGGTAGTGCCCCAACTGATGAACAAACTGGAAAAAGTGGGCGTGTCCAAGCCGGTGGTCGGCCTGGTGATCCCCTCGGGCCTTACCTTCAACCCGGACGGCCAGTGCATCTACTACACCATGGCCGCCATTTTCATCGCCCAGGCCACCAACACGCCGTTGACCCTGATGGACCAACTGATCGTGCTCGGCGTGCTGCTGCTCACCTCCAAAGGCTCGGCGGGCGTGACCGGCTCGGGCTTCATCACCCTGGCCGCGACCCTGGCGACCATGGACAACATCCCGGTGGCCGGCATGGTGCTGCTGTTGGGCGTGGACCGTTTCATGTCCGAGGCCCGCGCCATCACCAACACCATCGGCAACGCCGTCGGCACCGTGGCCATCGCCCACTGGGTGGGTGCGCTGGACAAACAACGCATGGCGCAGGCCCTGGACGGCCAGCTGCCGGCAGAACCACAAGCCGCTGAGCCCCGCCCGGACCTCTCCATAACAGCAAAAAGAACCCACCTTGAGATGCAGTGAGGAAATAATCATGGACAAAGAAACCGCCGTGTCATCGCTTACCGACGTGATGGCCAAATTCACCGCCTATATCGGCAAGCGCCTGCCCCGTGACGTGAAGGAAAAGACCGCCAAGTTGCGTGCAGCCGAAACCAACCCGCTGGCCATCGCCGTGTACGACTCGATGGCCGACAACCAGGAATACGCCGACAAGCTCAACCGCCCCAGCTGCCAGGACACCGGGGTGATCCAGTACTTCGTCTCGGCCGGCGCACGCTTCCCGCTGCTGGGTGAGATGGAAGGCATCCTCGAAAACGCCACCAAGGAAGCCACCATTCAGGGGCCATTGCGCCACAACGCGGTGGAAACCTTCATCGAGAAAAACACCGGCACCAACACCGGTTCGAAAATCCCGTGGCTGGACTGGGAAATCATCCCCGATGCCGATCACTGCATTGTCGATGTGTACATGGCCGGTGGCGGCTGCACCTTGCCAGGTTCGGCCAAGGTGCTGATGCCGGGGCAAGGCTATGAAGGGGTGACCGAGTTTGTCTTCGATGTGATCACCTCGCGCGGGGTCAATGCCTGCCCGCCTTTGCTGGTGGGGGTTGGGGTTTCGACCTCGGTGGAAACAGCGGCGCGTTTGTCGAAGAAGGCCATTCTGCGTGAAGTGGACTCCAGCCACCCCAACGAAAGCGCGGCCATGATGGAAAAGCTGCTGGAGGAAGGCCTGAACGAAATCGGTATCGGCCCGCAGGGCCTGACCGGCAACAGCAGCGTGATGGGGGTGAACATCGAGTCTTCGGCCCGTCACCCCTCCACCATCGGCGTGGCGGTGTCCACCGGTTGCTGGGCCCACCGCCGCGGCAAGATCCGCATCAACGCCGACCTGACCTACGACATCCTCTCCCATGAAGGGGTAGTACTGTGAAAAAGATCCTCAGCACCCCGATCAGCGACGAAGACCTGGCCAACCTCAACGTGGGCGATGTCGTCTACCTCACCGGCCAACTGGTGACCTGCCGCGACGTGGCACACCGGCGCCTCATCGAGTTGGGTCGCGAACTTCCGGTAGACCTGCGTGGTGGCGCGATCTTCCACGCCGGCCCCATCGTCAGGAAGAAAGACGACGGCAGCTTCGAGATGGTTTCCATCGGGCCGACCACCAGCATGCGCATGGAAAAATTCGAGAAACAGTTCATCGAGCAGACCGGCGTCAAACTCATTGTCGGCAAGGGCGGCATGGGCCCGGAGACCACCACCGGCTGCCTGGAAAACAAGGCCGTGCATGCGGTGTTCCCGGGGGGCTGCGCGGTGCTGGCGGCCACACAGGTGGAAGAGATCGAGCGGGCAGAATGGCAGGACCTGGGCATGCCGGAAACGCTGTGGGTGAACCGCGTGCGTGAGTTCGGGCCGCTGATCATC
>NZ_LUVY01000021.1:0-179823 GCF_002992185.1 Pseudomonas sp. LLC-1 | reverse complement strand
GGGGAATCATACAGCGTTTAAAACCGCTGTCAACCACCATTTCAACCGCTTGCGATCATTCGATCGTAGCCCTTTCAACTTCACCTTAACTAGTTAACTCGTTGAGTCTCAAGGAGTTTTCCGCTCCGATGTCGCTGGAAGTGGGGCGCATTATAAGGGGATTCGAAAGCGCGTCAACCCTTAATTTCAAGAAACTTTAATATCGCTGAAAAACAAAGCGGGGAGGCCTACCGGCCTCCCCGCTTCAGTTACCTGCCTTAAAGGCTAGGGAAAGCGAATTGCGATGCCTCATGGCTGGCACGCTGCGGCCAACGCTGGGTAATTGCCTTGCGACGGGTATAGAAGCGCACCCCGTCCGGGCCATAGGCATGCAGGTCACCGAACAGCGAACGCTTCCAGCCACCAAAGCTGTGGTAAGCCACCGGTACCGGCAGCGGTACGTTCACCCCCACCATGCCCACTTCGATCTCGTCGCAGAACAGGCGCGCCGCTTCACCGTCACGGGTGAAGATGCAGGTACCGTTGCCATACTCGTGATCGTTGATCAGCTGCATGGCCTGCTCCAGGCTGTTCACGCGCACCACGCACAGCACCGGACCGAAGATCTCTTCTTTATAGATGCGCATCTCCGGGGTCACCTTGTCGAACAGGGTGCCGCCCACGAAGTAACCATCTTCATTACCGGCCACACGGAAGCCGCGCCCGTCCACCACCAGTTTGGCGCCGGCAGCAACACCGTCATCGATGTAACCCACCACCTTGTCACGGGCAGCGGCAGTCACCAGAGGGCCCATGTCCAGGCCGCACGAGGTGCCTGCACCAATCTTCAGCGCCGTGATCTGTGGTTCCAGCTTGGCAATCAGTGCATCGGCCACTTGGTCGCCCACGCACACGGCCACCGAAATGGCCATGCAACGCTCGCCGCACGAACCGTAGGCCGCGCCCATCAGTGCGCTGACGGCGTTGTCCAGGTCGGCATCCGGCATCAGCACCGCGTGGTTCTTGGCACCACCCAGGGCCTGTACACGCTTGCCGCGCTTGGTGCCTTCTGCATAGATGTACTCGGCGATCGGCGTCGAACCTACAAAGCTCAGTGCTTTCACTTCTGGCGCTTCGATCAGCGCATCCACTGCTTCCTTGTCACCGTGCACCACGTTCAGGATGCCCTTTGGCAGGCCGGCTTCCAGCAGCAGCTGGGCAATGAACAGCGTGGAGCTCGGGTCGCGCTCGGAAGGTTTGAGGATGAAGGCGTTACCGCAGGCGATGGCCAGCGGGTACATCCACAGCGGCACCATGGCGGGGAAGTTGAACGGGGTAATGCCCGCGACCACGCCCAGTGGCTGGAAGTCGGACCAGGCGTCGATGTTCGGGCCGACGTTGCGGCTGTACTCGCCTTTCAGCACTTCTGGCGCCGCGCAGGCGAACTCGACGTTCTCGATGCCGCGCTTCAGTTCACCGGCTGCGTCTTCCAGGGTCTTGCCGTGCTCTTCGCTGATCATCTGCGAGATTTTGGCTTCGTTCTGCTCCAGCAGTTGCTTGAAGCGGAACATCACCTGGGCGCGCTTGGCCGGCGGGGTGTTGCGCCAGGCCGGGAAGGCTGCCTTGGCGGAGTCGATCGCTTCCTGCACGGTCGCGCGGCTGGCCAGCTCGACCTTGCGTACAGCCTGGCCAGTGGACGGGTTGAAGACATCGGCGGTGCGCTCACCCTTGGTAACCAGCTCGCCGTGGATCAGGTGCTGAACAATGCTCATGCAAAACTCCAGATAAAGAAGGTAGAAGCAGGCGCGTGATGCGTTCACGCGCCGGGCATCAAAATCGGATAGATCAGTCGATCAGGTTCAGGGTTTCGCCGACGGCATCGAACAGGCGGTCCAGTTCCTGCGGCGTGGTGTTGAAGGTTGGGCCGAACTGCAGGGTGTCGCCACCGAAGCGCACGTAGAAACCCGCCTTCCACAGTTTCATCGCCGCTTCGTACGGGCGCACGATGGCATCACCGTCGCGAGCGGCGATCTGGATGGCGCCGGCCAGGCCGTAGTTACGGATATCGACGATGTTCTTGGTGCCCTTCACGCCGTGCAGCAGCTTCTCGAAGTGCGGCGCCAGCTCGGCGGCGGACTGCACCAGGTTTTCCTTCTGCAGCAGGTCCAGCGCGGCGATACCGGCGGCACAGGCTACCGGGTGGGCCGAATAGGTGTAGCCGTGCGGGAATTCCACGGCGTATTCCGGGGTCGGCTGGTTCATGAAGGTCTGGTAGATCTCGCTGCTGGCAATCACCGCACCCATCGGGATGGCGCCGTTGGTGACCTGCTTGGCGATGCACATCAGGTCCGGGGTCACGCCGAAGGCTTCAGCGCCGGTCATCGCCCCCATGCGGCCGAAGCCGGTGATCACTTCGTCGAAGATCAGCAGGATATTGTGCTGGGTGCAGATTTCGCGCAGGCGCTTCAGGTAACCCTTCGGCGGCGGCAGTACGCCGGCCGAACCGGCCAGCGGCTCGACGATCACCGCAGCGATGTTGGACGCATCGTGCAGCTCGATCAGCTTGAGCATTTCGTCAGCCAGGGCAATACCGCCCTCTTCCGGCATGCCCTTGGAGAAGGCGTTCACTGGCAGCACGGTGTGAGGCAGGTGGTCGACATCCAGCAGCTGACCGAACAGCTTGCGGTTGCCGTTGACGCCACCCAGGCTGGTACCGGCAATGTTCACGCCGTGGTAGCCACGGGCACGGCCGATGATCTTGGTCTTGGTGGCCTGGCCTTTCAGGCGCCAGTAGGCACGCACCATTTTCAGCGCGGTGTCGGCGCACTCGGAACCGGAGTTGGTATAGAAGACGTGATTCAGGTCACCCGGGGTCAGCTCGGTGATCTTCTCAGCCAGCTGGAACGACAGCGGGTGGCCGAACTGGAAGGCCGGTGAGTAATCGAGGGTACCGATCTGGCGGGCCACTGCCTCGGTGATTTCCTTGCGGGTGTGCCCGGCGCCGCAGGTCCACAGGCCAGACAAGGCGTCGAAAATCTTGCGCCCTTGGTCATCGACCAGGTAGTTGCCTTCGGCCGCCACGATCAGCCGTGGGTCGCGCTGGAAGTTACGGTTGGCGGTGTAGGGCATCCAGTGGGCATCCAGCTTGAGCTGGCTGGCGATACCGGCGGTAGCGGTTTCGGGCATGTTCATCGGCGGTTCCTCGGAAGACGATTAGGCAACGATGGATGTTGTTGCAGCTAAATTGGCACGCGGATAAAGTCTGAAAAAGCCTACATTTCTAATCTTCAGACAGGCCAAGACTAAACTAATGAGCCGACGCCCCGATCCACTCGCCCAGGTCAGCGACTTCGACATCCGCTTGCTGAAGATCTACCGCAGCGTAGTCGAGTGCGGCGGCTTCTCGGCCGCCGAAAACGTGCTGGGCATTGGCCGCTCGGCCATCAGCCAGCAGATGAACGACCTGGAGCAACGCCTTGGCCTACGCCTGTGCCAACGTGGCCGCGCCGGTTTTTCGCTGACCGAGGAAGGCCGCGAGGTCTACCATTCGGCCCTGCAACTGCTCAGCGCGCTGGAAAGCTTTCGCACCGAGGTCAATGGCCTGCACCAGCATTTGCGTGGCGAGCTGAACATTGGCCTGACCGACAACCTCGTCACCCTGCCGCACATGCGCATCACCCACGCGCTGGCCGAACTCAAGGACCGAGGCCCCGATGTGCGCATCCAGATCCGCATGATTGCCCCCAGCCAGGTTGAACACGGCGTGCTCGACGGCAGCCTGCATGTGGGCGTAGTTCCCCAGACCAGCCCGCTGTCGGGCCTTGAATACCAGCCGTTGTACAGCGAACGTTCGCTGCTTTACTGCGCCGTTGGCCATCCGCTGTTCTATGCCGATGACCAGCAGATCGACGACGAACGCCTGAATAGCCAGGAAGCCATTACCCCGACGTTCCGCCTGCCTGCCGACATCCAGGCGCACTACCAGGCGCTCAACTGCACGGCCAGTGCTTCGGACCGCGAAGGGATGGCGTTCCTTATCCTCACCGGGCGCTACATCGGCTACCTGCCCGATCACTACGCCACCTTCTGGGTGCAGCAGGGCCGCTTGCGTGCCCTCAAGCCTCAACAGCGCTTCTATGACCTGAGCCTGAGCTGGGTAACGCGCAAGGGCCGGCGGCCGAACCTGGTGCTGGAAAGCTTTCTCGACAGCCTGGCTGCGACACGTTGATGCCAGTCTCTGCCGCAAACGCTTGTCACTTCGGCACAGGCAGGTAATCTTGTCCGACTGCCGCAGCCACTGACCCGTACGGAATCGTCCATGACCCTAGAAGTCCCTGCGCATCGCCTCTCTGCCTCGGGCAAGCCCGCGGGCCGCATCCGCCAGAAGAACGAACAGGCCATTATCCAGGCCGCCGAAGACGAGTTCGCCCGCCATGGTTTCAAGGGCACCAGCATGAACACCATCGCCCTCAAGGCGGGCTTGCCCAAGGCCAACCTGCATTACTACTTCACCAACAAGCTGGGCCTGTACATTGCCGTGCTCAGCAACATCATCGAGTTGTGGGACAGCACCTTCAACGCCTTGAGCGTCGATGACGACCCCGGCGAGGCCCTGAGCCAGTACATCCGTACCAAGATGGAGTTTTCCAGGCGCAACCCGCAAGCTTCGCGGATTTTTGCCATGGAAGTGATCAGCGGCGGCACCTGCCTGACCGAATATTTCAGTGCCGACTACCGTGAGTGGTTCCGCGGCCGAGCCGCCGTGTTCCAGGCCTGGATCGCAGCCGGCAAGATGGACCCGGTCGACCCGGTGCACTTGATCTTCCTGCTGTGGGGCAGCACCCAGCACTACGCCGACTTCGCCACCCAGATCTGCCAGGTTACCGGCCGCAGCCGCCTGACCAAGCAGGACATGGAAGACGCGAGCAACAACCTTATCCACATCATTCTGAAGGGCTGCGGCATCAAGCCGGCTGCCTGAACGTCATTTATGCCTTCTACCCTGCTCGACCTCTGCGAGTACCGCGAGGAAATCCGCAAAAGCCGCTTCATCACCCTGGCCGGGCCGATCAGCAGCACTGCGGACGCGATGAGTTTCATCGAACGCCACAGCGACCTGGCCGCCACCCACAACTGCTGGGCCTGGAAGCTTGGCGCCCAGTACCGCAGCAGCGATGACGGAGAACCCGGCGGCACTGCCGGGCGACCGATCCTGGCAGCCATCGAAGCACAAGACTGCGACCAGGTCGTGGTGCTGGTGATCCGCTGGTATGGCGGCATACAACTGGGTACCGGCGGCCTGGCCAGGGCCTATGGCGGCGGCGCCAACAAATGCCTGCAACAGGCGCCCAAACGGCTGCTGGTGCAGCGTAGCGAATTCACTTGCAGCTGCAGTTTCAGCGAACTGGCACTGGTGAAACTGCGCCTGGCAGAGGTTGATGGCCTCGTCCTGGATGAGCAATTCACCGCCAACGGCGTGGACCTGCTAATTGCGCTGGGTGACGCCCACCTGGCACCCCTACAGCAGCAACTGGCCGACCTGAGCCGTGGGCGCATCCTGCTAGAAGCGCGCTGACATTGCCCACAACAACTGTGGGCCCGCCTGTGGATAAGCTTGGGGCATTCGCTTGCAGCCCAATACATTCAAGGCCTGCATAGCTTTGATCATATTTTGGTCACCGCTTGATGACAGCCGCAACCTGCTGAAAGCGTGAAAGTTATCCCCAGTGTGGGACTCGACGAGCCCACCCACCCCACCAGAGCTTGCACACAATAACTGTGGAACAGCCTGTGGATAACCCGTGCGCCAACAGGCGAAGCGCCCGGCTACAAGCGCTCTGGCAACCTTGATCAATTTTTAGCCGCTTATCCGGTGAGCGCACACGCCTTCCGTAACGTATGCTCAATTCCTTTTTCCTACACCGATAAAGGAATGTTCCTATGGCTAATTCAAGAACTGCCCTCATCATCGGCGCCTCGCGCGGGCTTGGTCTGGGCCTGGTGCAACGCCTGCACGAAGATGGATGGAACATCACTGCCACCGTGCGCAACCCGCAGCAGCCCGGCGCCCTGGCGGACGTGCCCGGCGTGCACATCGAGCAGTTGGAGATGAACGACACCGCCCAGCTCGACGGCCTGAAGCAGCGCCTGCAGGGCCAGGTGTTCGACCTGGTATTCGTCAACGCCGGTGTCATGGGGCCCCTGCCACAAGACCTGGAGACCGTACACAACAAAGACATCGGCGACCTGTTCATGACCAACGCCGTCGCACCGATCCGCGTGGCCCGACGTCTCGTCGGCCAGGTACGCGAGGGCAGCGGCGTACTGGCCTTCATGAGCTCGATCCTGGGCAGCGTGACCATCCCCGACGGCGGTGAAATTTGCCTGTACAAGGCCAGCAAGGCGGCGTTGAACTCGATGATCAACAGCTTTGTCGTCGAGCAGCAGCGCCCCGACCTGTGCGTGCTGGCCATGCACCCAGGCTGGGTAAAAACCGACATGGGCGGCGAAAACGCCGAGATCGACGTACTCACCAGCACCCGCGGCATGCTCGACCAGATCAATGCGCAAAGCGGTAAGGGCGGCCTGCGTTTCATCAACTACAAGGGCGAACCCTTGGTCTGGTGATTCACCGGGTCGCAGTCTGGCCGGGCGCAATGCCCGGCCAGCCCCTGTAGAATGGCGGCAACCGTACCTGATTGAGATCCCCCTATATGTATGACTGGTTGAACGCCCTGCCCAAGGCCGAGCTGCACTTGCACCTGGAAGGCTCGCTGGAGCCCGAGCTGCTGTTCGCCCTGGCCGAGCGCAACAAGATCGCCCTGCCCTGGGCCGATGTAGAGACCTTGCGGGGCGCCTACGCCTTCAACAACCTGCAGGAGTTCCTCGACCTGTATTACCAGGGCGCCGATGTGCTGCGTACCGAACAGGACTTCTACGACCTGACCTGGGCCTACCTGCAACGCTGCAAGGCGCAGAACGTGATTCACACCGAACCGTTCTTCGACCCGCAAACCCACACCGACCGTGGCATCCCCTTTGAAGTGGTGCTCAACGGTATCAACCAGGCACTGAAGGACGGCCGCCAGCAACTGGGCATCAGCAGTGGCCTGATCCTCAGCTTCCTGCGCCACCTGAGCGAAGAGGAAGCGCAAAAAACCCTCGACCAGGCCCTGCCGTTCCGCGATGCATTCATCGCCGTTGGCCTGGACAGCTCGGAAATGGGCCACCCGCCGAGCAAGTTCCAGCGTGTGTTCGACCGCGCCCGCAGCGAAGGCTTCGTCGCTGTCGCCCATGCCGGCGAAGAAGGCCCGCCCGAGTACATCTGGGAAGCGCTGGACCTGCTGCAAATCAAGCGTATCGACCATGGCGTGCGCGCCATCGAGGACGAGCGCCTGATGCAGCGCATCATCGACGAGCAGATCCCGCTCACGGTGTGCCCGCTGTCCAACACCAAACTGTGCGTGTTCGACCACATGAGCCAGCACAACATCCTCGACATGCTTGAGCGTGGCGTGAAAGTGACGGTCAACTCGGACGACCCGGCCTACTTCGGGGGCTACGTCACGGAAAACTTCCACGCCCTGCACACTCACCTGGGCATGACCGAAGACCAGGCCCGTCGCCTGGCACAGAACAGCCTGGATGCCCGGCTGGTCTGATTGAACGACGACGTTGCGTTCAACCGACCTGCAATGTCTCCACGCGGGCGATGCGATTGATCTGCTGGATACCCAGCGCAGAGATATGCAACGCCCGCGAGTCTTCGGCCTCACGCATCCAGCCAGACTGCAGGAATAACCTGAACAAAGCCTGGCCCAGCACGCCGCCCAGATGCGGGGCCTGGTCATTCCACTCGGTGCAGCGGCAAATCACGCAGCCGCGTTGCTCGTGTGGTGCCAGGGCATCGATGTACACCCCGACCAAGGCCAACTGCGCCCTCCCCTCGTCACTCACCATCAACTGCCTTCCGCTGCCTTCCAGCCAGCCGGCCACCACCAGGCGGTGATACAGCTCACTGGCCAACTCCCCGCCCAGGTGATCGCCACACCGGCGTGCCCGGCGCATCGACATGGGCAGCGGTGATGCCGGTGCCTTGGCCCGCTCCCCCCTGGTGTTTTCCAGCTGTACGCTGGCCAAGGCCTCGACAGCCGCCCCGACCTGCGGGGTTGCCAGGCGGAAGTAGCGTTTGCGCCCCCTGGCTTCATGCCGGAGCAATCCGGCCGATGACAGCAACGAAAGGTGCGCGCAAGCCGACGAGGACGTCAGGCCGGTCATTATCGCAAGTTCATTGGCTAGCCGTGGCGTGCCGTCGATCAATGCCCACAACATGGCACTGCGTTTGGGGTCGGCCATCAAGCTGGCAATCTGGCTGATGCTGCTGGCTGCGTTCATGTCCCTGTAACTCTCTGCAAGTTCACTGAGTGGATGCGATGGCCAACCCTGGCAGGGAAGCACCTCTCGCTGGCACTGGCCTGGCCCGCCAGTATAAGCCGCAGAAAATCCCAGTCAGACGGCCTTGCGCAGACACATCGGCGACAAAAAACCACTGGGTATGCCTACCCATGGCAAGCAGTGAGCCGGCGCCAGAAAGCTGCCCGCAAGCCGGTCAGCCAAAGCGCCGATACCCACAGACAGAAGCACCGAAATATCTTGATAGAAAAAGGCTTGCAGCAATTTCAGATACGGCCCACAGCGACATTCCGCAAATAGCGCGCGAGCTAGCGAAGGTTTCGCTGGTTTGCAGGCATTGCGCCCTTCGACCGTCAGTCAGGACACTGACGCAGCGCATGGCAGGCAGGAGGGCCAGCGCTACACTTGAGCGGCTCTCCCCATTCTGGAGGTATGCCGCGATGAAAATTATCGTCAGTGCATCGAGCCGAAACCCCGCCTGTCCCTGGCAGGTCCAGCTCGATCAACACGTGGTCAGTTTCCGCAGTGAGGCCGAGGCGCGGGCCTTCGTCGCAACGCTGGAAACCCGCCTTCAGGCACCTCACCCGCTCATGCGGGAGGCTTGGCCTGCAAGCGCCGGGTCAGCAGCGCGACACTGACCGCCAATGCCCCGCAGAAGCTGATCACCAGCGCCATAGGTACCGCGCTGCCATCGTGCAGTAGCCCGACCAGCGCAGCGGCACCCGCAGCAACGCTGAACTGCACGCACCCCATCAATGCCGAAGCGCTGCCGGCCCGCGCGCCCTGCCCGCTCATGGCACACGCCGATGCATTGGGGATGATGCAGCCCAGGCTGGCAATGCAGATGAACAACGGCACCAGCAGCGGCCACAGCTGCGCGGGGCGCAAAGCCGCCACGCCCAACAGCACCAGGCCCGCAATCAGGTACAGCCACACGGCGCGCGCCAGCAGGAAAGCAGGCCCGCGCTTGGCCAGCAATCGGGCATTCACCTGCGCCACGAGTATGAAGCCGGCAGCATTGGTGCCGAATAGCCAGCCGTAATGTTCGGCCGGTACGCCATAGAGCTTGATGAACACGAATGGCGAACCGGCAATGTAGGCAAACATGCCGGCAATGGCGATACCACCCGTCAAGGCATGGCCGAGGAACACCCGGTCAGCGAGCAGGCGCAAATATTGGCGCAATGCGCCAGACAGCGGCTGGCGCGGTATATGCGCAGGCAGGCTTTCCGGCAGGCCCAGGCTGACCGCCAGCAGGCAACCGGCGCTGAACAGGCTCAACGCCAGGAAGATCGACTGCCAGCCCGCCAGGTTCACCAACACCCCGCCCAGCATCGGTGCCAGGATCGGCGCCAGGCCCATGACCAGCATCAGTTGCGAGAACACCTTGGCCGAGGCCACCGGGTCGCACTTGTCGCTGACGATGGCCCGCGACAGCACCATGCCTGCGCAACCGCCCAGCGCCTGGACAAAGCGCGCAACCACCAGAGTGTCGAGGTTGGGGGCATAGGCACAGGCCAGTGACGCCAGGGTGAACAGGGTCACGCCGAACATCAGTGGTTTGCGACGCCCAAAACGGTCGGCAACCGGCCCGTAAGCCAGCTGGCCGATGGACAGGCCGAGGAAGTAGGCGGCCAAGGTGGCCTGGACGTGTTTTTCGTCGGTGGCGAACGCCTGCGCCATGGCCGGGAAGGCGGGCAGGTAGAAGTCGATCGCCAAGGGCCCGAACGCACTGAGTGCGCCCAGGATGAGCACCATTCGCAGGTTCATCAGGAATCCATAGCAGGCTAAGCAAGTGGATGATTCTACCTGCTGTGGACCCTATGAATGTGAAAACATTTGCAACAAACCCACGGGCAGCGACGGTCCCTGTGGGAGCGGGCGCGCCCGCGAACACCGGCACAGCCGGTGCCATACACCGCGTTGGGTTCTTCGCGGGCACGCCCGCTCCCACAGGTTCGTGATCAGGCGAGTTCAGCCTGATACCCTTCATCCCTGATCGCAGTAAGAATCTGTTCCTGCGCCAACTCACTCTGCACGCGCACTTGTTTCGCCGCCAGGTCGACCTCGACCTTGGCCGCAGCATCCTGCTCCTGCACCGCCCGGGTCACCGCTTTCACACAATGGCCACAGGTCATGCCTTGTACATTGAACACTTGCATGGGGATCTCTCCTTCAGGTTTTCAACGAGTCTCAAGCTTGCCATCGGGGCAAGGTCAACACCCGGGGTGGAAATCTACGCCCGTGTCGGCCAAGCTGCGCCTTTGACGATCAGGCAAGCAGGAGATTATTCATGTTCAGGGCAGCATTGGGCGTCGTCGGGCTATTGAGCGCGCTGGCTGCGGTGCCACCGGCCATCGCCGAGGGCAACTCGGACTACAGCGTACTGATCATCTCCCGGGAACGCCTGGAAGTGGCCACCGGTTGCGAAATTGGGGTTTACCTCAACGACCAGCTCTCCGGGCGCGTGTTCCAGGAGCAGTCCACCTCGTTCAACCTTCCACCCGGTCCGGTGGACGTACGCCTGCGCCTGCTGCCAGGGCAGGTACAAGGCTGCGCGCCGGGCATCGAAGACCAGCGCAGTACACGTTTGAACTTGCAGGCGGGCCAGATCAACAAATACCGCATCGCCATGGGGCAATATGGCCTGGAGTTGAAGCGAGCCGGCCTGGGCTATTGACCTTACCTGCATGGCAAGGTTGATGCTGGAGGCCTGTCCAAGGAGGAGAGCCATGCCCGCATCCACCACTTACGACCTGCCGATCTCCGGCATGACCTGCGCCAGCTGTGCCGGCAGGGTCGAGCGCGCCCTGCGCAAGGTCACCGGCGCTGAACAGGTCAGCGTCAACCTCGCCACCGAACAGGCCCGGGTCCAGGCCCCGGCCAACAGCCTGCCCGCCCTGGTCGACGCCGTGCGCGAAGCCGGCTATGGCGTGCCCACCCGCACTGTCGAACTGCAGATTGGCGGCATGACCTGCGCCAGTTGCACCGGCCGCGTTGAGCGTGCCCTTGGCAAGCTGCCTGGGGTCGAGCACGTCAGCGTCAACCTGGCCAGCGAACGCGCTCACCTCGACGTGCTCGCAGCCCTCGATGACAACCTGCTGATCGACGCTGTGCACAAGGCCGGCTACAGCGCCAGCCTGCCGCAATCGGCCAAGGACGACCAAAGCGTTGCCCAGCGCCGCCTGCGCAATGAGCGCCTGGCGGTCGGCGCAGCCTTGCTGTTGGCCCTGCCGCTGGTACTGCCAATGCTGGTGCAGCCATTCGGCCTGCACTGGATGCTGCCAGCATGGGCACAGTTCCTGCTGGCCACGCCGGTGCAGTTCATTCTCGGCGCACGCTTCTACGTAGCCGCCTGGAAGGCCGTGCGCGCCGGTGCCGGCAACATGGACCTGCTGGTGGCCCTGGGCACCAGCGCCGGCTATGGCCTGAGCCTTTACCAGTGGGCACAAGCCCCCGCCGGCATGGCCCCGCACTTGTACTTCGAAGCCTCGGCCGTGGTCATTGCCCTGGTATTGCTGGGCAAGTACCTGGAAAGCCGTGCCAAGCGCCAGACCGCCAGCGCCATCCGTGCCCTTGAGGCACTGCGTCCGGAACGTGCCGTGCGTGTCGTCGAGGGCCAGGAAGAAGACGTGCCCATTGCCCAGCTGCGCCTGGGCGACCTGGTACTGGTCAAGCCCGGCGAGCGCTTTCCGGTCGATGGTGTAGTCGAGGACGGCAGCAGCCATGCCGACGAAGCCCTGATCAGCGGCGAAAGCCTGCCAGTACCCAAGCAGCCGGGCGACAGCGTCACGGGTGGTGCCATCAATGGCGAAGGCCGGTTGCTGGTGCGCACCCAGGCGCTGGGGACCGAAACCGTGCTGGCGCGTATCATCCGCCTGGTCGAAGACGCCCAGGCCGCCAAGGCGCCGATCCAGAAGCTGGTCGATCGGGTCAGCCAGGTGTTCGTCCCCGCCGTGCTGGTGCTGGCCCTGATCACCCTGGTCGGCTGGTGGCTGGCCGGCGCACCGCTGGAAACCGCACTGATCAACGCCGTCGCCGTGCTGGTCATCGCCTGCCCCTGCGCCCTCGGCCTGGCCACCCCTGCGGCAATCATGGCCGGCACCGGGGTCGCTGCCCGCCACGGTATCCTGATCAAGGACGCCGAAGCCCTGGAGCGTGCCCATGCGGTCAACCGCGTGGTCTTCGACAAAACCGGCACCCTCACCTCCGGCAGCCCTCGGGTGGTCCACAGCCAGGCGCAGGCTGGCAGCAGTGCCGACCTCCACCGCCTGGCCGGCGCCCTGCAACGTGGCAGCGAACATCCACTGGCCAAGGCAGTGCTGGATGCCTGTGCCGAACAGGGGCTGGACGTGCCGGTGGTTACCGACAGTCAGTCGCTGACCGGGCGCGGTATCGCAGGAAGTGTGGAAGGCCGTGAGCTGGCCCTGGGTAACCGCCGCCTGCTGGACGAAAGCGGGCTGCAGCCCGGCGACCTGGCTGCGAAGGCCCAGGCCTGGGAAGCCGAGGGGCGCACCTTGTCGTGGCTGATCGAACGGGGCGCGCAACCCCGCGTCCTGGGCCTGTTCGCCTTTGGTGACAGCCTCAAGCCCGGCGCCGCGCAGGCCATCGACACCCTGCATGCCCAACATATCAGCAGCCACCTGCTGACCGGCGACAACCGCGGCAGCGCCAAAGTGGTTGCAGACGCGCTGGGCATCGACGATGTACATGCCGAAGTGCTGCCAGCCGACAAGGCTGCGACCGTGGCCGCGCTCAAGCAGGACGGCGTGGTCGCCATGGTGGGCGATGGCATCAACGATGCCCCGGCACTGGCCGCCGCCGACATCGGCATTGCCATGGGTGGCGGTACCGACGTGGCCATGCAGGCCGCTGGCATCACCCTGATGCGCGGCGACCCTCGCCTGGTGCCTGCAGCGCTGGAGATCAGCCGCAAGACCTATGCGAAGATTCGCCAGAACCTGTTCTGGGCATTCATCTACAACCTGATCGGCATCCCGCTGGCCGCGCTGGGTTACCTCAACCCGGTACTGGCCGGCGCCGCCATGGCCCTGTCCAGCGTGAGCGTGGTCAGCAACGCGCTGTGGCTCAAGGCGTGGAAACCCACCAGCACCACCCAGGAGGCGCCATGAATATCGGCCAGGCCGCCCGCCGCAGCGGGCTCAGCACCAAGATGATCCGTTATTACGAATCCATCGGCCTGCTCAAACCGGCCACACGCAGCGACAGCGGCTACCGCCTGTACCAGGCGGAAGACTTGCACAGCCTGGCCTTCATCAAGCGCTCCCGCGACCTGGGGTTTTCCCTGGAGGAGGTCGGCAAGCTGCTGACCTTGTGGCAGGACCGCCAACGTGCCAGCGCCGATGTGAAAGCGCTGGCCATGCAGCACATCGACGAGCTGAACCGGCGCATCGAGGAGCTGGTGAGCCTGCGCGACACCCTTGGCGAGCTGGTTTCGCACTGCCAAGGGGACGACCGCCCGGACTGCCCGATCCTCAAAGACCTGGCCAACGGCGCCGCCGGCAACTGCTGCCACTGAACGGTCACACGCGTTTGGTATGCCAAAAGCGTCCAAACGCGACCGAATAGTCACCAACTACGACTTTATCCAATAAATACGGGCGTTCTGGCTACATAAAACCCGGATGCTGCCGATGTACTGGCTACCTGCCTCGTGTGTCGACAATAAAAATTCCGGGAGCGTCGATGAGCATCAAACAGAAACTGACCTGGGCATTCGCGGTCATCGCCGGCTTGCCCATCGTCCTCGTGGCCACCTTGGTGGTCCTCAACCTGCGTGGCGAAGCCCGCGACGGATTCCTCGACAGCAGCAGCCGGGAAATCCGTCAGGTCAGCAACGCGATGAACATCTTCTTCCAGGGCATCAACCAGAACGTCGAGTACATGGCTTCGCAGCCAATGGTCGCCGCCACGGGCAGCGAGCTGAACAAGTACATGAGCGCCAGCCCGTCCTACGAACTGGGCGAGCAGGCCAGCAAGCTCCTTGACTTCATGACCCGCCTGGCCAACTCACACCCTGCGTATGCCTACTTGTCCTACGGGGTGAACGACGGTGGCTACACAGGCTGGCCGGCAGGGCAGAAGTTCGTCAACTACGACCCACGCACTCGCCCCTGGTACCAATTGGCCATGGCCAACCCGGGCAAGACCGTACGTACCGGCGCCTACTACTGGGCCGCCGACGACGCGGTACTGGTCAGCACCGTGCGCGCCGTGGCCAACCAGCTGGGCAACCCCGGTGGCGTGGTCAACATCGACGTGTCGCTCAAGGGCCTGACCGAGATCGTCAAGCAGATCAAACTGGGCGAAAGCGGTTACCTGATGCTGGTGGAAAGCAACGGCAACGTGATGGTCGACCCACGCGACGCCGGGCACAACTTCAAGCAACTGGCGAGCTTTGGCAGTGGTTATGCCGAGTTGGCCAAGGCGGGCAAAGGCCTGGTCGAAGTCGAGCTCAATGGCGTGCGCTACATGGCCAACGTCTACCCCGACGAGCAACTGGGCTGGACCTTCATCGGCCTGATCGAACACAGCGAAGTGATGCAGACCACCACCCGGCTCACCTGGCTGATCGGTGTCATCGCCGTGGTGCTGGCCGCGTTGTTCGCCGTGGTGGGTGCGGCGTTCGCCAAGCTGATCGTGCGCCCGATCAACAGCGTTACCAACGGCCTGGAAGACATTGCCCAGGGTGAAGGTGACTTGACCCGTAACCTGGAAATCCGTGGCCGCGACGAAACCGCGCAACTGGCCAGCTGGTTCAACCAGTTCCTGGGCGCGATCCGCAGCCTGATCCAGCACATTGGCGCTGCCGCCGGCAAAATCCTCAGCACCTCCAGCAGCTCGACCCGTGTCTCCAGCGACATGGCCGAGGCCGCAGGCCGCCAGCGCGAAGCCGTGGACATGGTTTCCACCGCGTTCCACGAAATGGTCGCCACCGCCAACGAAGTGGCGCGTTCCTGCAGCCAGGCAGCGCAGTCGGCCGACAGCGGTCAGCAGCAGGCCCGCGAAGGCCAGCAGCAGATCGATGCGGCGGTACACAGCGTTGACCGCCTGAGCCAGGAAATCGAGCAGTCGGCGCAGTCGATCCAGCAGCTGGAGCGGGACAGCAATGCTATCCAGTCGATCCTCGGCACCATCCGCTCGATTGCCGAGCAGACCAACCTGCTAGCCCTCAACGCCGCCATCGAAGCCGCCCGCGCCGGTGAGCAAGGCCGTGGCTTTGCCGTGGTGGCCGATGAAGTACGGGCCCTGGCCAAACGCACTGCCGACTCCACTGCCGAAATCGATGGCCTGCTGGGTAACCTGGCCAACCGCACTGCCGAAGTGGCCGCGCAGATGCATGCCAGCCTGGAGGTATCGCAGCAATCGGTGAGCCGCATTGGCCTGGCACGCGACAGCTTCGGGCAAATCCGGGAATCGGTGGATGTGATCCGCGACATGAACACGCAGATCGCCACCGCCGCCGAGGAACAGCACCAGGTGGCCGAGGACATCAACCGGCACATCAGCCAGATTCACGGTGATGCCCAGCTGGTGGCCGAACTGGCCCAGGCGGCGCGGGTGGACTCGGAGAGCCTGGCCGGGTTGTCCAATGAGCTGGATGCGCTGGTGCGCAGGTTCCGCACCTGATTAACACATCGCCTGTACCGGCCCTATCGCCGGCAAGCCAGCTCCCACAGGCCCCCGCTGCCCTCAAGAGCTGTGCAGTACCTGTGGGAGCTGGCTTGCCGGCGATAGGGCCGGTACAGGCAAACCATAGCTAGAGTTTCAGCTCCCCAGGAGTAGCGCCAAACAACTGCTTGAACGCCGCAATGTAGGCCGAGGTGGAATCATACCCACACCCCAGCGCCGCCTCGGTCACATTCTCCCCCGCCTCCAGCAACGCCAGCGACGACAACAGCCGCATGCGCTGCCGCCAGTTGCGAAAGCTCAACCCGGTCTCCCGCTGGAACAGCCGCATCAGCGTCTTCTCAGAGCAACCCAGCTCGCGCGCCCACTGCTGCAATGTCTGCGGCTGATCCGGTGCAGCAATCAAACCGTTGCACAGCGCCAGCAACCCTGGGTGCCGTGGCAACGGTAGCGAAAACCCCACCTCGGGCAACGTGCGCAACTGGTCGAGCAGCACCGCCACCAGGCGTGCTTCGGCGCTGTCATCTTCGGGGTAGTCCGCCGGGAACAGGCAAAACTGCTTGATCAGCTCGCGTGCCAGCGGGGTTACTTCCAGCACCCGGCATTGCTCCGGCGCCCACGGGCAGGCATCACGCCGTACATACAGGCTGCGCATTTCGGCCTGCATCGAGGTCACCACTTCGTGCTCGGCATCAGCAGGAATCCACACCCCCCACTGGGGTGGCGCGAAGTAACTGCCGTCGCGGGTGTACACGCCAAGTACGCCGCTGATGGCGTAGGAAAACTGCACCCAGTCGTGCTGGTGGCGGGTGGTCCAGGAACCGGCGCCGAGGCTTTCGGCACGGGCATAGAGGGGCCTGGGCAGGTGGTCCAGCGCCGGGATGGCGCGGGGGTGTCCGATGATCGGCATGGCGGCTTCTTGTAGTTCTGGCGGGACAAGCCTAACAGCTGAGGCAAGAGCACGTCAGGTGCGCTCGACAATCACCGTCACCCCCTGCCCACCTGCCGCACAAATCGATATCAACCCCCGCCCCTTCCCTGCCGTGGCCAACAGCTTGGCCAGGTTGGCCAATATGCGCCCTCCGGTGGCCGCAAACGGGTGCCCCGCTGCCAGCGAACTGCCTTTTACATTGAGCTTGCTGCGGTCAATCGCCCCAAGCGGCGCCTCCAGCCCCAACCGTTCACGGCAATAGTCGGCATCTTCCCAGGCCTTGAGCGTACACAGCACCTGGGCAGCGAAGGCTTCGTGGATTTCGTAGTAGTCAAAGTCTTGCAAGGTCAGGCCATTGCGCGCCAGCAAGCGTGGCACGGCATACACCGGCGCCATCAAGAGCCCTTCGCGACCGGTCACAAAGTCCACCGCAGCGGTTTCGCCATCGACCAGATAAGCCAGCACGTCCAGCCCCTGCTGCGCGGCCCATTCCTCGCTGCCCAACAACACCATAGAGGCGCCGTCCGTCAGTGGGGTGGAGTTACCGGCTGTCAGCGTGCCCTGCCCGCTGCGGTCAAAGGCGGGTTGCAGCTTGGCCAACTGCTCAAGGGTCAGGTCGGGGCGCAGGTCATTGTCGCGGGTCAACGTAAGAAACGGCGTCAGCAAATCATCCTGCCAACCCTCGGCATACGCGGCAGCCAGTTTCTGGTGGCTGAGCAGCGCCAACGCGTCCTGTTCGGCACGGCCAATGCGCCAGGCCTGGGCCATGCGCTCGCAATGCTCGCCCATCGACAGCCCGGTGCGTGGTTCGCCATTGCGTGGTAGTTCGGGTTTCAGGTGGTGAGGCCTTAGCTTGAGAAAGGGCTTGAGCCGCTCGCTCAGGCTTTTGCCACGGTTGGCTTGCAGGAGGATGTGGCGCAGGCCTTCGTTGACGGCAATCGGTGCGTCGGAGGTGGTATCCACGCCGCCGGCGATACCACTGTCGATTTGCCCCAGGGCTATCTTGTTGGCCACCAGCAACGCCGCTTCTAGCCCGGTGCCGCACGCTTGCTGGAGGTCATAGGCCGGGGTCTGCGGTGAAAGGCGCGAACCCAGCACACATTCGCGGGTCAGGTTCATGTCGCGCGAGTGCTTGAGCACCGCGCCAGCCACTACCTCCCCCAGCCGCAGCCCATGCAGGCGATAGCGTTCGATCAATCCTTCAAGGGCAACAGTGAGCATCGCCTGGTTGCTGGCCGTGGCGTAAGCGCCGTTGGAGCGGGCGAAGGGAATTCGGTTGCCGCCCAGGATCGCGACCCGGCGAAGTGAACGCATGCGCTTTTTCCTCCTGAAACAATTTGATCCGTACAGCCTAGGTGTTTTTACCGTGGGCGAACGACCTTGCCACAAAGTTGGTCCACACTTTCAAGCTTGCCTTTGCGGAGACCCACTCATGAGCGATCGCTACCTCGGTTTTGCCAACTCCAACCTCGGCCGCCGCCTCGTGGATGCCCTTGGCCTGCCACGTCCGGCCCCGCTGGAACGCTGGCAGGCCGGCCGCCTACGCCCGGTGGAAGGGGCGCTGGTGCTGGGCGGCGGGCCAATGGCGAAACAGGTCGAAGCCATCGCCCCACGCCTGACGGACGAGGTTTACAGCTTCAATGCCGACGATTTGCAGGCTGAAGCCTGGGTGGCCGGCCTGGGGCCGAAAATCAAGGCCGTGGTATTCGATGCCCGTCATCTGTCCGACAGCGATGCCTTGAAGCAGTTGCGCGAATTTTTCCAGCCCCTGCTGCGTAGCCTGGCGCCTTGCGCGCATATCGTGGTGCTGGGGCGTGCACCGGAAAGCCTCGACAACCTGTTGGCCAGCGTTGCCCAACGGGCACTTGAAGGCTTCAGCCGGTCGCTGGCCAAGGAGCTGCGCAACGGCGCGACTGCCCAGCTGCTGTATGTCGCCCCCGGCGCCGATGACCAGCTGGAAGGCGCCCTGCGCTTTTTCCTCTCGCCCAAGAGCGCCTTCATCTCTGGCCAGGTGCTGCGCCTGGAAGCCTGTATCAGCCAGGTGGAGGACTGGACCCGCCCACTGGCCGGCCGTCGTGCCCTGGTCACTGGCGCAGCGCGCGGCATCGGCGCTGCTATCGCCGAAACCCTGGCACGGGACGGCGCGGACGTGCTGCTGCTGGATGTACCACAGGCCAGCCAGGACCTCGACGCCCTCGCTGCACGCCTGGGTGGCAAGGCGCTGCCGCTCGATATCTGCGCCAGCGACGCGGCAACGCAACTGCTGGCGGCCTTGCCCGACGGCATCGACATCGTGGTGCACAACGCCGGCATCACGCGTGACAAGACCCTGGCCAACATGACCCCGGACTACTGGGACGCGGTGCTGGCCGTCAACCTCAAGGCCCCACAGGTGCTGACCCAGGCGCTGTATGACAGTGGCGCGCTGGGGGAAAACGCACGTATCACCCTGCTGGCCTCGGTCAGCGGCATTGCCGGCAACCGTGGGCAAGCCAACTACGCCGCCAGCAAGGCCGGGCTGATCGGTCTGGCCCAGGCCTGGGCGCCCCGGCTCGCCGAACGTGGCGGCAGCATCAATGCCGTGGCGCCCGGCTTTATCGAAACCCACATGACCGCAGCCATGCCCATGGGCCTGCGCGAGGCCGGCCGGCGCCTGAGCTCGTTGGGCCAGGGCGGGCGCCCGCAGGACGTCGCCGAAGCCATTGCCTGGCTCAGCCAACCAGGCTCCGGGGCAGTCAACGGCCAGGTGCTGCGGGTGTGCGGCCAGGCATTGATGGGGGCCTGAGCATGAGCCGACACTGGCATGACCTGCACAGCCCGGCTTCGCGCGCCAGCCTGTACCTGCGCGCAGCCAGCAAGCGCACCATCAGCGGTGACCAACTGCCGGACGATGGCCTACGCTGTTTCATCCGGGTTCAGCCGGGCAACCTGAGCGCCTACCGCAAGCTCTGCCACTTTCCCGACGATGGCCGCCTGCCGGCGACGTATCCACATGTCATGGCGTTCAGCCTGCAGTTGCAGTTGATGACCGCTCCAGACTTCCCCTTCCCACTGCTCGGCCTGGTGCATCTGTACAACCGCATCGAAGTGCTGCGCCCGCTTGGCGGTATCGAAGGGCTGCGCGTTGCGGTGTATGCGCACAACCTGCAACCGCATGCAAAGGGCGGCACCTTCGACCTGATCACCGAGGCCGAAGACGGCATTGGCCTGCTCTGGCGCGAGACCAGCCGCATGCTGGTACGTGGGTTGAAGCTAAAAGGCGAGGCAAGCGCGCTTGCCGACATTGAGCCTGATGCATTGCCCGAGGCCTCCCGCTGGTACGCCGACGGTGACATCGGCCGGCGGTACGCCAAGGTCTGCGGGGACTACAACCCTATTCACCTCAGTGCTGTCAGTGCCCGGTTGTTCGGCTTTCCTACAGCCATTGCCCATGGCATGTGGAGCAAGGCCATGGCCCTGGCGGCATTGCGTGGGCACCTGCCGCACAGTGGATATGCCTTTGAAGTGGACTTCCGCAAACCGGTACGGTTGCCGTCGGAGGTGGTGCTCAGTGCCAGTGCGGCGGGCCCTGCAGGTCAGCTACGGCTGGATGGGCATGGGGAGGTATTGCATATGGTCGGGCGGTGGGATCGGGTGTAGGCCACTTGCTTTGCATCGGGCCTGGGCAGAAGCTATGCAGCATTAGGAGACCCCGATGAATCTGCAAGAACTCACCCAACGCCTGCATCAGATCCGCGACAACAACGACTGGCGCGGCTTCCACAGCCCGAAGAACCTGGCCATGGCCGCCAGCGTCGAAATGGCCGAGCTGGTGGAAATTTTCCAGTGGCTGAGCGAAGACGAATCGCGCCAGCTGCCTGCCGACAAACTGGCCCACGCCGGCCAGGAGGTCGGTGATGTGGTGCTCTATCTGTTACTGCTGTGCAGCGAGCTGGGCCTGGACATGGACCAAGTGGTGCGGGCCAAGCTGGCCGACAGCGAGAGGCGCTTCGCCCGATGAACGACCGTCACTTCGATGAACTGGCCACCCGCTTTGCCGAAAAGATCTACGGCGGTGCCAAGGGTGCGATCCGCCTGGCCGTGCTGCAAGCCGACCTGGCCGAGGCACTGCCCGATCGGCCGCTGCGCATTCTGGACATCGGTGCGGGGCTTGGCCACATGGCCTTGTGGCTGGCCCAGCGTGGTCATCACCTGACCTTGGCCGAGCCCGCCGCCCCCATGCTCGATGGCGCCCGCGCGCGCTTTGCCGAGGCAGGCCAGACTGCCACGTTCATCCAGGCCCCCTGGCAAGACCTGCTCGGCCAGCTCACCGAACCTTACGACCTGGTGCTGTGCCATGCCGTACTCGAATGGCTGGCAGAGCCTGAGAGCATCCTGCCCGTGCTGCACCAGCTCACGGCGCCTTCCGGGTGGCTGTCACTGGCCTTCTACAACCGCGACGCCCTGGTCTATCGCAACCTGCTCAAGGGCCATTTCCGCAAGTTGCGCAGCAACCGGCTGGAAGGTGAAAAGCAGAGCCTGACCCCACAGAAACCGCTTGATCCACGCGAGCTCAAGGCGCAACTTGATCCTATGTGGCAAGTTGAAAGCGAAAGCGGTGTGCGGGTGTTCCACGACTACATGCCCAAGGAGTTCCAGGGCAAGGCCGAGCTGCTCGACCTGCTGGAAATGGAACTGGCCCACCGCCGCCACCCCGCCTTCGCCGGGCTTGGCCGCTACCTGCACTGGGTGTGCCGCCCCCGCTAACCCACCCTGCCGGAGGAATTCATGCCGTACCGTCTGTTGTGCCTGGCCCTGCTGCCATTCGCCCTGGCTGGCTGCCAGGGCAGCAACCCGTATGTGGCCAGCAGCCGCCCGCTGCCGCCGGCCCCCGCCCAGGCGGCCACCACCTTCGACGCCAGTGCCTACCCGGCACCCGCCCGCGATTATGGGCACTACCGCAGTTGGAGCTGGCGCAACGGCCAGTTGCCCAGTGGCTCGGCCAACGCCGACCCTGCGCAACTGGCCGATGCTGTCAGTGGGGCACTCGACCAGCATGGCCTGCGCCCCGCCCGAGGTGCCACCGGCGACCTGCTGGTAAGCGCCGACATGCGCCTGGAAAAACGCTTGCGCCAGGTGCGTGACTACGACACCTACGACCCGTACTACGGCCCCTACCCCTACGGTGGCGTGGGCTATGGTGGCTATCGCCATGGCTACGGGGGTTATGCCAGCGTGCCCATCGTGCGCACCTACGAAGTGGAGGTGATGGTAGTGCGCATCGACCTGTACGACGCCCGCAGCGGTCAGCCGGTATGGAGCGCCAGCGCCGAAAGCGGCAGCGACAAGGACTCGCCGCGTGAACGCGAAAGCGCCCTGCGCGACTCTGTGCACAAGGCGCTCAGCGGCTATCCTCCCAGTTAATCGCTAACGGAGAACCATCATGTTGCGCCGTCTCGTTCTACTGTCATTCGTGTTACTGCTTGCAGCCTGCTCCAGCAACAACGTCCAGCAGGATTTCGATGCCAGCCGTGACTTTGCCGCTTACCGCAGCTGGGCGTGGCAGGAACCGGGCCTGCAGTACCGCCCGGACGACCCCCGCATCAAGAGCGACCTTACCGAGCAACGCATCCGCCAGGCGGTGGCCGACCAGCTCGACCAGCGTGGGCTGCGCCCCGTCCAGGGTGGAGCACGGCCTGACCTGACGGTCCGCACCTACCTGATCGTCGAGCAGCGCCAGCAGCAGATCACCACCAACTATGGCGGTGGCTGGGGTGGCTATTGGGGCGGTTACTGGGGTGGCCCGATGTACAACGAAACCCGCAGTGTCGACTACAAGGTCGCGACCATTCAGGTGGACATGTTCGACGGGCGTGACGGCAAGCTGGTGTGGCGCGGCAGTGCCGAGCAAATCATGAACAACTACCCGCCAAGCCCGGAAGAACGCAACAGCGCCATCCACAACACCGTGGCCAAGGTACTGGGTAACTACCCGCCGGGCAGCAAGAAGTAAAATTCAAACGCAGTTTCCATAAGTGCCGCGGACCCTGTGGGAGCGGGCGTGCCCGCGAAGCAGGCGCCGCGGTATATGGCACGGGCTTCGCCCGTGTTCGCGGGCACGCCCGCTCCCACAATGATCGCGCCAGAGCGACAACCGTTAGTACCTGTGCCAGCTACGACAAAATCCATTCCAGCCACGCCTTTTTCCCCTTCCCGACCACTTGTCCGCAGGTTCCCGTCTATCTTCACTTAAGGAAACCTGACTGACCGGGTAGAAGTGTTCAACTTTTGGGAAAGGCGACCTGCCAATGCAAAGCATTGTTCTCCTGCTGTGGCTTGCCTTGTGCTCCGAACAGGATGTGCGTCAACGCCAGATCTCCAACCTGCTGACCCTGGGCGTAGCAACGGGCGCTCTGGTCTGGCTGTTCGCCACCGGTCGCAGCTGGATCGGCGCCGAGGCCACCGATGCCGGCTGGGCGCTGGCCATCGTCATGCTGCTGACCTTGCCTGGCTACATGCTCGGCCGCTTCGGTGCCGACGACGTCAAGTTGATGGGCGCGCTGGCCCTCGCCACCAGCCCGCAATACGTGCTCGGCACCTTCATCGGCGCCGGCGTCAGTGTGCTGGTGTGGCTGCTCACCCGCCGACGCCTGTGGACCCTGCTCAACCCTAAAGTGAAGAAGCGGTTGCAAACCCTGACTGAAGAAATGGGCGACAAACAGGCCTTCGTACCCTATGTGCTAGCAGGTTTTCTTCTAACGGCGGTATGGATCCAATAAGCCAACCTATGGTCCGATACCTTGTACATGCCTTGTACAAAATCGCAACGTAGGACTATTTTTAAGCTGCCAGAGCGTCTGGCCCGGGAGCAGGGCCGCATACGAACAGGGAGTTGATCGTGTCCAGACCTTTCAGTGATGTGAAGATTTTAGTGGTCGATGACCAGCCAGTCATCGTCGAACAGCTGTGTGAGTTTCTTGAAACCCAGGGTTACCACTGCCTGCCGGCCCATTCCACCGACGAAGCCCTTGAGCGCTACCTGGCCGACGAGGCCATTGGCCTGATCATCTGCGACCTGCACATGCCCGAGCGCGATGGTATCGAACTGGTTCGCGCGCTCAAGGAAATCACCGGGCAGCGCATGTTCGAAGCCATCATGCTGACGGGGCGTGCGGAAAAACAGGATGTGATCCGTGCCCTGCGTGAAGGCTTTGCCGATTACTACCAGAAGCCCATGGACCTCGATGAGCTGCTCGAAGGCGTGCGCCGCCAGGAAGAGGCCCTGCAAGAGCGCCAGCGCAACGTCCGCGCCTTGGGCGGGTTGAACCAGCGGTTGCAGGATCTGGCCGATTCGGTGGACGAGCTGTATCAGGACCTGGAAAAGGCCCGCGGCCAAGGCACCCACCGACGCGCCAGCGATGCGGAAGACAGTGAGAACGAGCTGCCGGCGGCGTTCGAGAAGCTGTCGCCGCGCCAACTTGAAGTGGCGCGGCTGGTGAGCAAGGGCAAGACCAACTACCAGATTGCCTGTGAGCTGGGCATTACCGAAAACACCGTGAAACTGTATGTGTCGCAGGTACTGCGCCTGACCCACATGCACAACCGCACCCAGTTGGCACTGGCGCTGACGCCCAGTTCGTCACCGGTTCACCAGCGCTTTACTACCCATTGAGTGATTGACTCCGCATCACCGGGGCTGCTCTGCAGCCCCTACAGTTGAAGGCCAGCACTCAAGGTCAAACGGGGGGAACGGTCCAGACTGTCCAAGGCCACATCCGCCAGCGGTTTTGCCACCTCCAACGCAACATTGAAAAGCCGCCCATCTCCCAACCGTACACCAAGTGCCGCCGAAGCCAGGTGGGCATCCTCCACCGATCCCCGGTTATGCCAGGCCTGCGGCGCATCCACGGCCAAATACGGCTGTACCAGCGCCAACCTGCTACCCCGCATGCTGTAGCTCACCTCGTAAGCCACACCCCAACCCTTGTCTCCGTCGGACTGATCACGGGGATAACCACGGCCGAAGCTCTGCCCACCAAACCCCACCCGTTCGCTATCGGGCAGCCGGTCATCACTCCAGTACAACGCGCCAGACACCACACCCTGCCAACTCGCTGACAGCGGGTTACTTTGCAGCCCCGACAACCTGAACCGCAAAAAGTCCATGTCGTAGTCGGCATCGCTGCGGGCGCCCAGGTAATCGAGGCCTTGGTAGACCCCGGCACTGACAATGCGCAGGCGACTACCTTCCACTTTGCGCCAGTCGCCCTCGAATGACAGCGCGCGCACAGAAGTGTCGTAGTCCCGTGACGAAGACTGCCGCTCTTCGACATGTTCGCTGACCGCATACAAGTGCCCCTGCACGGCCAGCCATTCATTCGGCCTGACAATCACGGGTTGGCGCAGGCCTATCGCATAGCGTTGGCTGTCACGCTCACGGGTGATGTCGCGGCCATCGTCCAGGCGGGTTCGCGTGCCCGGCTCACTGCGGTAGCGCGAAGCCGACACCAACAGTTGGCTGCCGGCCTCGTCCAGGTGCTGGCTGTAATCCAGCCGTTGGTAATGCACCTGGTCATCGCCCGGGGGCAGTAGCAGGCTGGCCTGGAACTGTTCGGCAAAGCGGGTCTGGGCATTGCTGGTGGCCGTCAGCAGCGCCTGTACATCATCGCGACTGGAGTCTGCCAAAGTAGCAGCGGCGCTGAACGGTTTGTGCCGCGCATGCACGGTCAAGAGGGCCGCACCATCACCTGTTCGTGCCATCGCCAGCTCAGCCTCTATCGACACGCCAGGCAAGCGCCCTGCCAGCCCCAGGTAGCGCTCTAGCGTTTCGCGGGTCAGCGGGCGCTCAGCCTCAAGGCGTGCCAATAGCTGCCGGAGATAGTCGCTGGCCGGGCCGATATCACCGTCGACGTGGTAATCACGGATGTAACCCTCGACCAGCACCACATTTACCCGGCCCTCGGCCACATCCTGCGGTGGCAGGTAGGCATAGGAAAGCAGGTAACCCTCCTGCCGATAGCGCTGGGTTAGCTGCTGGGTGTACTGCTGCAACTCGCCCAACGTGGTCTGCCGCCCGACCAGCGGCTGGTAGTGCTCGCGCAGATCACTCAGGGGGAACACCGTGCCCCCCTCGAAACGCACTTTATGCACAACGACGGGTGTGTCCGCAGGCGCCCAGTCAAGCCTTTCGCCAACCGACCCGGCCAGCCTCAGGTTGGGGCTGATGGGGCGGTAGGCCTCTATCGGCAGGTTGGCAGCAGGCAGGCGCCGTTCGTATTCATGGCTGTCGAGAAAACCCGGCAACGGCTCTGCGTGGGCAGCAAGCGCCCAAGGCAACAACAGCAGGGGCACGGCCAGAGGACGCATAGGGCGCTCCATGTTCCCTTGGTTTGCGGGGCGCCAGCCGGTCACACCCGCTATCTGCAAGCGTAGGTGCTGGCCCGAATGCCGTCGAACGCCTACTCGCTGACCTGGAACGCCACCCGCGCCGTCTCGCCGCTTTCATCCAGCGCGCTGAGCTCGGTCTGTCCGGCCTGCGGCAAGCGGACCAGCAGGCTGTCCTGCCCCTGGGTTTCGCCCAAGGGCTGGCCATTGAGGAACCACCAGCGCCGCCCTCCGCCGCCCAAGGCCGATACATAGAGTTGCAACGGCTCGCTGCTGGTGGCCGGGCGGCGCAGGTTGTCGCCGGGGCGCACGCCGACGATCGACAGCGGCGGTGCGCTGGCCGGCACCTGCGGCGGGCAGGCCGGGTCGATGGTCGGCAGGCGCGCCGCGCGCCGCTCGACACGGGGTAGCCAGGGCTCCAGCGGGGCCGGCCACAACGCGATGTCACGGGCCTTGGCGCTTGGGCAGCTACCATCCACGCGCAGTCCCTGCTCGTTGACCCACACGCGCTCACGCAGGCCCAGGCCCAGCGGCTGATCGGCAGCTTGCAGGGTTGGCGGCGTGGTGCCATCCAGGGTCCAGGCAAAACGCTGACGCCGGCAGTTGGGGTCCTGCTTGCTCATCGGCTGGCCCAGCGGCCAACAGATCGCCGCCACCCCGATATTCGCCGGTACTCGCTCCACCGGCACGCTGATGCCGCGCTGGCTGTCGCGGTTGCTCAGCAGGTCATGCACCTGCAGCATCAGTGGCGCCGCGGAGGCCAGGCCAAACTGGCCGGGTACCGGCGTGCCATCGGGGCGGCCGATCCACACGCCGATCAGGTAGCGCGGGCCCACGCCAATCGACCAGGCGTCGCGAAAGCCATAGCTGGTGCCTGTTTTCCAGGCCAGTTGCGGGCGCTGAACCAGTTCGGCATGCGGGTCGCGGTCGGGGCGTGCCTGGCCACTGAGAATGCGCCGGATGATCCACGCCGCGCCAGGCGACAGCAGGCGCCGTTCAATCAGCGGATCCTGCGGTTGCAAGCGCACCCTCGCGCTGTTGCCTCCGCGCGCGAAGGCTGCATAACCACCCACCAAGTCTTCCAGACGGCTACCGGCGCCACCGAGGATCAACGACAGGTTGGGCTCGGCCAGCGGCGGTAGTATCAGCGGCATACCCGCCATTCGCAGTTGCGCGGCAAAGCGTTTCGGGCCGTAGGCCTCCAGCAATTGCACTGCCGGCAAGTTGAGTGACAGGGCCAGCGCCGAACTGGCCGACACCGGCCCGCTGAAGCCCATGGAGAAGTTACCGGGCCGGTAGTCGCCATAGCGGCGTGGCACGTCCTGCAGCAGCGATTCGGAATGGATCAGGCCATCATCCAACGCCATGCCGTACAGGAACGGCTTGAGCGTAGAGCCGGGTGAACGTAGCGAACGCACCATGTCGACATGCCCGAAGCGACGCTCATCGGCCAGGTCGATCGAGCCCAGGTAGGCACGCACCGCCATGGTCTGCGCCTCGACCACCAGGATGGCTGCCGAGGTACGCTCCGGCAGGCGCGCACGCCAACCCAGCAGCAGGTCTTCCAGGCGCCGCTGCAGTGCCGCATCAAGGGTGGTGCGGATCAGCGGCGGGCTGTCGGCACTGTTCAGCCTTCTGGCGAGCAAGGGCGCCAAGGCTGGCTCCTGGCGTGGTGCCAGCACCAGCGGCTCTTCGGCTGCCTCGCGGATCTGCTGCGCAGGCCATACCTGGTATTCGGCCAGGCGCTGCAGCACCTTGTCGCGGGCACGCTGGGCACGCGCGGGATGGCGGTCCGGCCGTAGCCGGCTGGGCGCTTGTGGCAGTACCGCCAGCAGCGCTGCTTCGGCCGGGGTCAGGTGCATGGGTGATTTGCCCAGGTACGCCCAGCTGGCTGCGGCAACGCCCTGCAAGGTGCCGCCAAAGGGTGCGCGGTCAAGGTAGATCTGCAGGATTTCGCGCTTGGACAGATACCACTCCAGCTGCGCCGTACGCCACAGTTGGCGCAGTTTGCCAGTCAGGGTACGTTCATGCGGGTCGAGCAGCCGTGCCACCTGCATCGACAGCGTGCTGCCGCCCGACACCACGCGTCCGCCGCGCAGGTTCAGCCAGGCGGCTCGGGCCAGGGCCAGCGGGTTGACCCCTGGATGGCGGTAGAACCAACGGTCCTCGTAAGTCAGCAAGGCCTGCAGGTACAACGGCGAGACTTCGTCAGGGCTGACCGGGTAGCGCCAGACACCCTCGGCATCGGCAAAGCGCCACAACGGCGTGCCGTCTTCGGCCACCACCACCCGGGCCAGGTCGTCGCCCGGCATGGGCAGCGGCCAGATGCGGTCAGCCAGCCACACCAGGCCACACAGCACCAGCAAGCCGATTACCGTGGCACGCAACCACTTGCCCGCACGGGTGCACGGCCGCGCTAAGCTTGGCATCGGGAACCGACCTGGCCAGGTGATGGCCAAAGGCTTGGGAACGGCAACCTCGCCGAATCGTTCATCAGGAAACAACTATGCATGTAGAAGGTTTTTTCGAGTGGCTTGGCCAGGCACTGGGGTCGTTGATCCGCTTCATCGTCGACGCATTGAGCGGGCTGTTCAACCTGCTGGCCAATGCTGGCGGCAATTTCATCGACGGCCTGGCGCGCACGCTGGGCATGGACACCTCGCTGCTCAGCATCCTGGCCCTGATCGTCGGCCTGATGCTGCTGTACTCGGCCATCCGCGCGTTCATGCGCGCCTCGATCATCCTCGGGATCATCTGGCTGGTGCTGGGGTTGTGGGTAATGAGCTGGGTGATTCACTGATCTTAAACAGCCTTGCACGGTCCTTGTGGGAGCGGCCTTGTGTCGCGAAAGGGCTGCGCAGCAGCCCCAGATTTCAGCTTCGCCGCATAAATGGCTGGGGGCCGCTCCGCGGCCCTTTCGCGACACAAGGCCGCTCCCACAACGGTCCGCGCAGGGCTGGGCTTAGCGGGCTTTTACGGTCATCTCCCCTTGCCCATCCCCCACAGCCTGCAGGTTCGGCCGGTACATCGACTCAACCTGCGGCGGCGGCACGCGGTAGGTGCCCGGGGTCACCGCCCGCGCCAGGTACAACAGGTGGGTGGTGCCGTAGCCGTCGAGCTTGAGCGCGGCAACATAACGGTCATCACGGTACTCCTGGTGCACCACGCTGGCGTTCTGCATCGACTCGCGCCATTCCTTCACCGCGGTGCTGGCGTTGTCCAGGCTGGCGGCACTCTGCGCCAGGTTCTGGTTTTCCAGCTCCAGGCCTGCAGGCAGCAAGTCCACCACCAAGGCATCCGGCACGCGGTCTTCGGCCTTGAGTGCCAGGTGCACCAGCACCAGGTCGCCGCTGCGCAGGTTATGCAGGTCCAATGGCTGGCCATTCATGCCCAGGTACTCACGGCGAATCTGCATTCCATTGCCGCCGGCCGCAGGCGCCTGACGGGGGTAACCGGACAAGGTCAGCTGCTGGTACAGCGTCTCGCTGCCCTCGTTCTGCACGCTCAGCGGCGAAGCCAGCAACGGGCCTTCCAGCTTCATGCCGGCTTCGGCATTGTTGAACTCGCGCACCTCGCCAGCGCTGTCCAGGCGGGCCTGCCACTTGCCTTCCGGCTTGCCCAACAGGCCACGGCCGGCAAGGAACAGTGCATTGCGCTCCTGGGTCGACAACCAGCGGTTGGCCGCCAGTTCGTCCGACAAGGCGAACAGCCGCTGGTCGACCTGGCTGCTGGCCAGATTGCTCTCCTGCAACAAGGCCAGGATCAACGCCTGATCACGCAGTGCGCTGCCGTAGTCCGCCATCCAGCCTTTGCCACGGCTGATGCCCAGGCCCGCCTGCAAAGCCTGCTCGGCTCGCGGCTTGTCGCCCATCTTGTCCAGTGCCACTGCCAGTTGTACCAGCGGCAAGCCGGAACGCGCATCGGCACGGCGCTCGAACAGGCCACGCAGCGCACCCAATGGTGCCTGCTGACTGCGCGACAGCACCAGCGCTGCATAGGCCTGCACGGCGAAGCGGGTGTGGTCGGCGTTTTCGCTGTAGTCCACTTCGATCAGGTTGCGCTCTTGCAGGTAGCGCAGCAGGCGCTCGCTGGCCTTCTTCAGCGCCTCGGCCGGCACGCCGTAACCCTGGTCACGGGCACGCAGCAGGAAGTCGGTGACATAGGCAGTCAGCCAGTACTCTTCTTCGCTGTCCGAACTCCACAGGCCAAAGCTGCCGTTGTAGCGCTGCATGCCCAACAGGTGCTCGATGCCCATCTCGATCTTGCGCTTGCGCACGTCTGCCGGATCGCCCTTGATGCCCAGGCGCTTGAGGCTCTCGGCATCGGCGTACAACGACGGGTAAAGGCCGCTGGTGGTCTGCTCAAGGCAACCGTAGGGGTAGGCTTCCAGGGCGCGAATCTGCTCCGCCAGGTTCAGCGGTGGCCGGCTCGACAAGGCCAGGCTGGCTTCCAGGCCGGCAGGCTCGAAGGCCGCCAGGTCTGCTTCAGGCAAGGTCCAGGGCTGGTCTTTCAAGGCCACGCGGTAGTGTTTGAGCATCGCCGGGTAGGCCGGGCGCACGCCCAACGTCCACTCCCGTTCGAACGCGGTGGTCGGCTCGTTTGGCAGTTGCAGGCCTGTGACCCGCACATGCACCTTGCCTTGCCCCAGGCCGCCCTGGGCCTGCACCGGGATCATCAGTGTCGAACGCTGGCCTTCAGTCAGGGCTACGTTCTGCACGGCACTGGCCACGAGGCCAAGCTGCCCCTCGGTGGTGATTTCAACATTCAGCTGCTGAGCGCGGCCCGACAGGTTGGCCAAATCCAGCGCCAGACTGGTGCGGTCGCCTCCGGCCAGGAAGCGCGGCGCCGAGAGTTCGGCAATCAGCGGTGCGGCAACCACGGTCTTGCCTTCGGCCATGCCGAAGTGTTCTTCGGTCCAGGCCTGGGCCATCAGCCGCAGCTCGCCGTTGAAGTCGGGGATATCGACCGTGGCCTCGCCCTCGCCCTTGTCGTCCAGAGTCACCGGCAGGCTCTGCCGGGCGACGATGGTCACCGTGGTATTAGGGCGCTTGCCCCCTTTGGCCATGGCCGCGTCACCACCGAACGCCAGGCTGGCCAGGCGGCCCTGCCCGGCTTCGATCAGCTGGCCGTAGATGTCCAGTTGGTCGGCACCGTAGGCCTTGCGACCGAACAGGCTGGCGAACGGGTCGGGGGTTTTGAAGTCGGTAATGTTGAGGATGCCCACGTCCACCGCCGACAACAGCACATGCACCTGCTTGGGCACGCTGCCATCCGCATTGGCTGCCTTCACCTTCACGGTCAGCGGCTGTTTCGGGCGCATTTTCTCCGGTGCCTGCAGGCTCACCGCCAACTTGCGCTCGGCGCGGTCCAGCGGCAGGTGCAGCACACCCACCGAACGCTTGGGCGTGGCGTTGGCCTTGCGCTCTCCCGGGCGGATCACCAGCGCGCTGATGTACAGGTCGTGGCGGGCCCAGGCTTTGTCCAGCTGCACATCGAAGGTCTTGCCCTCGGCAGGCACGTCGATTTCCTGCCACCACAGCGGGCCATCACTGGACTCGATCATCAGGTAGCCGCTACCTGCTGCAGGCGGGGTGACGGTGACCTTGGCCGTGGCACCGTCGGCGTAGGACGGTTTGTCCAGCGCCAGCTTGACCTGGTCGGGGCGTACGGCACCGCCTTCGGCGTTGTCCTGGGCGCGGTAACCCGCCCAGAAGCGCTGGCTGGAAACCAGGCCGGTCTGCGGATCTTCCACCTCGACGCGGTACGGGCCCCACTCCACCTGGAAGTTCAGCTTGGCGGTGGAGCCGGCTTTGACGCTGACCGTCTCTTCGCTCTGGGTAAGGAATTTTTCGTTGTAGGCGTAGCTCCACCCGTCGCTCTGCGAGTAGTTCCAGTAGTAGTCGCGGCGTTCACGAACCAACCGTACCTTGAGGTCATCGGCCGCCAGCTTGTTGCCATCGCGGTCGGCCACCAGGACCTCGAATTCCACCGGCCCGTCACTGTCGGTTTCCTCGCCATCGAACAGGCCACGCAGGCCCGGCAAGCGCTCGGCTGGCCAGATCGGCTGCTCCAGGCGCCGGGTGATCGGACGGCCACCCGACTCCTGCAAGCTGGCTTGCACGGTCAGTTGCAGCGGCGAGCGGGCTTCGGCCCAGCGGCTTTCGATATCGACCACCGCCTTGCCCGCCTGGTCGAGGGTGACTTCGTCCAGTTCCAGATCCTGGTTCAGCTCGGTTTCGGTGACCGAACCGAACTGGTAGCCCGGCAGAGCGGGCACCGCCTCGCGCAGCGGGCGAACATAGGCCTGGCCACTCAGGCGATTACCGGCAGCCGGGGCGCCATAGAGGTAACGGCCATTGACCTGGATGCGCGCATCCTCATCCGGCGACAGTGGCGTGCTGCTGCCCTTCAGCTCCAGGGCCAGGCGCTCAGGCAGGAAGTCTTCGACGAGGAACTCATACACCTGCTTGCGCCCGCCGCCCAGGTCGAGCAGCAACTGCCAGCGCCCGGTCGGGGCTTCGGTGGCCAGTTGCAACTGGTATTGGTACAAGCCATTGCTGTCGGCTTCCCAGACGAACTTGCGGCTGACCTGCTCATCCGGGCGGCGCACTTCAACGCTGACGGGTTGGGCTTTGACGGGTTTGCCGTCCTGGTCGCGCAGCAGGCCGTTGAGCAGCACGGTTTCGCCTGGGCGATACAGGTCACGCGGGCCGAAGATGAAAAACTGCAGCGGGTTGGCCTGGGGGCCGGTGATGTCGAATTCGGCCAGGTCCAGCGCGGCGGTGTTCAGACGCAGCAGGGTGGTGTGCACACCTTGGGTGGCGATCAGGGTATCGGCCTTGGGGGTGATCGGCAGTTGGGCGTGGCCTTTGCCATCGGTGCTGGCCTGGGCCAGCAACTTGCCCTTCTCGTCATGGATTTCGAGATTGACGCCGCTCAACGCCTTGCCGCCTTCCAGCGCCTGCGCGAACACGTCCAGGCGGTCGCGGTAACGGTGTGCCGACACGCCGATGTCACTGAGGGTGAACAGGGTCGCCGGCTGCGAGTAGTCATAGGTGCCCGAGGCGCGCATCACTGCCAGGTACACGCCCGGATCCTGCAGTGGCTTGATGCCGGCGATGGGCAGTAGCACGGTTTCGCGGGTGTTACGGGCGGGGTTGAGGTCGAAGCGGCCGCTGTAGACCAGCTCGGCCATGTCCAGGGTTTCCTTGGACTGGTAGTAGTACAGGCTGCTGTTGCGCCCCCAGTTGGCCAGGAAGGCCGAGAGCATTTCCGGCTTCACCCGGAAGAACTCGACATCGACCTTGTCGACGTTGAGGGCAATCACCGGCAGCCCTTCGGCCAGGCGCGTGGGCAGCAGCGAACCACGACTGGCAAAGCCGATGGTCGGCTGCATGTCGCGGGTTTCCAGCTGGGTGACCGACTCGCTGTCCAGTTGCTTGCCGTTGACCGCGAGCAGGCCCTTGTCCACGGTCAGCACCAGCTTGCGCTGTGGTTCCAGGTGGCGCAGGCGCAGTTCCATCTGGTTGTCGGAGAGTTCCCAGGCGCCGTCGAGTTTGCCTTTGACGGTGTCGACCAGGTGCACCTTGGTGGCGAAATCCTGTTTGGCATCCAGCGGTGCGGAGAAGCTGATCGACAGCGTGGCCGCGCCATCGAGCTGCACTTCGGATACGTCCAGCACCGTGAGTTCGCGGCCCTCGTAGCGCTTGGCGAGCACGGCGGGGTCTTCGCGTTTGGGGGCAGCGGCTTCGGCGGGCGCTGTAGCGACAGGCTTCTGCGCCGGCGCAGGTTTGTCTGGCGTGGAAGAGTCACAGGCACTGAGCAAGGCCAGCGCGCAGGCCAGCAACAATCCTTTGTTGAACATGGAGTAGGAACTCTTTGGCAGCGTGTACGTGAGGGCAGCAACTATAGCGCAAGGTCGGGTGCAACACCCGGCGCTGCGCGCAAGCTGAGACCATGGTCGCGCTAAATGGTTGCCTGGTCGTTACACTAGCGCATTCGTTGAAGCGGGGCCGCTTCGCGCCCCATCGCCGGCAAGCCAGCTCCCACAGGTATTGCACAGGCCTCAAGGCTTGTGGTGACCCTGTGGGAGCTGGCTTGCCGGCGATGGGGCGCATAGCGGCCCCCGATTGACCAAGGACTCCAATGTCGCAACTGACCACCGACTGGCGCCACCGCCCCACCCACCGCAAGGTCTGGGCGCTGGCCGCGCCGATGATCCTGTCCAACATATCCGTACCCTTGGTAGCCCTGGTCGACAGCGCGGTCATCGGCCACCTCCCCCACGCCCACCAGCTGGGCGCCGTGGCCGTGGGCGCCACGCTGTTCACCTTCATGGTCGGCCTGATGGGCTTCCTGCGCATGGGCTCCACCGGTTTCGCCGCCCAGGCCGCCGGCCGAGGTGACGGCGCAGCGCTGCGCCAGGTGCTGGTCCAAGGGCTGCTGCTGGCGGTCGGCTTCGCCCTGCTGATTGGCCTGCTGGCCCTGCCGTTCAGCCAGCTGGCACTGCAGGCGATGCAACCCAGCGCCGCCCTTCAGCAATCCACTGAAGACTTCTTTCATACCCGCCTGCTGGGCCTGCCTGCGGCACTGGCCAGCTACGCGCTGGTCGGCTGGTTCCTGGGCACCCAGAACGCCCGGGCACCGCTGGCCATTCTGCTGACCACCAACCTGCTGAACATCGTCCTGAACCTGTGGTTCGTCCTGGGGCTGGACTGGGGGGTGCTGGGCTCGGCACGGGCGTCGGTAATTGCAGAATGGAGTGCCGCCCTGCTGGGCCTGGCCCTGACACGCCCGGCGCTGCGGGCTTACCCAGGGCAGATCGTGTGGGCAGCGCTCAAGCGCTGGCAGGCCTGGCGACCGCTGCTGTCGGTCAACCGCGACATCTTCCTGCGCAGCCTGGCGCTGCAACTGGTGTTTCTGATGATTACCGTGCAAGGCGCACGCCTGGGCGAGGCCACCGTAGCGGCCAACGCCCTGCTGCTCAACGGCCTGCTGTTGACCGCCTACGCGCTCGACGGCCTGGCGCATGCGGTCGAAGCCCTGTGCGGCCACGCCATCGGCGCCCGCGACCGGGATACCCTGCGCCGCTCGCTGGTGGTCGCGTGTGGCTGGTCGCTGATTACCAGCCTGGGATTTGCCGCACTGTTCCTGCTGGGTGGGCACCTGTTTATTGACTTGCAGACCGATATCGAGAGCGTGCGGGCGGCGGCTTATCCGTACTTGCCGTACCTGGCACTGCTGCCGTTGATTGCGGTGTGGAGTTATTTGCTGGACGGTTTGTTCATCGGTGCGACCCGGGCGCGGGAGATGCGCAATGCGATGTTGGTGTCGGTGCTGATCGCACTGCCGGTGGCGGTGGCCATGAGCGGGTTCGGCAACCACGGATTGTGGTTGGCGTTTCTCGGGTTCATGGGGTTGCGGGCGGTGACGCTGGGGTGGGTGGGGTGGCGTTTGCAGCAGAAGGGTGAGTGGATTCACTAATGCCGGGGCCGCTTTGCGGCCCATCGCGACGCAAGGCCGCTCCCACATTGATCGGCGTATGCAGGTTTTTTGTGGGAGCGGCCTTGTGTCGCGAAATGAGGGCGAAGCCCTCACCTGCGGATTCAAAGCCACACACAATCCCAATGTGGATACTCGCCCGCGCGCCGAACCAAGCCCGCGCGAATGGGGTTGGCGATGATGTAGCGTGCCACTGCCCTGACATCCTCATCTCGGCGCAAGGCCCGATCATGAAAACTGGTCTGCCAGATATGCCGCCTATCAGCACCTACCTTGTACAAAGCACAACTGCTTCTGGACTTGAACCCACACATCAGCGGCCCTAGGCTCGCCGCGCCAAGCTCGATAAGCCAGTGAAGATGATCGGGCATCAAGACCCACGCCAGAGATCGACAAGCCTTGCTCTCTTCGGTGAGCCGCAATTGCTGAATCACGATCCTGGCGAAGCGCAAGTCTTTGAACAATGGCGTTCGGTCTCGAGTGGTTGTGGTCAGCAGATAGAGCCGCCCGGGTTCGGACACTCGACCGCGCCGTAATCGATGGGAGCCTGGACTTTCCATGTCGTATTCCTTTGAACGTTGCATTCAAAGGTAGCGGCGTTGGTACGGTGAACGAAGAAAGGATTTTTACCAGTTATGACGCTGGTGAGGGCTTCGCCCTCATATCGCGACGCAAGGCCGCTCCCACAAAAGCAGTACAGGCATTTGCAGGGGCGGCCGTCGAGGCTTACGACGACAGGTACGAAGACCGGGTCAGCCCAAGACGCAACGCATCCAGGAACTGGGTCCGCTCACGCGCAGTAATCTTGGCACTGGCCACCTTGTCGCGGTAGTGGGTCATCAACTCCTCCGGCGACAGGTGCACATAGCGCAGCATGTCTTCGATGGTGTCGTGGGTTTCGATACCGGCGTGATACACGCTGCCGTCGGCATTCTGGTAGATGTTCACCGAATCGGTATCACCGAACAGGTTGTGCATGTCCCCCAGAATTTCCTGGTAAGCACCCACCAGGAACACGCCCAGCAAGTAGTCCTCGCCCTCTTTCACCGCATGCACCGGCATGCTGGTCTCAATGCTCTGCTCATCGACGTACTGGTTGATCTTGCCGTCGGAGTCGCAGGTCAGGTCCTGCAGCACGGCGCGGCGCATCGGCTCTTCGTCCAGGCGGTGCAGCGGGATGATCGGCAGCACCTGGCCGATGGCCCAGGTGTCCGGCAGGCTCTGGAACACCGAGAAGTTGCAGATGTACTTGTCGGCGAGCTTGTCGTTCAGCTCGTCCAGTACCTGGCGGTGCGAGCGCTGGCGGGCCTTGAGCGAGTTGTGCAGGCGGCGGCACACGGCAAAGTAGCACTGCTCGGCCAGGGCTTTCTCGCTGAGGGTGAGCTTGCCATCGGCATACTGCGCCGCCACGTCGCCCATGTAGTGGGTGGCGCGCCAGTATGTCTCGGTCACCATCTCGATGTCGGTCGGGCCCAGCAGGTCGACCAGCCACTGCACGGTCTCGGGCAGGGCTTCCTTGTTCTCGATGGTCGGCACGTCGTCGTTGTGTTTCTCGACGTCGGTGACCTGGATCACCAGCATGGCGTGGTGTGCGGTCAACGAACGGCCACTCTCGGAGAAGATGTGCGGGTGCGGCAGGCCCTGCGCGTCGCAGAACTCCTTGAGCATGCCCACCACCACGCCGGCATAGTCGTCCATGTCGTAGTTGATGGAACTGGCGTTGCGCGAGTGGGTACCGTCGTAGTCAACGCCCAGGCCACCGCCCACGTCGATGTGGTCCACCGGCAGGCCCAGCGCACGCAGCTCGCCGTAGTAACGGATGGCTTCCTTGAAGCCGTGCTGGTAGTCGGCCAGGTTGGCGATCTGCGAGCCCATGTGGAAGTGCAGCAGGCGGATGCCCTGGTCCAGGCCTGCATCGCGGAAGCGCTGTACCACGGAGAGCAACTGGGCGGCAGACAAACCGAACTTGGACTTTTCACCACCGGTGTCGGCCCACTTGCTCGAAGCCAGCGACGACAGGCGCACGCGCAGGCCGACCTGGGGTTTCACCTTGAGCTCGGCGGCTTCTTCGATCACCAGAGCCACTTCCGACTCTTTCTCGATGACGATGAACACGTTGTGGCCCAGCTTCTGGCCCATCAGTGCCAGGCGGATGAACTCGCGGTCCTTGTAGCCGTTGCAGACGATGGTGCCGCCCTTTGGCGCCAGTGCCAGCACGGCCAGCAGCTCGGGCTTGGAGCCGGCTTCCAGGCCAATCGACACGTTCTGCGTGGCGATGATGTTTTCCACCACGGCTTCTTGCTGGTTGACCTTGATCGGGTACAGCGCGGTGTACTTGCTCTGGTATTCCAGGCGCGCGATGTTGGCGTCGAACGCGCCGGTCAGCTGGCGAACGCGGTCCTGCAGAATGTCGGGGAAGCGTACCAACAGTGGCAGCGACAGGCCGCTCTGACGCAGTTCGTCGACCTGTTCAAAGAGGTCGATCGGCGCGCTCTTGGGGCCGTTGGGGCGCACTTCGACGCGCCCGGCTTCATTGATGGCGAAATAACCAGCGCCCCAATGGCGGATGCCATAAACACTGCGGCTGTCGGCCACGGTCCATTGGCTACCATCGTCTTTGCGTGTGCGTCGTACGGACATTCAAGTCCCCTATAGATAAGTCGAAGACACTGCCCCGCAGGCAGCGGAGCGAGTGTAAAAGCTGAAAATGACGATTCATCCGTGCCCAGGCATAGACCTTGACCACGGGAACGAGTTTAGAAAGCGCTGGGCAAAAAATCGCGCGATGGCCTCAGCCGCCGGACTTTTTCGCCTTGAAACCCTGTTTGGTCAGCTCGCCGATCAACAGCTCGACATGGTCGCCCTGGATCTCGATCACTCCGTCCTTCAGGGCGCCGCCGGTACCACAGCGACGCTTGAGCGTGGTCGCCAGCTCCTTGAGCTGGTCGAGCGGCAGCGGCACGCCGGTGACGGTGGTCACGGTCTTGCCGCCACGGCCTTTGCTCTCACGGCGCACACGGGCAATGCCGTCGCCTTCGGGGATGATTTGTTGCTTGCAGATGCAGGCGTCCACCGGCTGACCACAGTCGGGGCAGTGTCGACCGGCATCGGTGGAGTACACGAGACCGCCAAGGGCGGAAAAGGAAGAAGCTTTCTTGGCCACTTTTGTTCCTCTGTGCTGAGGACAAAAACTGGTCGTGCCTTGGGGTAGAGGCCGACCGCGAAGCCCCACTCTGGCAGGGGCGGCGCTACTGCCGCAAGATCCTGCGACAGCCCGAAAAGGGCGCGCAGTTTAACGATAAATGGGGCGGTTGCTAAGTACTGGATTGCGGCATTTTGCGAATGTTTTGCGACTATTCGCGTACTGGGGCTGCTTTGCAGCCCTATCGCGACACAAGGCCGCTCCCACAAGGTCCTGTGTACTCCGATCAATGTGGGAGCGGCCTTGTGTCGCGAAAGGACCGCAAAGCGGTCCCAGCTTTATGTCAGGCTGGCTTTGTAGCGCTGCAACGCCGCCAACGAGTCCGGGCAATACGGCTTCGTCAGGCTCTCTTGCTCAGCCTGCTCCAGGCCAATGAACCGCGCCTCGATCACCTCTTCCGGCTGCAAGCGCAACGGCGCATCCGACACCGCCGAATACACCGCACACCACAACCGGTTGTCGGGCTGGTCAAAATAGAACCGCTCGTGAAACCGCAGTTCCACCCCTTCAATGCCCAACTCCTCGGCCAGCTCACGCGCCGCCGATTCGGCATAACCCTCACCGGCTGTCACCATGCCGCCCGCCGCCACATCCCAGTACCCCGGGTACAGCGCTTTGCTCAAGGTCCGCCGGTGCACGCACAACTCACCGGCGCTGTTGAACAACAGGATGAACGTGCAACGCCCGATCAAACCCCGCTCGCGCAGTTCAGCACGCGGCAACGCCCCAAGCACCTGGTCGGCTTCGTCCACCCAGGTGACCTGTTCGCGGTCGGAAGCCGCCCGGTGGGCGGCCTCGTTTGGGCTGATGGCCATTATCAACCCTGCGACAGCAGCTGACGCAGGTCGATGACCGCAGCGTTAGCCCGGGAAATGTAGTTGGCCATGACCAGCGAGTGGTTGGCCCACATGCCGAAGCCACTGCCGTTGAGCACCATCGGGCTCCACAGCGGCTCTTGCGAGGCTTCCAGCTCACGAATGATCTGACGCACGCTGACCGTGGCGTTCTTCTTCGCCAGCACGTCGGCAAAGTCCACCTCGATGGCGCGCAGCAGGTGCGACAGCGCCCAGGCCTGGCCACGGGCTTCGTAGAACACGTTGTCGATCTGCAGCCATGGGGTTTCCACCAGCTCTTCGTCCACCTGCGGCGCCTGGCCGGCAACCACCGACTCGGTCTTCAGCGTGGAGTTCAGCTTCACCCGGCCAACGCTGGCCGACAGGCGCTGCGACAGCGAACCCAGGCGGGTAGCCACGTCACCCAGCCAGTTGTTCAGGTTGTCGGCACGGGTGTAGAAGATCGCGCCCTTGTCGCCGGCAGCCAGACGGGTCTGGTAGCGGGCCAGCGACTTGATGCCCTCTTCGAACTCCGACTCGCTCGATGGCAAGATCCAGCTCTTGTTGTCGAAGTTGAAGCGCGGCTCGGCCTTTGCCAGGTCCGCGTCCTCGGTGGACTGCGACTGCGAACGGGCAAAGTCCTTGCGCAAGGCGCGGGACAGGTCGCGTACCTGGACCAGCACGCCGTATTCCCAGCTCGGCATGTTGTCCATCCACAGCCCGGGCGGGAAGCGGTCGTTGGAAATGTAGCCGCCCGGCTTGTTCAGCAAGGTGCCGGCCACGGTCTTGAGGGTTTCGAGGGTGGTATAACCCACCACCATCTGCTGGCCGGTGCGCTCGGCAGCGGCCTGGGCATTCTGCTGCACCGGGAACAGCGCAGGCTCCTGGCTCCAGTACCAGCCCAGGCCGATACACACCAGCAGGTACAACCCGATCAGGGTCCCCAGGGCACGGCTCCAAAGGCCGCCAAGGTAGCTACGGGCAGCAGCGCCGCGGCCATCGACACGCTCGCGGGGCTCGGCTTTGGCCTCGCGGTTTTTCCAGTCCAGCATGGCTTTGTCCTTAATCAGTCACGACGGTTCAGGGGGCTTGGACCACAGGCCTGCGCCAGGGTGCCACGGCAAGCCCGTGTGGCAGCACTATAAAGCAGACACCACCGTACGCATAAGCGACCATTCGGTCAGCAACTGAATATTCGTTCTGGCCGCTTTGTTGATGCAGGGCACTCACGTATTCGGAAAGAGCTGCTAGCATAGAGCCATCATTGCCCCTGCACACCCCAACCTATAAGTAGCCAGGACATGAGCAAAGCAGTCGAGCCGAGCCCGCAGTGCCCCGCCCAGCAGCTGACGCGTAGCGGCCTGCGCAAGGATGACCCGCTCGACCAGGTGCTGCTGCCGCCCCTGCGCAAACCGGTGTACATCCTGCTGCAGGACCACGAGCGCGCCCAGCGCCTGGCCCAGCAGCTGGAATTCTTCGGCCTGGTGGTGCAAGCGCTGCCCAGCGCTGCGGCGCTCTGCGCTTCGATCAACGAATACCCACCCTCGGCCATCATCATGGACGTCGACTTCACCGGTGCCGGCCAAGGCTTGCTGCTGGCCGCCCGGGTGCAGCAGGCGCTGGCGCAACCTGTTCCGCTGCTGTTCTTCAGCCACCACGAAGCCGACACCCCGACCCGCCTGGCCGCCGTGCGCGTGGGTGGCCAGGATTTTCTCACCGGCAGCCTGGAGGCTTCCAGCCTGCTGGAAAAAGTCGAACTGCTGACCCACATCACCCAGCAAGACCCGCTGCGCGTGCTGATCATCGACGACTCACGCACCCAGGCCCTGTACACCGAGCGCGTGCTGGCCGGTGCCGGAATGGTAACCCGCAGCCTGACCGACCCGATCCGTACCATGGCGGAGCTTGCCGACTTCCAGCCCGACCTGATCATTCTCGACCTGTACATGCCAGCCTGTACCGGCCCGGAGCTGGCCAAGGTGATTCGCCACAGCGACCGCTACGTGAGCGTGCCGATCATCTACCTGTCTGCTGAAGACGACCTGGACAAACAGCTGGACGCCATGAGCGAAGGCGGTGATGACTTCCTGACCAAACCGTTTCGCTCACGCCACCTGATCACCACCGTGCACAACCGTGCCGCCCGTGCCCGGCACCTGAAGGCGCGCATGGTGCGCGACAGCCTGACCGGGCTGTACAACCACACCCACATCCTGCAACTGCTGGAAGACTGCAGCTTCCGCGCCCGCCGTGAACAGCAACCGTTGAGCTTTGCCATGCTCGACATCGACCATTTCAAGAAGATCAACGACCGCCATGGCCACCCCATGGGCGACCGGGTGATCAAGAGCCTGGCCCTGTTTCTCAAGCAGCGTTTGCGCAAGACCGACTTTATCGGCCGCTACGGCGGCGAGGAGTTCGCCATTGTCATGCCCAACACCGCGCTGGACGCAGCACACAAGGTGCTGGACGAAATCCGCCGGCGCTTTGCCGATATTCTCTACCCGGCGCAACCTCGGGATTTGCAGTGCACGTTCAGTGCCGGGGTGGTGCAGCTGGATGACGGGCTCGATGCGCTGACCATGGCCAGTGCGGCGGACGAGGCGCTGTACCGGGCCAAGCATGCCGGGCGTAACTGTGTAGTGCGGGTAGAACCCTGATCAGTTTCACCAGTACAGGCACTGTGCCACTTTTTTCTGACGCCAGCCCCTTGTCGTCATCACCCGGTCACAAAATCGCAATAACTTCAGGCGCCTACCTCTACTCCCCTGCGCAGGAAGTTCGCGGCTATGCGCCTGAAGTGGCTGACCAATTTCAACACCCTGTTGCTGGTGACCGTGTGTCTCGCCTTGGGCGCCACCTTGTGGTGGTCGCAGCGCGCCCTCGAGCGCCCCTACCAGATGATGGAGCGCTACCTGGGCCTGTCCCAGCAGTTTCAGAACCTGGCGGCACGCAACATCCAGGCGTACCTGGCCAGCGGCGACGCACTTCGCCATGCCGCCGCCATGGAGGCCAACCAGCAGTTGCAGGCCGCCCTGGCCGAATGGCCCGTTGAGCTGGCCGACACATTACGCCCAAGCCTGAACAGCCTGCAGGCCTTCACCGCCAATGAGCTGCTGGCCGCTGGCAAGCTGGCCGGCGACCCACAAGCCCTGCTGCTGCAGGCCGAGCGGGAGCTGGGGGCCAACGTCGAGCAACTGGCCGGCTACGCCCGCGACAGTGGCAGTGCGGATGCCAACCGTTACTGGCAGCCATTGCTCGACGCCACCGTGCACCTGAGCCGCCTTTCGCTGGCCCGGGACAAACTGGTCAACAGCGGCCGCCCGGAGCTTGCCGACGAGGTGGAGCGCGAGCTGCAACTGATCCGCGCCCAGGCTCAAGCCATCGATGCCTTGCCCTTGCTTGGCGTAACCCGCGCCGCCGAGTCCGGTGCCGACGACTTCGCCGCGATGATGGGCCTTGAGACCCAGGCCAATGCCCAGCAGGAAGACATCGCGGTTGGCCTGAAGCGTGAACTGCAAAGCCTGCTGAGCCGCTACCCGGCTGAATTGCAGCGCACCCGCGAACAGATCGAACGCCGCGGCGCCCTGGCCGCCAGCACTAATCAACGCCTGGAGGCCGTGCAGCTAGCCATCGCAGCATTGGAACCCGAAGTGCGTGGCCAGCATGCGAAAATTGCCGCCGAGGTGCGCATCATCCAGGGTTTGATGATTGGCTTGATCCTGCTGATCGCCTTGTTGATCGACACCCTGCAGCGCCGTCTGACGCGTACCCTCACCGGCCTGGCACCCGCCTTGTCGCGGTGGGCCGAAGGCGACTTCGCCCAAGGTATCACCCTGGGCAAGACCAACCGCGAACTGCGCGACATCCAGGAGTCGCTCAACCGCCTGCGCCAGTACCTGGTGGAACTGGTCGGTACCATCCGCCACAACGCCGAACAAGTGGCGGGCAGCAGCCACGCGCTGGCCGGTATGAGCGCCGCCCTGCACGACGGCGCCGAACGCCAGGCGGGCGATACCGGGCAGATCCGCGACGCCTTGGGCGAACTGGAAGCGACCATTCAGCAAGTGGCAGGTGATGCCAGCGCCGCCGCCGACGCCAGCCGCGATGCCGGGCGTGCAGTGGAACAAGGCCAGGCGGTGATCGGCCAGAGCCTGTCAGGTTTGCGTGAACTGGTTGATGAAGTGCAAGGCAACGCCCGCATGATCGAGCAACTGGCGGAAGAGTCGGCCACCATCGGCGGGGTACTGACGGTGATCCGCTCGATTGCCGAGCAAACCAACCTGCTGGCGCTGAACGCCGCCATCGAAGCGGCGCGTGCGGGTGAGATGGGCCGTGGCTTTGCCGTGGTAGCCGATGAAGTGCGCTCGCTGGCGCAACGCACCACGGGGGCTACCGGCGAGATTCAGGCACTGATCGACCGCCTGCAGCAAGCCGCGAGAAGTTCGGTGGCAGGGATGCGTGCGCAGCTTGAGCATGCCGAGGCCACAGCCAACCAGGCCCAAGCGGCGGATGGCGCGCTGGACGAGATTGTCTGTGCCATTCGCACCATCTCGGATACTGCCGTGCGGATTGCCGATGTCACGGCGCAGCAGAGCGGCGCGGTGAGTGAGATTCGCGACCACAGCGAACGGATTCATGAGTTGGGTGAGGACAACCTGCAGCGCATTGGCGAGGGGCGTGAGCAAGGGGAACAGCTGCTGAGCCTGGGCGGCGAGCTGAACCGGGCGGTGGGGGCTTTCAGAGTTTGAGGAAGCATGCGCGATACCTGTGGGAGCGGGCATGCCCGCGAACACCGGCGCAGCCGGTGCCATCCATCGCGTCGCCTGCTTCGCGGGCTCGCCCGCTCCCACAGTGATCGTGAAAAGGCCGACACACGCATAATATCTTCAGCGGCCATGTGTCGCCCCTTGGCCCAGCATGGCCCCATCCCCCACCAACTCCGCTATCATGCCCGGCACGTTCCACCTCGCGAGTCCGCCATGCGCCGCCTGTTTTTCCTGCTGTTCCTGCTGCTGGCCAGCCCTGCCTTCGCCACGGGCCTGCTCGACAACCGCCCCAGCGCCACCCTCGGGGCCGCTTCGCTGTCCAACAACGCCGACTTCCTGCCGGTGCACGAGGCCTTCAAGCTCAGCCTGATCCAGGCCGATGCGCACACCCTCAAGCTGCGCTTCGTCGCCACCGAGGGCTACTACCTCTACCGCCACCGCTTCCAGTTCCGCACCGAGCCGGCCGACATTGCCCTGGGCACGCCCAACATCCCCAAAGGCGAGGCCAAGCACGATGAGTTCTTCGGCGACGTCGAGGTGTACCACGGCGTGGTCGACATCGAACTGCCGCGCACCGACCCGCGCGCCTTCACCCTGCTGGTGGGCTACCAGGGCTGCGCCGACAAGGGCCTGTGCTACCCACCGGAAACCGAACGCCTGAGCATCGATGGCGAAAGCGGCGCAAATAGGCCGGGCGCTGCCGAACACGCCTGGAACTGGAAATCACTGCTGCTGTTCTTCCTTGCCGGGGTCGGCCTGACCTTCACCCCGTGCGTGCTGCCGATGCTGCCGATCCTGTCTGGCGTGGTGCTGCGTGGCCAGGTCGGCGGCCTGCGCGGGCTGGCACTATCGCTGGCCTACGTGCTGCCGATGGCGGCCAGCTTCGCCGTACTCGGCGCGCTGATGGGCCTGTTCGGTGCCGGCCTTAACCTGCAAGCCCGTCTGCAATCGGCCTGGGTGCTGGTGCCATTCGCGCTGTTCTTCGTGGTGTTCGCCCTGGCCATGTTCGGCCTGTTCGAACTCAAGCTGCCGCAGGCCCTGAGCAACCGCCTGAACAACGTCGCCAACCACACCCGGGGTGGCTCGCTGCTCGGCGCGGCCGTGCTCGGCGTGCTCTCCAGCCTGCTGGTTTCGCCATGCGTGTCCGCCCCTCTGGCCGGTGCCCTGCTGTACATCAGCGCCAGCGGCGATGCCGTGGGCGGCGCACTCAAGCTGTTTGCCCTAGGCCTCGGCATGGGCGCGCCATTGCTGCTGGTAGCCACCGGTGGCGCAGCCTGGCTGCCCAAAAGCGGCCCTTGGATGAATACCGTAAAAAACGCCATCGGTGTCCTGCTGCTGGGGCTGGCCATCGGCTTGCTCAGCCGCGTGCTGCCGGGCCCGGTAACCTTGTTGCTGGTCGGTTTCCTCGCCGCTGGCGTGGCGCTGTTCCTCGGCGCCCTGGAGTTCGTTGTAAAAAGCGCACGCCAGCGCCTGGCCCAACTGCTGGGCCTGGGCTTGCTGGTCTACGCCCTGGCGTGCTGGTATGGCGCGCTGAGTGGCCAAGGCGACCCGCTACGCCCGCTGCCGGTTGCAACACTGGCGGCCAGCGGCAACAACCCGGCGGCAAAGGCGGATGCCTGGCAAACCATCACCACCCCCGCCGCACTGGACGCGGCGCTGGCCCAGGCCAAGGCGGCCGGCCAGCCCGTGCTGTTGGACTGGTACGCCGACTGGTGCATCAGCTGCAAGGTGATCGAGCACGAAGTGCTGAACGCGCCACAGGTGCAAACGCAGCTGACCGGCTTCAAGTTGCTGCGTTTCGACATCACCGAGAGCAATGCCGAGCAACGCACGCTGCTCGACCGCTATCAGCTGTTCGGCCCCCCCGCCTTGCTCTTCTTTGCCGCGAACGGCAGCGAAATGACCGCCGATCGGGTGATTGGCGAGATAAACGCCGGTGAATTTGCGCAAATTCTGACACGCGTGCGCGGCAAAGTCGGTCTATAACTTCCCCCGTGCCGGGAAAAATCCTGAAATAGGTGACCAGATTTAATTATTTGGTCACATACTTCGCGCGAATCTCGGACATCGTGCTGGCTACTGCCGGGAACTGGACACCTGCCGTCGCTTTGCGGCACACTCGCCGCGCTGTGTCGAATTGCCCTACAAATCCAAGGAATCCGCAGATGGCAACGCTACTGGTGCTCCACGGCCCCAACCTCAACCTGCTCGGTACCCGCGAGCCAGGCCACTACGGCGCCGTGACCCTGGCCCAGATCAACCAGGACCTGGAGCAACGTGCCCGCGCCGCAGGCCACCATTTGCAATACCTGCAGAGCAATGCCGAGTACGAACTGATCGATCGTATTCACGCCGCACGCAACGAGGGTGTGGACTTCATCCTGATCAATCCGGCTGCTTTCACCCACACAAGCGTCGCATTACGTGACGCATTGCTTGCAGTGAGCATCCCATTCATCGAAGTGCACCTGTCCAACGTGCACAAACGCGAACCGTTCCGTCACCACTCCTACTTTTCCGATGTTGCCGTAGGGGTGATCTGCGGCCTGGGCGCCAGCGGTTATCGCCTGGCCCTGGAGTCCGCGCTGGAACAACTGGCTGCCAACGCACAGCCCAAATGATGAAAACCCTGGCCTCAGTGGGCCAGGGTTCTAGAGAAACGTTCAGTTACGTTTTTTTGTATTTCGCCCCCTGACCGAACCTTTGGGAGTTGATGATTAATGGATATCCGTAAAGTCAAGAAACTGATCGAGCTGCTGGAAGAGTCTGGCATCGACGAACTGGAGATCAAGGAAGGCGAAGAGTCGGTCCGTATCAGCCGTCACAGCAAAACCCCGGCTGCCCAACAGTTCTACGCACCTGCACCGATGGCTGCCGCACCTGTTGCTGCTCCGGTCGCCGCTGCCGCTGCCCCGGCTGCCGAAGCTGGCGCTGCTGCACCAGCCCTGAAAGGCACCGTGATCCGCTCGCCAATGGTAGGTACCTTCTACCGCAAGCCTTCGCCAACCTCGCCGAACTTCGCTGAAGTGGGCCAGACCGTGAAGAAAGGCGACACCCTGTGCATCGTCGAAGCCATGAAGATGATGAACCACATCGAAGCCGATGTTGGCGGTGTCATCGACGCCATCCTGGTAGAAGACGGCCAGCCGGTTGAGTTCGACCAGCCGCTGTTCACCGTCGTTTGAATCGCGGAGAGCCAACGATGTCTGGGAAGCTCGAAAAAGTCCTGATCGCCAACCGCGGGGAAATTGCCCTGCGGATCCTGCGTGCCTGCAAAGAGCTGGGCATCAAAACCGTCGCTGTGCACTCCACCGCCGACCGTGAACTGATGCACCTGGGCCTGGCAGACGAGTCGGTCTGCATCGGTCCTGCATCGTCCAAGGATTCCTACCTGCATATCCCGGCAATCATCGCTGCCGCCGAAGTCACCGGCGCCACCGCGATTCACCCGGGCTACGGCTTCCTGGCAGAAAACGCCGACTTCGCCGAGCAGGTTGAAAAATCCGGTTTCGCCTTCATCGGCCCGAAAGCCGACACCATTCGCCTGATGGGCGACAAGGTTTCGGCCAAGGACGCGATGATCAAGTCGGGCGTACCGACCGTACCGGGCTCCGATGGCCCGCTGCCGGAAGACGAAGAAGTCGCCCTGGCGATTGCCCGTGACGTCGGCTACCCGGTGATCATCAAGGCCGCCGGTGGTGGTGGTGGTCGCGGCATGCGCGTGGTGCACAAGGAAGAGGACCTGATTGCCTCGGCCAAGCTCACCCGTACCGAAGCCGGTGCAGCCTTCGGCAACCCGATGGTGTACCTGGAGAAGTTCCTGACCAACCCACGCCACGTGGAAGTGCAGGTACTGTCCGACGGCCAGGGCAACGCCATTCACCTGGGCGACCGTGACTGCTCGCTGCAGCGCCGTCACCAGAAGGTACTGGAAGAAGCACCAGCCCCGGGCATCGACGAGAAAGCCCGTCAGGAAGTGTTCAAGCGCTGCGTCGATGCGTGCATCGAGATCGGCTACCGTGGTGCAGGTACGTTCGAGTTCCTGTACGAAAACGGCCGCTTCTACTTCATCGAGATGAACACCCGCGTGCAGGTTGAGCACCCGGTGTCCGAGATGGTGACCGGTATCGACATCGTCAAGGAGATGCTGAGCATCGCCGCTGGCAACAAGCTGTCGTTCCGCCAGGAAGACGTGGTGATTCGTGGCCACTCGCTGGAATGCCGTATCAACGCCGAAGACCCGAAGAAGTTCATCCCGAGCCCAGGCAAGGTGAAGCACTTCCACGCACCAGGCGGCAACGGCGTACGCGTCGATTCGCACCTGTACAGCGGTTATTCGGTTCCGCCGAACTACGACTCGCTGATCGGCAAGCTGATCACCTACGGCAAGGACCGCGACGAAGCCATGGCGCGCATGCGCAATGCCCTGGACGAAATCGTCGTCGACGGCATCAAGACCAACATCCCGCTGCACCGCGACCTGGTGCGTGATGAAGGTTTCTGCAAAGGCGGCGTCAACATTCATTACCTCGAACACAAGCTGGCCAACGAGCAGTGATCGAGTAGTGTGATGTACAAAAACCCCGGCCTTGCGCCGGGGTTTTTTATTGCCTGCCAGGGCTTGAAGGCCTATCCCTTCATGCGCGGCATTTCGATGCGGTGCTCATGCACCCGCCGATACAGCGTCGCCCGCGATATCCCCAACGCCCGCGCCGCATCGGCCGGCTTCCAGCGATGGCGAATCAGTGCATCCAGCAACAACTGCCGGGCCGGGCAAGACACGCTGCTTTCAGGCGAAGCAACCGCTTCACCGCGCACCTCTTGTGGCAAGTCCTGCAATTGCACCTGCCCGCCTTCACTCACCGCGCAGGCATAGCGCAACACCTGCCGCAGCTGGCGCAAATTCCCCGGCCAACGGTAAACCAGCAATGCTTGCAGCGCATCATCTGCCAACACCACCTCGACAGCACACGCATCGGCCTCCTCGGCCAGCAGCTGATGAATCAACCCCAACCGATCCTCACGCTCCCGCAGCGGCGGCAACTCGAAGCGGGCATTGGCCAGGCGGAAGTACAGGTCTTCACGAAAACGCCCATCCTCAACCATCGCTGCCAGGTCGCGATGGGTGGCGCAGATCACCTGGATGTCCACACGCTCACGCCGCGCAGCGCCCAACGGTGCCACTTCACCCTCGGCCAGCACCCGCAGCAGGCGCGTTTGCAGGTTCAGCGGCATGTCGCCGATTTCGTCGAGGAACAGCGTGCCGCCATCGGCCTGCTGCAACAGCCCTTGCATGCCTTTGCTGGAGGCCCCGGTAAAGGCCCCAGCCACGTAACCAAACAGCTCGCTCTCGATCAGGCTTTCCGGAATGGCCGCACAGTTCAGCGTGACGAACGGGCCATCCCGGCGCTGGCTTTGCTGGTGCAGCTGGCGGGCGAACACTTCTTTGCCAGCCCCGGTCTCCCCTTGCACCAGTACCGCCAGATTGCAGTCCTTGACCCGCGTGGCCAAGCGCAGGTGCTGTTCGATGCGTGCGTCCTGGGCCTGGCGCAACGGTTGCGCGCGCTGGCGTTGCCGTGGTGCGCTGACCCGACCATACAGCCCCCCCAGACCCGGCAGGCGCTGGGCCGACGACGCGCTCACCCGGCGTAGCTGGTCGATGTCGAACAGCTCACCGATATGCTCGGGCAAGCGCCCCAGGCGCTCCACCAGCCGTTGCCGCGCCAGGCTGTTGATCGCCTGCAGGCGGCCATCGGCATCCCAGGCCAGCAGGTAATCCGGCTGGCTTTCCACATAACCCGGCGTACCGTGGGCGCGCATCACCCAGTGGCCTTGGGCACTGTGCATGAAAAAGGCGTTTTCGATCTCGCGGGCGGTCTGCTCCACCAGTTGGCGGATCAGATGCTGGCTACGGCGGTCGTCTGGCGACTGCAAGGCTGACACATCCACCACGCCCAACAACTCGCCCAGCGGGTCGAATACCGGTGCCGCCGTGCAGGTCAGGCCGATGAACGCAGCGCGGAAGTGGTCGCGCTTGTGCACGGTGACCGGGGCCTTGGTGGTCAACACCGCCGCCACGCCGCAGGTACCCTCCTCGCCTTCCGACCAGCAGGTGCCCAGGTACAGCCCGGCCTTGCGGCAGTCGTTGCGGATGGCCGACTCGACCCGGTAATCGATGGTGCGCCCCTGGGCATCGGTCAGCAGTACGCAGTAGTCGGCACCGCGTACCCGTTCGTGCAGGCGTGCCACGGCATCGCTGGCGATGCGCAGGAACAGTTCGGCGCGTTCGCGGCATTCGTTGAGCAGGCTTTGGGAAAGGATACGCGGCCCCTGCTGGGACCCCGGGTCGAGGCGGTAAAGGTCCATGGAGCGGCGCCATGAATCGAGAATCAGCGGTGGCACCGGCGCCTGCGGCAGGCGGTCGGCATTCTTCAACACCCTGCTGACGCAGTCGACATGGGCTCGGGAGTTCGCGGCAAGCATTCAGGCCCTCCGGTTCTCGTTGCTGTTTTTATCGTTGTCCGGCCATTAAGCGCCTCTGGGCATGCCCCGACAAGCACTGTGTGATTACCGGCTGGCTTGAGACGCCGCGTCTCAGCGTCTCGGCAATGTCGGCCTGGCGTTGGCACCCGGCGTCTCGTCAGCACCGTGGCACAGGCATGCCAGAACGCAATCAAAGCCCTCTAACCCGGGTATTTCAGCCAAATCAACGAAAGCTGGCACCGCGCTTGCTCCTGCCTTGGCAAACAAAAATACGAGGTGCGCCATGCCGCTACCCGCCCCGATTGTCGGGATCATTGCCAACCCTGCCTCTGGCCGCGACCTGCGCCGCCTGACCGCCAATGCCGGGCTCTATTCCAGCACCGACAAGGCGTCGGCCATCCAGCGTCTGCTGGCGGCCTTCGGTGCCACCGGTATCGGCCAGGTGCTGTTGCCCAGCGACATGACCGGCATCGCCGCTGCCGTGCTCAAGGCCAGCCAGGGCCCGGGCGCCCGAGACCAACACTGGCCTGCCCTCGAAATACTCGACCTGCCGCTGACCCAGACCGTTGCCGACACCCGCCAGGCCACCCGGCACATGGTCGAGCGCGGCGTGGCGATGATCGCCGTACTCGGTGGCGATGGCACCCACAAGGCGGTCGCTGCCGAGGCCGGTGACGTGCCGCTGCTGACGTTGTCCACCGGCACCAACAATGCGTTCCCCGAACTGCGCGAAGCCACCAGCGCTGGCCTTGCCGGTGGCCTGTTCGCCAGCGGCCTGGTGCCCGCCAGCATCGGCCTGCGCCGTAACAAGCGCCTGCTGGTAAAAGTGCCCGAGCAACAGCTGGCCGAATGGGCCTTGGTCGAAGTGGCCGTGTCGCCACAGCGCTTCATCGGCGCCCGTGCGCTCAGCCGCAGCGAGGACCTGTGCGAAGTCTTCGCCTGCTTCGCCGAACCCCATGCCATCGGCCTGTCGGCCCTGTGCGGCCTGTGGTGCCCAGTGTCACGCCAAGACCCGCACGGCGCCTGGGTGCGCCTGAACCCCGGCGCCGAACAAGCATTGCTCGCGCCGCTGGCCCCCGGCCTGCTGCAAGCCTGCGGCATTACCGCCAGCGGCCCGCTGACACCTGGCGTTGCCCATCGCCTGAGCCTGACCAGCGGCACCCTGGCCCTGGACGGCGAACGCGAGATCGAATTCGCCGAGCACGACACGCCCACCATCACCCTCGACCACCAAGGCCCGTTGAGCGTGGATGTCGAGGCCGTACTGGCGCATGCCGCCCGCCATCACCTGCTGGCCGTCCCGCGCGGCCACCGGCTGCACCCTGCATCCCCGCGTTGAGACAACCCTGGAGAACAACAAGATGTCCAATCAACTGAGTACCGAACAACTGCTGCATGCCTATGAAGTGATGCGCACCATCCGTGCCTTCGAAGAGCGCCTGCATGTGGAATTCGCCACCGGCGAGATCCCAGGCTTCGTCCACCTGTACGCTGGCGAAGAGGCCTCGGCCGCCGGGGTCATGGCCCACTTGCGCGACAGTGACTGCATTGCCTCGACCCACCGTGGTCATGGCCACTGCATCGCCAAGGGCGTGGACGTGTACGGCATGATGGCCGAGATCTACGGCAAGAAGACCGGCGTGTGTGGCGGCAAGGGTGGCTCGATGCACATTGCCGACCTGGAGAAAGGCATGCTCGGCGCCAACGGCATCGTCGGCGCTGGCGCCCCGCTGGTAGCCGGGGCAGCGCTGGCCGCCAAGATCAAAGGCCGCGACGATGTATCGGTGGCCTTCTTCGGCGATGGCGCCTCCAACGAAGGTGCGGTGTTCGAGGCCATGAACATGGCGTCGATCATGAACCTGCCCTGCATCTTCGTGGCCGAAAACAACGGCTATGCCGAGGCAACTGCCTCCAATTGGTCCGTAGCCTGCGACCATATTGCCGACCGCGCCGCCGGTTTCGGCATGCCGGGTGTCACCATCGACGGCTTCGACTTCTTTGCGGTGTACGAGGCCGCTGGCGCAGCCATCGAGCGCGCACGCTCCGGGCAAGGGCCGTCGCTGATCGAGGTCAAGCTCAGCCGCTACTACGGCCACTTCGAAGGCGATGCGCAAACCTACCGCGCCCCGGATGAAGTGAAGAACCTGCGCGAATCCCGCGATTGCCTGATGCAGTTCCGCAACAAGACCACCCGAGCCGGCCTGCTCACTGCCGAGCAACTGGACGCCATCGACGCCCGCATCGAAGACCTGATCGAAGACGCCGTGCGCCGCGCCAAGTCCGATCCCAAGCCACAGCCCGCCGACCTGCTCACCGACGTTTACGTCGCCTACCCCTGAGCCGCGGATTACAAGAACAACAGGAGAACCACCATGGCAAGAAAGATCAGCTACCAGCAGGCCATCAACGAAGCCCTGGCCCAGGAAATGCGCCGCGACAACACCGTGTTCATCATTGGCGAAGACGTGGCCGGCGGTGCCGGTGCCCCCGGCGAGGATGACGCCTGGGGTGGCGTGCTGGGCGTGACCAAAGGCCTGTACCACCAGTTTCCCGGCCGCGTGCTGGACGCGCCGCTGTCGGAAATCGGCTACGTCGGCGCCGCCGTCGGTGCCGCCACCCAGGGCCTGCGTCCGGTGTGCGAGCTGATGTTCGTCGACTTCGCAGGCTGCTGCCTGGACCAGATCCTCAACCAGGCCGCCAAGTTCCGCTACATGTTCGGCGGCAAGGCAGTCACCCCGCTGGTGATGCGCACCATGTATGGCGCAGGCCTACGTGCGGCGGCCCAGCACTCGCAGATGCTCACCTCACTGTGGACGCACATCCCGGGCCTGAAAGTGGTGTGCCCGTCCTCGCCTTACGATGCCAAAGGCCTGTTGATCCAGGCGATCCGCGACAACGACCCGGTGATCTTCTGCGAGCACAAGTTGCTGTACAGCATGCAGGGCGAGGTGCCGGAAGAGGTGTACACCGTGCCGTTCGGCGAGGCCAACTTCCTGCGCGATGGTGACGATGTGACCCTGGTCACTTACGGGCGCATGGTGCATGTGGCGCTGGAGGCTGCCAACAACTTGGCCCGCCAGGGCATCGACTGCGAAGTGCTGGACCTGCGCACCACCAGCCCGCTGGACGAAGACAGCATTCTGGAAAGCGTGGAAAAAACCGGCCGCCTTGTGGTGATCGACGAAGCCAACCCGCGGTGCTCCATGGCCACCGACATCAGCGCGCTGGTGGCGCAGAAGGCCTTCGGCGCGCTCAAGGGCCCGATCGAAATGGTCACCGCACCGCACACCCCGGTGCCGTTCTCCGATGCGCTGGAAGACCTGTACATCCCTGACGCGGCGAAGATCGAGGCTGCCGTGCGCAAGGTGATCGAAGCTGCAAGGAGTGCCGCATGAGCCAGATCCATACCCTGACCATGCCCAAGTGGGGCCTTTCGATGACCGAGGGCCGGGTGGACGCCTGGCTCAAGCAGGAAGGCGACGAAATCAACAAGGGCGACGAGGTGCTGGACGTCGAGACCGACAAGATCAGCAGCAGCGTCGAAGCCCCGTTCAGTGGTGTATTGCGCCGCCAGGTGGCCAAACCGGATGAAACCCTGCCGGTTGGCGCACTGCTGGCGGTGGTGGTGGAAGGCGAAGCCGAGGAAGCCGAGATCGACGCGGTGGTGCAGCGCTTCCAGGCCGAGTTCGTCGCCGAAGGGGGCGCCGATCAGGCCCAAGGGCCAGCCCCGCAGAAGGCTGAAGTGGGCGGCCGCCTGTTGCGCTGGTTCGAACTGGGCGAAGGCGGTACGCCGCTGGTACTGGTGCACGGCTTTGGCGGCGACCTCAATAACTGGCTGTTCAACCACCCGGCGCTGGCGGCCGAGCGCCGGGTAATCGCCCTTGACCTGCCGGGGCACGGCGAGTCGGCAAAGGCCCTGCAACGGGGCGACCTGGATGAACTGAGCGAAACCGTGCTGGCCCTGCTCGACCACCTGGACATCGCCAAGGCCCACCTGGCCGGACACTCCATGGGTGGCGCGGTCAGCCTGAACGTGGCGCGCCTGGCGCCGCAGCGGGTGGCCAGCCTGAGCCTGATCGCCAGTGCCGGCCTGGGTGAGGCAATCAATGGGCAGTACCTGCAAGGCTTTGTTGCCGCCGCAAACCGCAACGCCCTCAAACCGCAGATGGTGCAGCTGTTCGCCGACCCGGCACTGGTCACCCGGCAGATGCTGGAAGACATGCTCAAGTTCAAGCGCCTGGAAGGTGTCGATGATGCCTTGCGCCAGCTGGCAATAGCCATTGCCGACGGTGACAGGCAGCGCCACGACCTGCGCGGCGTGCTGGGGCAGCATCCGGCATTGGTGGTGTGGGGTGGCAAGGACGCGATTATCCCGGCCAGCCACGCAGAGGGCCTGGAGGCCGAAGTGCTGGTGCTGCCAGAGGCCGGGCATATGGTGCAGATGGAGGCGGCCGAACAGGTCAACCAGCAGGTGCTCGCATTCCTGCGCAAGCACTAAGCCCTTTCCCGTGAGCCTGGAGAACAACAATGAATGACCTGAGCCACACCCACATGCGCGCTGCCGTCTGGCATGGCCGCAATGATATTCGCGTCGAACAGGTACCCCTGCCAGCCGACCCTGCACCCGGCTGGGTGCAGATCAAGGTGGACTGGTGCGGCATCTGCGGCTCCGACCTGCACGAATACGTCGCCGGCCCGGTGTTCATCCCGGTGGAAGCACCGCACCCGCTGACCGGCATCCAGGGCCAGTGCATCCTCGGCCACGAATTCTGCGGCCAGATCGCCAAGCTTGGCGAAGGGGTGGAGGGCTTTGCGGTAGGTGACCCAGTGGCGGCGGACGCCTGCCAGCATTGTGGTACTTGCTATTACTGCACCCACGGTCTTTACAACATCTGCGAGCGCCTGGCGTTCACCGGCCTGATGAACAATGGCGCCTTTGCCGAGTTGGTCAACGTCCCCGCCAACCTGCTGTACCGCTTGCCTCAAGGTTTCCCGCCAGAGGCCGGGGCACTGATCGAACCGCTGGCGGTGGGTATGCACGCGGTGAAAAAGGCCGGCAGCCTGCTTGAGCAAACCGTTGTAGTGGTGGGTGCCGGCACCATCGGCCTGTGCACCATCATGTGCGCCAAGGCTGCGGGCGCGGCGCAAGTGATTGCGCTGGAAATGTCCTCGGCGCGCAAGGCCAAGGCCAAAGAGGTAGGCGCCAACGTGGTGCTGGACCCCAGCCAGTGCGACGCGCTGGCGGAAATCCGTGCACTGACCGCCGGGCTGGGGGCCGATGTGAGCTTTGAGTGCATCGGCAACAAGCACACGGCCAAGCTGGCCATCGACACCATCCGCAAGGCGGGTAAGTGCGTGCTGGTGGGTATTTTTGAAGAGCCTAGCGAGTTCAACTTCTTCGAATTGGTATCCACCGAGAAGCAGGTATTGGGAGCGTTGGCGTACAACGGCGAGTTTGCCGATGTGATTGCCTTCATTGCGGATGGCCGGCTGGATATTCGCCCGCTGGTGACCGGCCGGATCGGGTTGGAGCAGATTGTCGAACTGGGCTTCGAGGAGCTGGTGAACAACAAAGAGGAGAACGTGAAGATCATCGTTTCGCCGGGCGTGCGCTGATAGCACCACCTGCACAACCCTCAAAGGCTGCGCAGATCCTGTGGGAGCGGCCTTGTGTCGCGAAAGGGTCGCGGAGCGGCCCCAGAATTTCTGCCACGCTGCAAGATTGCCGGGGCTGCTGCGCAGCCCTTTCGCGACACAAGGCCGCTCCCACAAAGACCGCAGATCATTGATGTCATATCTGCGGCCTGTCGCCTCATCTGCTTATGCCATATCTGTCTCGCCCCCCCATTCTGCGTCATACTCGGCAGACCTATTGCCCGGTCCTCGCCATGCGTCCACTGCTCCCCATTACCCTGGTCCTGTTGCTCGCCGCCTGTGGCGATGGCGAATCGCTGCTTCCGCCGGACGCGCGCCTGCCTGACGGGGGGCGTTACCGGGGTCAGGTGGTCGATGGCCTGCTGCAGGGCGAGGGCCGGATCGACTACCCCAACGGCAGCTGGTACGCCGGCGGCTTCAAGGACGGCCAGTGGCACGGCCTGGGAGAATGGCACGGCCAGAACGGCGAGGTGTACCGTGGCCAGTTCGCCGGGGGGCTGTTCCAGGGACTGGGCGACCTGACCACGCCGGGCAGCCACTACGCCGGCACCTTCAAGCATGGCCGCCGCGATGGCGAAGGCACGCTCAAGCAAGCCGACCAGACCTACCGAGGCCAGTTCAAGGACGACCTCTACGAAGGCGCGGGCGAACTGGAACTGGCCGACGGCAGCCGCTACCAGGGCTTGTTCGCCAAGGGCAAACCCGACGGCGCCGGCGTACGCAGCGATGCCAGCGGCAACCAGTTCAGTGGCCGCTTCGTCAACGGCGAGCTGCAAGGCAGCGGCACCTACGACAGCGTTGACGGTGAGCAGTACATCGGCGAGTTCAAGGACAACCGCCTGGAAGGTCGCGGCCGTTACGAAAACGCCGATGGCGATGTGTGGATTGGCGAATTCAAGGATGGCTCATTGATCGGCGAAGGCGAACTGCTGGGCAGCGATGGCAGCCATTACAAAGGCGAGTTCGCCGACTGGCGCCTGTCGGGCCAGGGCAGCCTGCAGCTGGCCGACGGCAGCAAGTACATCGGCGGTTTCCTGAACGATGCCTACCACGGGCATGGGCGATTGATCCTGGCCAGCGGCAAGGTCGAAAGCGGCGTCTGGGTCAATGGCGTGCGGGTACGCGACCAGAAAGGCCAGTTGCTGCCCGATCCTCTGGACCTGGCCCTGCTCAATCAGGGCCGCCTGCTGGACGAGGCGCTGGCCCGTGTCCCGCGCTCAGCCCCATCGATCCAGCTGTACAGCCTGGTGGTGGCCGGCGATGGCCAGCAGAGCGTGTTCCTGCGCGAAGCCGACTATGTCAGCAACATGCTCAAGGTGCGCTTTGGCGCCCGTGGCCAGGTGACCTTGGTCAACCACCGCGACCACATGGCCAGCCGCCCCATGGCCACTCGCGAAAACCTTACCCGTGCCGCCCGCACCCTGGCCGAGCGCAGCGGCCCTGAAGACCTGGTGTTCATCTACCTTACCAGCCATGGCAGCCAGGACCATCAACTGGTACTCGACCAGCCGCGCCTGCAGTTGGCTGACCTTTCCGCCGACGAACTGGCCACTGCCCTGGCGCCGCTCAAGGATCGAGACAAGGTAATCGTCATCTCGGCCTGCTATTCAGGGGGCTACATCGCTCCGCTCAAGGATGAGCGCACGCTGATCATGACGGCGGCCCGGGCCGACCGCGTGTCTTTCGGTTGCTCGGAAGAAGCCGACTTCACCTACTTTGGCGATGCCCTGTTCGCCGAAGCGCTGAACCAGACCGACGACCTCAAACAGGCATTTGAACTGGCACGTACCAGCGTTGCCGAAAGAGAACAAAGGGAAGGCTTCGAGGCCTCCGAGCCGCAGCTGTGGGCACCGCCCGCCGTGCTCGAGCACTGGCAGCAGCTGCGCCGGCAACAGGCCGAAGAAGCGTTGCGTAACGCCACACAGGCCAGCGCGGGGCGACAAGCAGAAACGCCCGGCAACCACTAGACTTGTGTGTAACAAGGGAGAGACATCATGTATTTGACGCCTCAGCATGTCCTGCTTGCCGGTGCCACGGGTCTGACAGGTGAACACCTGCTCGACCGCCTGCTCAACGAGCCCACCATAACCCGCGTACTGGCGCCCACTCGCCGGCCGCTGGCCGAGCATCCGCACCTGGAAAACCCGGTGGGCGACCCGGCGGTATTCCTTCCCCAGTTGGCCGGGCGGGTCGATATCGCCTATTGCTGCCTGGGCACCACGCTGAAGCAGGCCGGCTCCGAATCGGCGTTCCGTGCGGTGGACCTGGACATGGTGGTGGCGTTCAGCAAACGTGCCCGGGAAATGGGCGCGCGGCATCTGTTGGTGGTCAGCGCGCTGGGTGCCGACCCGAAATCGTCGATTTTCTACAACCGGGTCAAAGGTGAGATGGAAGAGGCGCTGAAGGCCCAGGACTGGCCGCAGTTGACCATCGTGCGACCGTCGTTGCTGCTGGGCGAACGCATTCAGCCACGCCTCAGTGAGCAGTTGGTTTCGCCGTTTTCCAGGCTGATACCGGGTAAATACCGGGGGATCGAGGCTTGCACCCTGGCGCGGGCGCTTTGGCGGCTGGCGTTAGAGGAAGAGGACGGGATACGGGTTGTGGAGTCGGATGAGTTGCGCAGGTTGGGCAAGAAATAGACGTTACCTGCAAGGGCCTCTTCGCGGGTTTACCCGCGAAAGGGCCGTCATAGGCCTCCGGTGGCCTGGAAGCCTACACCGGCTGCTGTGAGCAACGACAACGGCAGCAACAGGGTATCGAGCAACATGCTCCCCGGCAGGTCCAGCCCAGGATAGGCCGGTGCATCAGCCCCGTAATGATCACGCGGGCAGCACCCACCATTGATCACGTACAAATCCAGCCGGGTACCGGCATACACCACCGGCGCCCCGGGTTTGGCGGCATCCAGTGTGCGTACCGTGGCGCAACCTCCCAGCATCACCAGCGCCAGCACCCCCACCAACGCTCGCTTCAATCATCCACCCCAAAGTGGTGCTCACCCCAACGCGGCAACATGTCCTGGGGAATGTTCAGCAGGTTGAGAATACGCGCGACGACAAAGTCGACCAGGTCGTCGATGGTCTGCGGCTGGTGGTAGAAGCCCGGTGCCGCCGGCAGGATCACCGCGCCCATCTGCGACAGCTTGAGCATGTTTTCCAGGTGGATGGTGGAAAACGGCGCTTCGCGTGGCACCAGGATCAGTTGCCGACGTTCCTTGAGGGTAACGTCGGCAGCGCGTTCGATCAGGTTGTTGCAGGCACCGGTGGCAATGGCCGACAAGGTGCCGGTGGAACAGGGCACCACCACCATCGCCGCCGGGGCTCCGGAGCCGGAGGCCACCGGTGACATCCAGTCTTCCTTGCCGTACACACGGATCTGCCCATCGGCGGCGCCGGTGTATTCGGTAAGGAAGGCCTGCATCGCCTGGGGCTTGGCCGGCAGCAGCACGTCGGTCTCGGTGGCCATTACCAGTTGCGCGGCCTTGGAGATCAGGAAGTGCACTTCGCGGTCTTCGCGCACCAGGCAATCGAGCAGGCGCAGGCCATACTGGGCGCCCGAAGCGCCCGTCATGGCCAGGGTGATGCGTTCCGGCCCGCTCACTTCAGCGCCTCGGCCAGCTTGCCGTGCAGGCCACCAAAGCCGCCGTTGCTCATGATCACCACATGAGTGCCCGGGCGGGCCTGGCCTTTGACGCGTTCGATGATCGCGTCAAGGCTGTCGGCTACTACGCTCGGGACCTTGCACTGCGCGGCGGTGGCCGCCAGGTCCCAGCCGAGGTTGGCCGGGGCGTACCAGATAACCTGGTCGGCGTCGTTGACGCTCTCTGGCAAACCGTCACGGTGGGCGCCCAGCTTCATCGAGTTGGAGCGTGGTTCGATCACGGCAATCACCGGGGCCTCGCCAACACGCTTGCGCAGGCCATCGAGGGTGGTGGCGATGGCGGTCGGATGGTGAGCGAAATCATCGTAGATGGTCACGCCCTGCACTTCGGCCACCTTTTCCATGCGCCGTTTTACGCTCTTGAACGCGCTGAGGCCTTCGATGCCCATGGCCGGGACCACGCCGACATGGCGGGCGGCGGCCAGGGTGGCCAGCGCGTTGGCAACGTTGTGCTGGCCCGTCAGTGCCCAGTCCACCACACCTTGCGCTTCGCCTTCGAACAACACTTCGAAACGCGAGCCGTCGGGGCTGAGCAGGCGCGCCTGCCACTGGCCACCAACGCCGGTGGTCTGCACCGGGGTCCAGCAGCCCATGCCGATCACCCGCTCCAGTGCTTGCTCGGTGGTGGGGTGAATCACCAGGCCTTCGCTCGGGATGGTGCGTACCAGGTGGTGGAACTGCCGCTCGATCGAGGCCAGGTCCGGGAAGATGTCCGCGTGGTCGAACTCAAGGTTGTTGAGGATCGCGGTACGCGGGTGGTAATGCACGAACTTCGAGCGTTTGTCGAAGAAGGCGCTGTCGTACTCGTCGGCTTCGACGACGAAGAACGGCGTGTCGCCCAGGCGGGCCGATACCGAGAAATTCTGCGGCACACCGCCAATCAGGAAGCCCGGGCTCATGCCGGCGTGCTCCAGCACCCAGGCCAGCATGCTGCTGGTGGTGGTCTTGCCGTGGGTACCGGCAACGGCCAGCACCCAGCGGCCTTGCAGCACATGGTCAGCCAGCCACTGTGGGCCGGAAACATAGGGCAGGCCCTTGTTCAGCACGTATTCCACTGCCGGGTTGCCGCGTGACATGGCGTTGCCGATAACCACCAAGTCGGGTGCCGGGTCCATCTGGGCCGGGTCATAGCCTTGGGTCAGCTCGATGCCCTGGGCTTCGAGCTGGGTGCTCATCGGGGGATAGACGTTGGCGTCCGAGCCGGTGACGCGATGGCCAAGTTCCTTGGCCAGCACCGCCAGCGAGCCCATGAAAGTGCCGCAAATACCGAGAATGTGAATATGCATGGTCGACCTCGCAAAACATCGAGGCAGGGTAGCCCAGGGCGCGACAAATCGCACCCGCTGTTTCGCTCAGTCGGCCCTCGCAATGCCGTGTTTGCGCAGTTTTCGATACAAGGTATTGCGGCTGATGCCCAGATGCTCGGCGACACGGGTCAGGTGCCAGTGTTTTGCCTCTAGCATCTCCATGAGCGCCTGCCGCTCGGCGTCCTGTAGGAGCGGCCTTGTGTCGCGATCGGGCTGCAAAGCAGCCCCAGCGGCCTTTGTACCGACACTGAAACCTTGGGGCCGCTCTGCGGCCCGATCGCGACACAAGGCCGCTCCTACAGGGACGGGGTTGTTGCGAACAATGGCGGGGAGATCCGAGAACTCGATTCGGGCATCCTCGCAAAGCGCCACCAAGGTACGCAGCACATTGCGCATCTGCCGCACGTTCCCCGGCCAGGCGAAGTCCAGCAGCGCCTGACGCGCACTGGGCTCCAGCTCGACCCGTTGTCCCTGCGCCTCCTGATGCAGCAAAAAGTCCAGCAGCTGCGCTTTGTCACTGCGTTCACGCACCGCCGGCAACGCCACCTCCAGGCCATTCAGGCGGTAATACAGGTCCTCGCGGAAACTGCCCTGCTCCACACGCTCCAGCAAGTCGCGGTGGGTGGCGCTGACAATACGGACATCCACCGCTTGCGGCTCGCCACCGATGGGCACCACCTGGCGCTCTTCCAGTACCCGCAGCAGGCGGGTTTGCAAGGCCAGCGGCATGTCGCCGATCTCGTCCAGCAGCAAGGTGCCGCCGTCGGCCTGCAGCAGCTTGCCGCGCATGCCTTCTTTGCGTGCTCCGGTAAAACTGCCGCCTCGGTAACCGAACAACTCGCTCTCGATCAGGCTCTCCGGGATCGAGGCACAGTTGATGGCGATGAACGGCTTGCCGCGTCGCCCACTGGCCTGGTGCACGGCCTGGGCAAACGCTTCTTTGCCACAACCGGTTTCACCACGCAGCAACAGCGGCACGTCACGCTCGAACACCCGTACGCTGCGGCGGAATTCGTTCTGCAGAGCCGGGTCGAGCAGGCAGATGGCCGGTTCCATCGGGTGCATGGGCAAGGGTTGCGCAACAGGCACCGACCACACGGGCGCACGGGCCTTGCCGCGCAGGCTGGCAAACACCTGGCGACCGTCCAGCGTATGCAGCGGCCAGACCGTGCTGCCAGCGGGGGTGGCGCGGCTGAAAAGCTCGTCGTGGCTACAGGCAAAAAAACGCTCCACGGGTTTGCCCAGCACGCCACCGCGCACGCTGCCCAGCAGGTTCAACGCGCTCTGGTTGGCAGCACAGATCCGCCCATCGCCGTCGAACGCCAGCAGGCCTTCGCTGAACAGGCCGACCGACTCGGCCTGCAGGTGAAAACGCAGCAACCACTGCTGCTCGAAGTGGCGCAGGAAATAGCAGCTTTCAATCATCTTCGCCGACAGGTTCACCAGCGCCATGGTGTGGAACTGGCTCTGGCGCGACACGTCAGGCCGTGCCGATGACACATCCAGCACCGCCAGCAGTTCGCCATGCGGGTCGAACACCGGGCTGGCCGAGCAGGTCAGGCCAGTGTGGCGGCCGCGAAAGTGCTCGTTCTGGTGAATGGTCAACGCCTGGCGCTCGACCAGGCAGGTGCCGATGCCGTTGGTGCCCTCGCGCGCCTCGCTCCAGTCGGCACCCAACCACAGCCCGGCACGCTCGAAGCTGCGCCGCTCGGTGGCCGCGCTGACGCAGTTGAGGATCACCCCGCGGGCGTCGGTCAGCAGTACCGCATGGCCGGCGCCGGAAAGCTGCTGGTGCAGGCTGTTCATTTCATGATCGGCAATTTGCAGCACCTGGCGCAGGCGCTCGCGGCTTTCCAGCAAACGCCCATGCTCAAGCACCACGGGCGCCTCGATCACCGAAGGGTCGAGGTGGTAGTCCTCCAGGCAGCGCAGCCAGGAACGGGCGATGGACGGGTCACTGCCCCCCTCCCCGGCCCCACCATGGGCAACGGTATGCACTTGCTGGGCATGGCGAATGAAAGGATTGCTCTGCATTTGTTGTAGTTCTCCGCAGATAGAGAGTTCCGCCAGCATCCTCCACCCGGGAAGCCTTTGCAATGCACCCGCCTGTGACGTGTCGCAAATGGCACAAAGTGTCACCCCCGCGCGTACCGGGGCTGGTACAGCGGCCAATCACAGGGCCTTGGCAACTGACCCAAGTCATTGATTTGCCTGGTGTGCGAAACGCTGGCCCAACCTTTGCTCTACGCTTTCCAACTCCTCAACAAACATAACAGCCAGGAGACACACCATGCGTTACGCACATCCCGGTACCGAGGGCGCGAAGGTTTCCTTCAAGAGCCGCTACGGCAACTACATCGGTGGCGAGTTCGTAGCTCCGGTCAAGGGGCAGTACTTTGAAAACACGTCCCCGGTGAATGGCAAGCTGATCGCCGAATTCCCCCGTTCCACTGCCGAAGACATCGATAAGGCGCTCGACGCCGCCCACGCCGCTGCCGACGCCTGGGGCCGCACTTCAGTGCAGGACCGCTCCAACGTGCTGTTGAAGATCGCCGACCGCATCGAGCAAAACCTCGAACTGCTGGCGATTACCGAAACCTGGGACAACGGCAAGCCGGTCCGCGAAACCCTCAACGCCGACATTCCGCTGGCGGTCGACCACTTCCGCTACTTCGCCGGCTGCATCCGCGCCCAGGAAGGCGGTGCTGCCGAAATCAACGAAGGCACCGTGGCTTACCACATTCACGAACCGCTGGGCGTGGTCGGGCAGATCATCCCGTGGAACTTCCCGATCCTGATGGCCGCCTGGAAACTTGCCCCGGCACTGGCCGCTGGCAACTGCGTGGTGCTCAAGCCTGCCGAACAGACCCCGCTGGGCATCACCGTGCTGGTCGAACTGATTGGCGACCTGCTGCCAAAAGGTGTGCTCAACGTGGTGCAAGGCTTTGGCCGCGAAGCCGGTGAAGCCCTGGCCACCAGCAAGCGCATCGCCAAGATCGCTTTCACCGGCTCCACCCCGGTGGGCTCGCACATCATGAAATGCGCAGCCGAAAACATCATTCCATCCACCGTGGAACTGGGCGGCAAGTCGCCGAACGTGTACTTCGAAGACATCATGCAAGCCGAACCGAGCTTCATCGAGAAGGCGGCCGAAGGCATGGTGCTGGCGTTCTTCAACCAGGGCGAAGTGTGCACCTGCCCATCCCGGGCACTGGTACAGGAGTCGATCTACCCGCAGTTCATGGAAGTGGTGATGAAGAAGGTGCTGCAGATCAAACGCGGCGACCCGCTGGACACCGACACCATGGTCGGCGCCCAGGCTTCGCAACAGCAGTTCGAGAAGATCCTCTCGTACCTGCAGATCGCCCAGGACGAAGGCGCCGAGCTGCTGACCGGCGGCAAGGTGGAAAAACTGGAAGGCTCGCTGGCCACCGGTTACTACATCCAGCCGACCCTGCTCAAGGGCAACAACAAGATGCGCGTGTTCCAGGAAGAAATCTTCGGCCCGGTGGTCAGCGTCACCACCTTCAAGGACGAAGCCGAAGCCCTGGCGATTGCCAACGACACCGAGTTCGGCCTGGGTGCCGGCGTGTGGACCCGCGATATCAACCGTGCCTACCGCATGGGCCGTGGGATCAAGGCTGGCCGTGTGTGGACCAACTGCTACCACCTGTACCCGGCGCATGCGGCGTTCGGCGGCTACAAGAAGTCCGGGGTTGGCCGTGAGACGCACAAGATGATGCTGGACCACTATCAGCAGACCAAGAACCTGCTGGTGAGCTACGACATTAACCCGCTGGGCTTCTTCTAAGCCCGTCAGCCAGAGCGGTTCGCGTGCACGAACCGTTCTGGCTCGCTTCCTGCAGTACCCATCACCATCGGCCCGGAACCCTTCCGGCCACCAAGAAAAAGAACAGGTGAAACTATGCCAAGCGATCATTCCGCCGGCTCGCCGGCAGGCTCTTCTGTCGACTTCGAAAAAGTCGGCTCGGACTATTTCCAGCAACGTGAACTGAAAAAAGGCGCCGCCGGCTGGGTACTGCTGGTCGGCCTGGGCGTGGCCTACGTCATTTCCGGCGACTATGCCGGCTGGAACTTCGGCCTGGCCCAGGGCGGCTGGGGCGGCATGTTCCTCGCCACCTTGCTGATGGCCACCATGTACCTGTGCATGTGCTTCTCGCTGGCCGAACTGTCGTCGATGATCCCCACCGCAGGCGGCGGCTACGGCTTTGCCCGCAGCGCCTTCGGCCCGTGGGGCGGTTTTCTGACCGGTACGGCGATCCTCATCGAATACGCCATCGCCCCTGCCGCCATTGCCGTGTTCATTGGCGCCTACTGCCAGTCACTGTTCGGCATCGGCGGCTGGATGATCTACCTGGCGTTCTACATCGTGTTCATCGGCATCCACATCTTCGGTGTGGGGGAAGCGTTGAAGCTGATGTTCATCATCACCGCCATCGCCGCCATCGCCCTGGCGGTGTTCCTGGTGAGCATGGTGCCCCATTTTGATGCAGCCAACCTGTTCGACATCGCCAAAACGGACGCGGTGGGCGCCAGCAGCTTCCTGCCGTTCGGTTATGTGGGCGTGTGGGCGGCCATTCCATATGCCATCTGGTTCTTCCTGGCTGTCGAAGGTGTGCCACTGGCCGCCGAAGAAACCAAGAACCCCAAGCGTGACCTGCCACGCGGCCTGATCGGTGCCATGCTGGTACTGTTGGCCTTCGCCCTGCTGATTCTGGTCGTCGGCCCCGGCGGTGCAGGCTCCGAAGCGCTGAAAGCATCCGGCAACCCGCTGGTCGAGGCACTGTCCAAAGCCTATGGCGGCAGCACCTGGATGGGCGGCTTCGTCAACCTGGTCGGTCTGGCCGGGCTGATCGCCAGCTTCTTCTCGATCATCTACGCCTATTCCCGGCAGATCTTCGCGCTGTCCCGCGCCGGCTACCTGCCACGCAAACTGTCGGAAACCAACAAAAGCAAGGCGCCGGTACTGGCCTTGATCATCCCCGGCATCATCGGCTTTGCCCTGTCGCTGACCGGCCAGGGTGACCTGCTGATCCTGGTAGCCGTATTCGGCGCTACCCTGTCTTATGTGCTGATGATGGCCGCGCACATCACCCTGCGCATCCGCCGGCCGAAGATGGAGCGCCCATACCGCACCCCCGGTGGCATCTTTACCTCGGGCGTGGCGCTGGTGCTGGCCTGCATCGCTGTGGTTGCCGGCTTCCTGGTCGACCCACGGGTGGTGATTGGCGCCGCAGTGATCTATGCGGTATTAATTGCCTACTTTGCTTTCTACAGCCGCCACCACCTGGTTGCGGGCACACCGGAAGAGGAATTCGCCGCGATCCAGAAGGCCGAAGAGGCCCTGCACTGATTGCCGCCACCCGCCGCAGGGCAACCTGCGGCTCTGGAGATTCTGTATGGCAAGTTTCGTACACACGGTCGGCCACCTGGTCTACCGCTTCGACAGCCTCAAGGAAGTGATGGCCAAGGCCAGCCCGGCGCGCTCCGGGGACTACCTGGCAGGCGTTGCGGCCAGCAACGACGGCGAACGCGTCGCCGCGCAGATGGCGCTGGCCAATATCCCGCTGACGCACTTTCTCAATGAAGCGCTGATCCCTTACGAAGATGACGAGGTTACCCGCCTTATCGTCGATACCCACGATGCCCAGGCGTTCGCACCGGTCAGCCACCTGACCGTGGGCGGCCTGCGTGACTGGCTGCTGAGCGAAGAGGCCGATGAACACAGCCTGCGCGCCCTGGCGCCCGGGCTGACACCGGAAATGGCAGCAGCGGTCTCGAAGATCATGCGTGTGCAGGACCTGGTGCTGGTGGCGCAGAAGATCCGCGTGGTTACCCGTTTTCGCGGCACCATGGGCCTGCGCGGGCGCCTGTCGACCCGGCTGCAGCCCAACCACCCGACCGACGAGCCGGCCGGTATCGCCGCCAGCATTCTCGACGGCCTGCTGTACGGCAACGGCGATGCCATGATCGGCATCAACCCGGCCACCGACAGCATCGCCTCGATCTGCGCCCTGCTGGAAATGCTCGACGCCATCATCCAGCGTTACGACATCCCTACCCAGGCCTGCGTGCTGACCCACGTCACCACCTCGATCGAGGCGATCAACCGTGGCGTGCCGCTGGACCTGGTGTTCCAGTCCATCGCCGGTACCGAGGCGGCCAACGCCGGGTTTGGTATCAACCTGAACGTGCTGCAGGAAGGCTACGAAGCGGGCCTTTCGCTGAAGCGCGGCACCCTCGGGCAAAACCTGATGTACTTCGAAACCGGCCAGGGCAGCGCGCTGTCGGCCAACGCCCACCATGGTGTCGACCAGCAAACCTGCGAAACCCGCGCCTATGCCGTGGCCCGCCACTTCAAGCCGTTCCTGGTCAACACTGTGGTCGGCTTCATCGGCCCGGAGTACCTGTACAACGGGAAGCAGATCATCCGCGCCGGCCTGGAAGACCACTTCTGCGGCAAGCTGCTGGGCGTGCCGATGGGCTGCGATATCTGCTACACCAACCACGCCGAAGCCGACCAGGACGACATGGACACCCTGCTGACCCTGCTGGGGGTGGCCGGGATCAACTTCATCATGGGCATCCCCGGTTCCGACGACATCATGCTCAACTACCAGACCACCTCGTTCCACGACGCGCTGTATGCACGCCAGACCCTGGGCCTGAAGCCCGGGCCGGAATTCGAAGCGTGGCTGGCCCGCACCGGCATATTCACCCAGGCCGATGGCCGGGTGCGCTTTGGTGACAACCTGCCGCCGGCCTTCCGCCAGGCCTTGGCACAGCTTGCATAGGGATGACCATGGACCCTCGCACACCTACCCCCGACAACCCTTGGCTGGCCCTGCGCACCCTGACCCCGGCACGCATCGCCCTGGGCCGCACCGGCACCAGCCTGCCGACCGGGGCGCAGCTGGACTTCCAGTTCGCCCATGCCCAGGCCCGCGATGCCGTGCACCTGGCCTTCGACCACGCCGGCCTGGCGACCCAACTGAGTGACCGTGGCCGTGACAGCCTGGTACTGCACAGTGCCGCCAGCGACCGCCACCAGTACCTGCAGCGCCCGGACCTGGGCCGGCGGCTCAACGAAGACTCGATTGCCACCCTGCGCCAGCACGCACAGGCCAACCCCGGCGGCGTCGACCTGGCCATCGTGGTTGCCGATGGCCTGTCGGCGCTGGCTGTTCATCGCCACACCCTGCCGTTCCTGAGCCGTTTCGAGGAGCAAGCGGCCGCTGATGGCTGGACCAGCGCCCCTGTGGTGCTGGTGCAGCAGGGCCGCGTGGCAGTGGCAGACGAGGTCGGCGAACTGCTGGGTGCACGGATGACCGTGATGCTGATCGGCGAACGCCCAGGGCTCAGCTCACCAGACAGCCTGGGCCTGTATTTCACCTACGCGCCGAAGGTCGGCCTGACCGATGCCTACCGTAACTGCATTTCCAACATCCGCCTGGAGGGCCTGAGCTATGGCATGGCGGCGCACCGCTTGCTGTACTTGATGCGCGAAGCCTGCAAACGCCAGCTTTCCGGGGTGAATCTGAAGGACGAAGCCGAGGTCCATAGCCTGGAGAGTGAAGACAGCGCCAACCAGAAAGGCAACTTCCTGCTCGGCAAAGGGTAAAAAACATGTCACGGAAGGCGGATTGCACTTGTGACGCGCATTGGGCAGCATGCCCTTGAACGCTGCAGGCATTCCGCTGTTTCCCTAAATGGACTCTGAGGGCCGCACATGCGCATCATCAAGGCAACCCTGGAACACCTCGACCTGCTCACGCCACTGTTCGTCAGATACCGTGAGTTCTATGGGCAGCTGCCCTACCCCGACAGCTCGCGCAGCTTTCTGGAAAAGCGCCTGAAACGGGATGAATCGGTGATCTACCTGGCGCTACCGGATGATGACGACAGCAAGCTGATGGGCTTCTGCCAGTTGTACCCCAGCTACTCGTCGCTATCGCTGAAGCGGGTATGGATACTCAACGACATCTACGTGGCCGAAGACTCGCGGCGCATGCTGGTGGCTGACCACCTGATGCGTGAGGCGAAGAAAATGGCGAAAGAGACCAACGCCGTGCGCATGCGGGTTTCGACCAGCGCGGACAATGAGGTAGCGCACAAGACTTACGAATCCATCGGGTTTCGTGAAGATACCGAGTTCAAGAGCTACATCCTGCCGATCAGCCAGGATTGACCGGTACCGGCCTCTTCGCGGGCAAGTCCGCGAAGAGGCCGGTACCGGAATACTCCCCCGCCGTAACCCCCCGCTACAAACTCCCCGGGCATGTTCGCGACTTAGCCGTATAATGCCCCACCTGTCATGTGTGAAAATTTACCCATCCCCAGGTAACCGAGCCTACGCCCCAGAACACAGGTGCTGTACATGGATTTCAACCCGCTGGACCTTATCCTGCATCTCGATGCCTACCTCGATCTGCTGGTCACCAATTACGGTCCCTGGATCTACGCCATCCTGTTCACCGTCATTTTCTGTGAAACAGGGCTGGTGGTAATGCCTTTCCTGCCAGGCGATTCGCTACTGTTCATCGCTGGCGCCGTGGCCGCTGGTGGTGGCATGGACCCGGTGCTGCTGGCCGGCCTGCTGATGGCTGCCGCCATCCTGGGGGACAGTACCAACTACGTGATAGGGCGAACGGCCGGCGAGCGGTTGTTCAACAACCCCAACTCGAAAATCTTCCGCCGCGATTACCTGCAGCGCACCCACGACTTCTACGAACGCCACGGTGGCAAGACCGTGACCATGGCGCGCTTCCTGCCCATCCTGCGTACCTTTGCACCGTTCGTCGCCGGCATCGCGCACATGCATTACCCACGCTTTCTCGGTTTCAGCATCGCCGGTTCGCTGCTGTGGGTGGGAGGCCTGGTTACCCTGGGTTACTTCTTCGGTAACGTGCCGTTCATCAAGCAACACCTGTCGCTGATGGTGGTGGGCATCATCATCCTGTCGCTGGTGCCGATGATCCTCGGCCTGCTGCGCGGCCGCCTGGGCCGGGCCGCCAAGGCTCACTGACCGCCACTCATGTGGTCGTTCAGCGCCTGGCGGCGCAAGCGCACCCTGGCGCGCTACCCCATCTCAGCCCAGCAATGGCAGGCCGTACGCGAGCGCCTGCCGATGCTGGACGGCATCAGTGACGCCGAAGACCACTGGCTGCGCGAAGCCTGCATCCTGTTCCTGCTCGACAAGCACCTCACCTGCCTGCCCGGCGTCGAACTGGACGACGAGCAGCGCCTGCTGCTGGCCGCCCAGGCGCAACTGCCACTACTGCACCTGGGCGAGCTGAACTGGTACCAGGGCTTCCACGAAATCATCCTGTACCCCGACGACTTCAAAAGCCCCCAGCGCCACCGCGATGCCAGTGGCGTGGAGCACGTCTGGGACGGCGAGCACAGCGGCGAAGCCTGGCAGCAGGGGCCGATCATCCTGGCCTGGAACGGCGTGCTGGCCAGTGGCGGCTGGGAGGCCTACAACCTCGTCATCCATGAGCTGGCGCACAAGCTCGACATGCTCAATGGCGATGCCAACGGCCTGCCCCCGCTGCACAGTGGCATGCCGGTGGATGAGTGGGCAACGGCCATGCAACAGGCCTACGACGACCTCAACCGCCAGCTGGACGCCAACCCCGACGCCGAAACCGCCATCGACCCTTATGCCGCGGAAAACCCGGCGGAATTCTTTGCTGTCACCAGCGAATACTTCTTTAGTGCCCCCGACCTGCTGCAGCAGGCTTATCCATTGGTCTACCACCAGTTGTCACTGTTCTACCGGCAAGACCCGCTGGCGCGCCTGCGCCGGCTACAGGCCGAACACCCCGAATACCGCGAAAGCCACGCCTGACGGGGCCGCACATCAGGCCAGGCGTGGCATGCCCCGGCAGAATGTGCCTATAATCGCCGCCACTTTTTTGGTCAAACACGGGGGCACTGCCCAATGAGCTACAGCAAGATTCCGGCGGGCAAAGACCTGCCGAACGACATCTACGTCGCCATCGAGATCCCGGCCAACCACGCGCCGATCAAATACGAGATCGACAAGGACAGCGACACCCTGTTCGTCGACCGTTTCATGGCTACCCCAATGTTCTACCCAGCCAACTACGGCTTCATCCCGAACACCCTGGCTGACGACGGTGACCCGCTGGACGTGCTGGTTGTTACCCCTTACCCGGTAGCGCCAGGCTCGGTTATCCGCGCCCGTCCGGTTGGCGTGCTGAACATGACCGACGACGGCGGCGGCGACGCCAAGGTCATCGCTGTTCCTCACGACAAGCTGTCGCAGCTGTACGTTGACGTGAAGGAATACACCGACCTGCCAGCCCTGCTGATCCAGCAGATCGAGCACTTCTTTGCCAACTACAAAGATCTCGAGAAGGGCAAGTGGGTCAAGATCGAAGGTTGGGAAGGCGCCGACGCCGCCCGTGCCGCGATCACCAAATCGGTTGCTGCCTACAAGGGCTGATACCGGTTGCAGGAAGAACCCCGCCATGGCGGGGTTTTTTTATGCCTAAATGGGCGATGCTCAGGTTGCTGGTAATAAATCCTACGCAGTCCTACATCAACTCCCTACAAACCACCTCTTTTCGTACAACCCTTGTCAACACCCGGTTCATATCCTTGCTGACACCCCCGCCGCTACACTCGCCAGCATGAACACTTCCGGCGACCGCCTCAAAGCCCTGCTCCACGAATGTGGCCTGACCCCTTCCGATTTTGCCGCTCAACGCAGCGTCACACCGCAGCACGTCAACAACTGGTTCAAACGGGGTGTGCCTTTGGCCCGGCTGGACGAACTGGCCGACTTGTTCTGTGTGCACCGCCGTTGGCTACGCACCGGAGAAGGGCCCAAACATCCCAACCCGATCCTGCGCAGCGGCGCGCCCCGGCCGACGCCCGTCAACCCGCCCTCTCCGCTGTCGGTGGAACATGGCCGGGCAGTGAAGGTGCCTTACTACCAGTTGCAACAAGGCCTGCTGTCGCCGGTGGCCAGCAAACACCTGCGCTTGCCGGCAAAAGCCTTGAGGGGGCTGGGTGTGCATGCCGCCAATGCGATCTGCCTGGCGATGCCGGCCAGCAACATGCTGCCGCTGATTCCGCTGAATGCCAGCCTGGCCATCGACCTGGGCATGACCCGAGTGGTCGAGGGCGAAACCTATGCCCTGCTGCACAACGGCATGCTCAGGGTGAACAACCTCAGCCTTGGCCAGCACGGTACGCTGTACCTGCACAGCCATGACCGGCGCAACTACGCAGTCGAACGCTACACCCCCGCACAGTGCCAGGCCCAGGGCCTGGAAATTCTTGGCTGGGTGTTTCACTGGTCGCATTTCCGCCAACAGCGGCCTGGCTGAAACACCCTGTGCCATTTTTTGCTGGGCATCCTGCGCGTGCCCTTGTATGCTACGCGGCACATTCAGCCCCGACCGGCGCAAGCCGCGGTCCAGAGGGCTCTGGCGATATCCCACACGGGCATCTGCCATTTCTTTCAGGCCCTTGATGGCCACTCAGTTAAGGCGATTGCGGCTTACCATAAATTAGTCGGAAGCGTCCCCGAGAAGCCGGCCACAAGCCGGCTTTTTAATGCCTCGCGGAAAGCCTCCCAAGCCCTCTGCAGCCTGCCCCCCCTTCGAGAAGCTGACGGAAAAGTAATGTCGTACTCAGTTTTCTGACAGCGGCAACTCGCTAGTTTGGTCGTGGGCTGCGACATCCAGCAGCCGGGATATCCGCACTCCACACGACTGGACGCAACGGCATGCAAAGCAAAACCACAAGACGCACCTTCGTCAAAGGCCTGGCCGCTACCGGACTGCTCGGCGGGTTGGGCATGTGGCGCACGCCGGTGTGGGCCTTGACCAGCCCTGGCCAGCCAAACGTCCTGACGGGCAGCGACTTCGACCTCTACATCGGTGAACTGCCGGTCAATATCACCGGCACAGCGCGCACAGCGATGGCAATCAACGGCTCTATACCTGGCCCAACGCTTCGCTGGCGCGAAGGCGATACCGTTACGCTTCGCGTGCGCAACCGCTTGAAGCAGGACACCTCCATCCACTGGCACGGCATCATCCTGCCGGCCAACATGGATGGTGTGCCTGGCCTGAGCTTCCATGGCATCGCCCCGGATGGCCTGTATGAATACAGGTTCAAAGTCCATCAGAACGGCACCTACTGGTACCACAGCCACTCAGGCTTCCAGGAACAGGTTGGGGTGTACGGCGCGCTGGTCATCGATGCGAAAGAACCCGAGCCGTTCACCTATGACCGGGATTACGTGGTGATGCTCAGCGACTGGACGGATGAAGACCCTGCCCGGGTGCTGTCCAAGCTCAAGAAACAGTCTGACTACTACAACTTCCACAAACGGACGGTGGGTGATTTCGTCAACGACGTGGGCGAAATGGGCTGGTCCGCTGCGGTGACTGATCGCACGATGTGGGCCGAGATGAACATGAGCCCCACCGATCTCGCGGACGTGAGCGGATACACCTACACCTACCTCATGAACGGCCAGACGCCGGACGGCAACTGGACGGGGGTTTTCAAGCCTGGCGAAAAAATCCGCCTGCGCTTCATCAACGGCTCCGCCATGACGTATTTCGACGTGCGTATTCCCGGCCTGAAGATGACCGTGGTTGCGGCGGATGGGCAGCATGTGAAGCCGGTATCGGTCGACGAGTTCCGTATCGCGGTTGCTGAAACCTACGATGTGATTGTCGAGCCCGAAGATGAGCAGGCATACACCCTCTTTGCTCAATCCATGGACCGCACCGGCTATGCCAGGGGCACCTTGGCTATCCGCGAAGGCTTGCAGGCGGCTGTTCCAGCTGTTGATCCACGCCCGCTGATTTCCATGAGTGACATGGGTATGGATCACAGCGGCATGGCGGGGATGGACCATGGCAGCATGGCCGGCATGGATCACGGCAGCATGGCCGGCATGAGTGGGGCCATGCAGCGCCATCCAGACTCGGAGACCAACAACCCGTTGGTCGACATGCAGACGATGAGCCCGACGCCAAAGCTGAGCGACCCGGGCATCGGGCTGCGTAACAACGCCCGCCGTGTGCTGACCTATGCGGACCTGCGCAGCACCTTCATTGATCCCGACGGCCGAGAACCTGGCCGCACCATCGAGTTGCACCTCACAGGCCACATGGAAAAGTTCGCCTGGTCGTTCGACGGGGTCAAGTTTTCCGATGCCGAGCCGCTGCGCCTCAAATACGGGGAGCGCCTTCGTATCACCTTGGTCAACGACACCATGATGACTCACCCCATCCACCTGCACGGCATGTGGAGCGACCTGGAGGATGAGAACGGCAACTTCATGGTGCGCAAGCACACCATCGACATGCCGCCTGGCTCGAAGCGAAGTTACCGCGTGACTGCGGATGCTTTGGGGCGCTGGGCCTATCACTGCCACCTGCTGTTCCACATGGAAATGGGCATGTTCCGAGAAGTCCGCGTGGACGAATGAGCGGGAAGTCCGAGATGAAAAAACCTATGAAGCAAAGCGCAATTTTCCTCTCTGCTGCCACCGCAGGCCTGCTTGCTGTCTACGCCCCGTCGTCGTGGTCCAGCGACAACCATGGCGCGATGAAGGGCATGGATCATGGGGAAATGGATCACTCGAAGATGAACCATGGTGCTGCCAGCCCTGCGACGACCAGCCGAACGCCGATTCCCGAATTGACGGATGCAGACCGGCAGGCGGCATTCCCCCCGCTGGGTGGGCATCAGGTGCACGACAGCGCACTCAATAGCTTCTTCTTGCTGGACCAGCTTGAGTATCAGGATGCAGACGAAGGCAGCACCCTGGCCTGGGATGCTACCGGGTGGGTCGGCGGCGATATCAACCGGTTGTGGATTCGCTCCGAAGGCGAACGCACCAACGGCGTCACCGAAGATGCCGAGTTGCAGTTGCTGTATGGCCGCGCTATCAGCCCCTGGTGGGATGTGGTTGCCGGGGTGCGCCAGGATTTCAAACCGCAATCCCCGCAGACCTGGGCGGCGTTCGGTATCCAGGGCATGGCGCTGTACGGCTTCGAGGCCGAAGCCACCGCGCTCATGGGTGAGAACGGTCAAACCGCCGCCCGCCTGGAAGGCGACTACGACATTCTGCTGACCAATCGCCTGATCCTTCAGCCCACCGCCGAAGCCAATTTCTATGGCAAGAACGACCCTGAGCGAGGCGTGGGTTCTGGCCTGGCGAATACCGAGGTCGGGCTGCGGCTACGGTATGAAATCGTTCGTCAATTTGCACCTTACATAGGCATCACCTGGAGCCGCTCCTACGGCAAAACGGCTGATTTCGTCCGCGACGAGGGTGGTGATGTGGATGAAGCGCGCTTCGTTGCCGGCATCCGCATGTGGTTTTGAGAGCCCACAGGGACCGCACAATGCTGAAGACCTGCGCAGTACTGGTGGGAGCTGGCTTGCCGGCGATGGGCCGCAAAGCGGCCCGCTCCTTACTGCCTCATCCCCAATTCAGCATCATCCATCAACGCCTTTGCCATCGCGCTCAGGTAGTGAGAGGCCCAGATCATCATCGGTTTTTCATCCATCAGGCCGGTGATGGTCAGTTCGCGTACATAGCCCATCAGCTCTGAGGACTGCTCGCGGGCGTCTCGGCACGGGATGCCGGGCTCGATGCGGAACAGTGGGTGGGTGCCGTTTTCACCTTGGTAGAAGGTGGTTTTGCCGACGGTGAATTGGGTGTCTTCTGTTGTCATTGTTCATTCCCCTGAAAGTTATCTAGTGCCTGGGCGGGCCTCTTCGCGGGCTCGACCGCGAAAGGGCCGGTACAGCCAACTCATCAGCAAAGCCTTGTCGCAAAGTCCGAGGTCTGGATGTGGCTGTATTCGAGGGAATGAACGGCGCGGGGTGGATCGGGGACGGTCTTGAGCATGGTGTAATCTCGTCTGATTCCGAAGAAACCACCACGACATCACTTGCATTTGATGGGTGGCGGCTGCGTACAGGTCTGCAAGACCGGACAGACGAGAACCGGCAGATCCGAAGATCTCCCGCACGCAGCCACCATTGTTCCAAGTTGCCGGTATGAAGCATCTCGGATAGCAGTGCTGATCGTCTGGCGGGCTTGCAGGCCCGGTCGCTGATTTGGCAACGACTGGGCCAGACTAGGCCGCCGAGAACACCACCGCAATGGCGCAAAGGCGGTAGGAAGCTATTTCAGAAACAGTCTACACGCAACGGGAAAAGACTGATTTTTAGAAGTCATACCGCGCCCCAACCATCATGCTGCGCGACGGCCCATAGAAGTTGAACGTCGAAGTCGACCCCACCCGCGACAGGTAATCCCGGTCGAACAGGTTGTTGACGTTGAAGGTGGCGGTCAGCTTCGAGGTCACCGGGTACGACAGCATCGCATCCACCGTGGCATAGCCCGGTGCATCGATGCGCACACCGCCATTCTCGGAATAGAAGTTGCTCATCGCCGAAATGCCGCCACCAATGGCCAGGCCGTTCAGCGGGCCTTGGCTGATGGTGTACTTGCTCCACAGCGAAGCCTGGTTGCGCGGCATGATGAAGAAGGTGGTTTCGGCATCGCCCTTGAGGGTTTCGGTTTCCATCCAGGTGTAGCCGGCCAGCAGCTCCCAGTTTGGCGTCAGCTTGCCGCTTACTTCCACTTCGGCACCTTTGACACGGGTTTTGCCGGAGGCGACCGAGAAGTTGGTGTCTACGCCGTCCTCGTCGTATTCGGTGGTGGCGCGGTTCTTGTCGGTCAGGCGGAACACCGAGAAGCGGGTGTTCAGGTCGCCGCCGAAGTAGCTGCTCTTCAGGCCGAATTCGTACTGCTCGCCTTCACGCGGCTTCAACACCCGGCCATTGCTGTCGGTGTCGGACTGCGGCTTGAACACCTGCGAGTAGCTGGCGTACAGCGCGTGGTTTTCGGTCAGGTCGTAGACCAGCCCGCCATACGGGGTGAAGTGGCCATCCACGCGCTTGCTGTCGTTGGTGGTGGCACCGCTGCTCAGGGTGGTGGTGTAGAAATCACCGCGATACCAGCTGAAGCGGCCACCGGCGATCAGTGCCAGGCGCTCGATCGGGCGGAAGGTGACCTTGGAGTACAGGCCGTATTCCTCTTCCTGCATGCCGGTCTCGGTGCTGTAGTTGGGCGACGGCTTGGCGAACTGCTTTGGCGAGTAGGTGTTGACGTTGATGGCGCCCAGGTTGGTGGTGCCGTTGAGGTACTCGGTGTCGTAGTTCTTGTAGTCGGTACCGACCACGAATTCGCTGACCTGGCCGAGGGTTTCGAACGGCTGGCTGTAGCTGGCGTCCAGCGAGTAGGTGTCCTGGGTGAAGTCACGGGCGCTGGCGCGCTCGGAGTTGGCACCGGTGGTGGCGTTGGTCGCCGTGAAGGCGTACAGGTAGTTGGTGTCGCGGTGCGAGCCACGGGCGGCGACACGGCCATAGCCGCCGTTGTCGAAGCGGTGGGTCAGCTCGGCGACCAGGTCGGTGGTCTTGCCGTCGAAGTAGTTCCAGTCGGCACCCAGGAAACGGGAGTGGCTGAAGTCCGGCACGTCGCCAGACAAGGTTGCCGGGTAGCCGTTGTGCGGGGTGATGTTCTTCACTTCATGCATCAGGCCGAACGACAGCGTGGTGGCGTCGTCCAGGTCGACATCCAGCGCGCCGTAGTAGCTGTTGCTGGTGTTGGCGTTGTAATCGACTTCGCCATTGGTGTCGTCACGGGATGCGATGAAACGCCCACGCACGCGGCCGGCGTCATCCAGCGGCCCGCTCAGGTCGATTTCTTCGTGGTTGGTGTCCCAGGTGCCGTAACTGCCTTCGATGTGGCCCTGGAATTCTGCGGTCGGGCGCTTGCGCACCATGTTGACGATGCCGCCCAGCTCGCTGGTGCTGCTGAACAGCCCGGCCGGGCCACGCATGATTTCGACACGGTCGAACGCCGCCAGCGACGGCACGGTGCCGAAGATGCTGGCCATGGGGGCCGGCAGGCCGTCGATGTTGAACTCGCTGTATTCGTAACCACGGGCGTAAATCGACGAGCGGCCGCTGTCGTTGGTCAGGGTGCGCAGGCCGGCGGTGTACTTGGCCAGGTCATCCAGGTGTACGAACTGGCGGTCTTTGACGTAGTCCTGGGTGTATACGGTGATCGATTGCGGTATGTCCTTGAGCGCCGCAGGGGTCTTGGTGCCCACAGTCGCGGCATCGACGCTGTAGCCGCCGGTTGCTTCCGAGGGCAGCATGTCGTACAGGCGGTTGCCTTCGATGGTCAGTGCCGGCAGGTCGAGCGCGTTGTCCTCTACCGCCGCCTGGGTCGCGACCGTCTCAGCCAGTGCCGACAACGAAAATGGTGCCAGCAAGCCCAGCACCAACAAGCCCCGCACCTGTCGCGAGTTCCCCACACGTTTGAAACCGTTCATGACACACCCTTCGCACAAATGACAGTAATTCGCAAACGAAACAAGTTGCTTTTTGCGAACGATACCGGAGCGAAAACAGGGGTGCAGCAGGATTAACCTTCTTAACACAACCGGGCGTTGCCCTCCCCCTGCCAGCAATGGGATGATTCGTAACTGATAGAAGTTCTCATTCAAGGCTCACCGTGCCCACCTCACTTCTCCTCGTCGAAGACGATCCTCGCCTGCGTCAGGACCTGGAACGCCATTTCCTCAACCGTGGTTTCCAGGTGCATGCCTGCGCCAGCGGCACTCAGGCCCTGGATGCCATACAGCAATCGCAATTCGAGCTGGTGTTGCTGGACATCATGCTGCCGGGCATCGACGGCCTCAGCCTGCTCGACGCATTGCGCCGCCAGCAGGCGGTGCCGGTCATGCTGATGTCGGCGCTGGGGGCGGAACAGGACCGCATCAGTGGCTTCACCCGAGGTGCGGACGACTACCTGCCCAAGCCCTTCAGCCTGGCGGAGCTGGACGCACGGGTCGATGCCCTGCTGCGGCGCGTGGCATTCGATCGCGGCACGGCGCTGCGTGCCGACGTGGGCGAGGTGATGCTGGACCACGACCGCCAGGACGTTATCCACAACGGTAACGCCGCAGGCCTCACGGCTTCCGAATTCCGCTTGCTGGTGACGCTGCGTGCCCACCCCGGCGAAGCCCTGAGCAAGCCGTTCCTGTACCAGACCGTGCTGCACCGGGCCTATACCCGCCTGGACCGGGGCCTGGATGTGCATGTGTGTAACCTGCGCCGCAAGCTGGCCGACATCAACGCCCAGCACCTGCAGATCCAGGCCGTGCGCGGCCAGGGTTACATCCTGGTCGATACGGAACAGCCCTGATGCGCCGCCACCCGTTGCTGTGGAAACTGGCCGTGCTGCAAGTCAGCTTCTGCCTGTTGCTGGTCTGGCTGATCTGGACCTGGGGCCTGTCGGTGGAGCGCAGCACCTATTTCCTGTCCCCGGCCGACCAGAACTACCTGGCGCGCTATGCACAACAAGCCGAAGACGCCTGGGACCAAGGCGGTGCGGTGGGCGTCGAGACCTGGCGCAGGCAACTGGAACGCGCCGAGGACACCTGGGTGGCGGTGATCGGCCCGCACCTGCAAAGCCTCGGTACCACCCCGCTAAGTGCCGAGCAGGCCAGCCACCTGACCTTCATGCGCAAACTCGATTGGCCGATGAGCCGTCGCCTGCAAGATGAACTGCCCTACGTCAGCATCGAATTCCCGCGACACCCCGAGCACGGCCGCTTGGTGCTGCAACTGCCTGAGCGACTGCTACCCACTGGCCTTACGCCGTGGACCCACGTGGTCACCCACGGCGTGGCCCCCGCACTGCTCGCCCTGCTGCTGGGCCTGGCGCTGTACCGGCATTTGGTAGTGCCGCTGAACCGCCTGCGCGACCGCGCCGACGCCCTGCGTGCCGATGACCTGGACAGCCCCGCCCTGCCCCTGCAAGAGCGCCGCGATGAGCTGGGGGAACTGGCACAGGCCTTCGAGCACATGGCCGGGCGCTTGCGCCAGAGCCTGGAGCAACAGCGCCTGCTGTTGCGCACGTTGTCGCACGAACTGCGCACGCCGCTGGCGCGGCTACGCATCGTCCATGACAGCGACTTGCCGCCACCTCAGCTGCGCGAGCGTCTGGACCGCGAAGTCGCCGACATGCAGAAGCTGCTGGAAGACACCCTGGACCTGGCCTGGATGGACACCGAGCAACCCAGCTTGCCGACCGAACCGGTATTGATGGTTTCGGTGTGGGAAGCCTTGTGCCAGGACGTCTGCTTCGAAAGCGGCTGGGCCCCTGCGCGCCTGCCATGCTCGCTTGGTATCGACTGCCAGGTACAAGCCCACCTGGACAGCCTTGCACAAGCCTTGGAAAACCTGCTGCGCAATGCCATTCGCCATTCGCCACCCGAAGGTCGGGTCAGCCTGGATGGCTGGCGCGAAGGCGACGTGTGGCACCTGCGCCTGAGCGATCAGGGCCCCGGCGTACCGCACGCGGACCTCGAACGCATCTTCAAACCTTACCAGCGCCTTGCCGACAGCGGCGCTGGGTTCGGCCTGGGCCTGGCCATTGCCCGACGCGCGATTGAGCTGCAAGGCGGCCGGTTGTGGGCCAGCAATGGCCACCCGGGCCTGTGCCTGCATTTGACCTTGCCGGCCGCCAGCGACTGTTTAGAAAGTTAATGCGCTTTACGCTCAATCAGGACTGATTATCATCTGGGCGCTCCAGCCTCGCGTTCCTCGCCGGGCCCTGACGAGACGCCTGATGAGCAAGATGACCCTGACACTGGCTTTGGCACTGGCCCTTGCGGCGCCTGTTGCCCTGGCGCAGCCCGAGCGTAACCAGAAGATGGACACCTCGCTGCTGCAGCGCCAGGACCTGGCCTATCGCTTCACCCAGCTCGACCTGGACTCGGCCGATGGCCAACGCCATTACCGCTTGTGGGTCGGCAAACCCAACCGCCCGGCGCCTGCCTCGGGGTACCCGGTGCTGTGGATGCTCGATGGCAATGCCGCGATCGGGGCGCTGCAAAGCCAGCAACTGGACAAGCTCGCCGCCGGCCAGGCGCCTTTGCTGGTGGCCGTGGGTTACCAGACCGAACAACGTATCGAGCGGACCGGGCGTACGTATGACTACACCCCGGCGCTGGCTTGCCAGGCTGAGCAGCGTGACCCGCTGACCGGCGAGCCCAGTGGCGGCGTGGATGCGTTTCTTGATCTGCTGACCGAACGCATGCGGCCGATGGTGGCCGGGCTGGCCCCCATCGACGCGCAACAGCAGACGTTGTGGGGCCACTCCTATGGCGGCCTGGCCGTGCTGCATACGCTGTTCACCCGGCCCGGGGCGTTCAGTGACTATGCAGCGGCCAGCCCATCGCTGTGGTGGCATGACGGGGCGATCTTGCGCGAGGCGCAGGGGCTTGGGCAGCGCCTGGGTAGCGGCCGAGCGCGATTGTTGCTGATGCGCGGCAGTGAGGAGCCAGCAAACCCGCGCATGCCAGTGCAAGGGGATGTGGAACAGCCCGCACGAGCGCTGGTGGCCCAGCTGGCCAAGGTGCCGGGGTTGCAGGTACGGTTCGAGCGGTTTGAAGGGCTGGGGCACGGGCCAATGTTACCGGCCTCGCTGAAGCAGGTTCTTGAGGAAATGTCGCAATAAACCTGTCAGCCCTTCACACACACCACCTGCCGCAAGGTGTGCACTATTTCCACCAACTCCCGCTGCGCGCGCATCACCGCGTCGATGTCCTTGTAGGCCATCGGGATCTCGTCGATCACCTCCTTGTCCTTGCGACACTCCACATGCGCCGTGGCCCGCCGCTGGTCCTCGACGGTAAAACGGCTCTTGGCCTTGGTCCGGCTCATCACCCGGCCGGCGCCATGGCTGCAGGAGCAGAACGACTCTTCATTGCCCAGCCCGCGCACGATAAAGCTCTTGGCGCCCATGGAGCCCGGGATGATACCCAGCTGCCCCTTTTGAGCCGACACCGCGCCTTTTCGCGTGACCAGCACTTCGTGGCCAAAGTGCTGCTCGCGCTGCACATAGTTATGGTGGCAGTTCACCGCTTCCAGGCTGGCCTCGAACGGTTTGACAAGCACCTTGCGGGCAGCGTGGACCACCGTCAGCATCATCAGCTCACGGTTCTGCCGGGCATAGTCCTGCGCCCACTCAACGGCTTCGACGTAGTCGCCAAAATGGCGGCTGCCTTCCTCGAAGTACGCCAGGTCCTTGTCCGGCAGGTTGGCCAGGTGCTGGCGCATGTCAGCCTGAGCCAGTTCGATGAACAGGTTGCCAATGGCATTGCCCACGCCCCGCGAACCGCTGTGCAGCATGAACCAGACGCGGTCGGTTTCATCCAGGCATACCTCGATGAAATGGTTGCCACCACCCAGCGTACCCAGGTGGTGGCGGTTGTTGGTTTTCTCCAGCCGTGGGTACTTGTCGGTTATGGCCTTGAAGCGCCCGGCCAGCAAAGCCCAAGCCTTGTCGGCCTTGGCTGGAACATCGGCCCAGGCGCCCTGGTCACGTTTGCCGAACGTCTTGCCATGCGGCACGGCCTGCTCGATGGCGCTGCGCAGACCGTGCAGGTTGTCGGGCAGGTCGCGGGCGTGCAGCGAGGTACGCGCGGCGATCATGCCGCAGCCAATGTCCACGCCGACTGCGGCGGGGATAATCGCGCCGAGCGTGGGGATCACACTCCCAATGGTCGAACCTTTTCCCAAGTGTACATCCGGCATCACCGCCAGGTGCTTGAAGATGAAAGGCATGCGGGCCGTGTTGAGCAGTTGCCGGCGGGCTTCGTCCTCGACCGGTACGCCGTCGGTCCACAACTTGACCGGCTTGCCGCCGGCGACCTGGAGAGTGTCCATCGCTTGTTCCTCTTATGCATGGCTGCATGATACCGCCAAAGGTCGTAGAGCCACGGGTTGCCAGTGGGGTGGCCATGTGCGTTATGCTTGGCCGGTCTTCAGGGCGGGGTGAAAGTCCCCACCGGCGGTAAATCGAAAGATGAGCCCGCGAGCGCCCCGGCCATGCCGGGGGTCAGCAGATCTGGTGCGACTCCAGAGCCGACGGTCATAGTCCGGATGAAAGAAGGCGTCAGGCAGGGGCCTATCCGGGCGCCCCTGCGCGCGCATTTTGTTCGCCCCGAGACGTTCATCGATCATTCACGAGGAGCGTTTCATGTCCACCCTTCACTACCCGCAATTCCCCAATGTTTCTGCCGCCATCGCCGCCTTCCAGGCCGGGCGCCCTGTATTGCTGCTTGATGATGACGACCGCGAAGACGAAGCGGATATCATTGCGGCTGCCGAAAACATCACGCTGCAAACCATGGCCATGATGATCCGCGACTGCAGCGGCATCGTCTGCCTGTGCCTGGACGAAGCCACCGTTGACGAACTGCAACTGGCGCCGATGGTGCAGAACAACCAGGCCCGCCACGGCACCGGTTTCACCGTCACCATCGAAGCGGCAGAAGGCATCACCACCGGGGTTTCTGCCCAGGACCGCATCACCACCATTGGCGCGGCGTTGCGTTCCAGCGCCGAACAACGCCATATCGTCAGCCCAGGGCATGTGTTCCCGCTGCGCGCCCGCAATGGCGGGGTGCTGACCCGCCGTGGGCACACCGAAGGCTCGGTGGACCTGGCACGCCTGGCCGGCCTGCGCCCGGCAGCCGTGCTGTGCGAGCTGATGAACCCCGACGGCAGCATGGCCCGTGGCGAGCAGGTGGCGGTGTACGCGCGGCAGTACAACTTGCCGGTGCTGACCATCGAGGAGCTGGCGCGGTATCGTGAGGCGATGGTGGAGCGGGAAGCCGAGCCTGCCTGATAGATCACCTTGGGGCCATTCGCGGGTTTACCCGCGAAAGGGCCTTTGAAACCCGCCTCATTACCCCTGAAGTTTGCTCCCCCCGCCCCGCTCTGCTAGTGTCGCGCCGTTCTGATATGCCACCGAGACAGTCGCCATGGCCCGCAAAAAAGCCTCCCTCGATTTCGAGCAATCCCTCGCAGACCTGCAAGCACTGGTCGAGCGCCTGGAGAACGGCGAGTTGTCGCTGGAAGAGTCGCTGGCCGCCTTCGAGCAAGGCATCGCTCTGACCCGTGATTGCCAGGGTGCCCTGGCCCAGGCCGAACAGAAGGTGCAAATTCTGCTGGAGCGCGATGGCGAGCTGGCTGCCCAGCCCTTCGACGCGGAGCCAGAAGCATGATCGGCACCTACCAGGCCAGTTGCCAGGCGCGCGTCGACGCAGCGCTCGAACCGCTGTTCGTCGCCCCGACCAAAGAGCTGGAACGCCTTTACGCCGCCATGCGCTACAGCGTGATGAACGGCGGCAAGCGTGTACGCCCATTGCTGGCCTATGCAGCCTGCGAAGCCCTGGGTGCCCCGGCTGAACAAGCCAACGGCGCAGCCTGCGCGGTCGAACTGATTCACGCTTATTCGCTGGTGCATGACGACCTGCCGGCCATGGACGACGACGACCTGCGTCGCGGCCAGCCGACCACTCACAAAGCCTTCGATGAAGCCTGCGCCATTCTGGCTGGCGACGGCTTGCAGAGCCTGGCGTTCAGCGCCCTGCTCGACCAGAGCCTGAGCCCGCAGAGTGACAGCATTCGACTGGCCATGGTCCAGGCCTTGGCCAAAGCTGCCGGCCCGGCTGGCATGGTCGGTGGCCAAGCCATCGACCTCGGTTCGGTTGGCCTGAAGCTGGACCAGCAGGCGCTGGAGTTCATGCACCGGCACAAGACCGGCGCGCTGATTGAAGCCAGCGTACGTCTCGGAGCCCTGGCCAGCGCCCGTGCCGAACAGGCACAGCTGGATGCCCTGCAAACTTATGCACAGGCCATCGGCCTGGCATTCCAGGTGCAGGACGACATCCTCGACGTGGAAAGCGACACCGCCACCCTGGGCAAACGCCAGGGCGCTGACATAGCCCGTGACAAACCGACCTACCCGGCACTGCTGGGGCTGGAAGCGGCCAAGGCCTATGCGATCGAACTGCGCGACCAGGCGCTGGTCGCACTGGATGGGTTCGGCGAAAACGCCGAGCCACTGCGGGCGTTGGCGCGCTACATCGTCGAACGCCGCAACTGATTCTCAGGGCCGCTGTGCGGCCCATGCGACACCCGTCTGAATGGGCAGCTTTTCCTACAATGGGGTAAACTGCCGCGTCTTCACACACCTATAACGACTCGCCTGATGCCCACGACGTTTCAAGAGATCCCCCGCGAACGCCCGGTCACGCCGTTGCTCGACCGCGCTGACACGCCTGCCGGCCTGCGCCGGCTGGCCGAAGCCGACCTGGAGACCCTGGCCGACGAACTGCGCCAGGAACTGCTCTACACCGTGGGTCAGACCGGTGGGCATTTTGGTGCCGGCCTGGGCGTGATCGAGCTGACCATCGCCCTGCACTACGTATTCGACACCCCGGACGACCGACTGGTGTGGGACGTGGGCCACCAGGCCTACCCGCACAAGATCCTCACCGGGCGCCGTAACCGCATGCTCAGCCTGCGCCAGAAGGACGGTATCGCCGCCTTCCCGCGCCGCAGCGAAAGCGAGTACGACACCTTTGGCGTTGGCCACTCCAGCACCTCGATCAGCGCCGCACTGGGCATGGCCATTGCCGCCCGCCTGCAAAACAGCGCACGCAAGTCGATTGCGGTGATCGGTGATGGTGCGCTGACCGCCGGTATGGCCTTCGAGGCGTTGAACCACGCCCAGGAAGTCAACGCCGACATGCTGGTGATCCTCAACGACAACGACATGTCGATTTCGCGCAATGTCGGTGGCCTGTCCAACTACCTGGCCAAGATTCTCTCCAGCCGCACCTACTCAAGCATGCGCGAAGGCAGCAAGAAAGTACTGTCGCGCCTGCCCGGCGCCTGGGAAATTGCCCGTCGCACCGAGGAATATGCCAAGGGCATGCTGGCCCCCGGCACCCTGTTCGAAGAGCTGGGCTGGAACTACATCGGCCCGATCGACGGCCACGACCTGCCGACCATGATCGCCACCCTGCGCAACATGCGAGACCTGAAAGGCCCGCAGTTCCTGCATGTGGTGACCAAGAAGGGCAAGGGCTTCGCCCCGGCCGAGGTTGACCCGATCGGCTACCACGCCATCACCAAGCTGGAGCCGGCCGACAAGCCTGCCGCGCCGAAAAAAGCCAGCGGGCCGAAATATTCCGCCGTGTTCGGCCAGTGGCTGTGCGACATGGCCGCCGCCGACAACCGCCTGGTGGGCATTACCCCGGCGATGAAGGAAGGCTCGGATCTTGTAGCCTTCAGCGAGCGCTACCCGGAACGTTACTTCGACGTAGCGATTGCCGAGCAGCACGCCGTCACCCTGGCAGCCGGTATGGCCTGCGAGGGCAGCAAGCCGGTGGTGGCGATTTACTCCACCTTCCTGCAGCGCGCCTACGACCAGCTGATCCACGACGTGGCGGTGCAGAACCTCGACGTACTGTTCGCCATCGACCGCGCCGGCCTGGTCGGCGAAGACGGCCCGACCCACGCGGGCAGCTACGACTTGTCGTACCTGCGCTGCATCCCGGGCATGCTGGTGATGACCCCAAGCGACGAGAACGAGCTGCGCAAGATGCTCAGCACCGGCCACCTGTACAACGGCCCGGCGGCTGTTCGCTACCCGCGTGGCACCGGCCCGAATGCGCCGATCAGCGGCGACCTCGAACCGCTGGAAATCGGCAAGGGCGTGGTTCGTCGCCAAGGTAAGAACGTCGCCCTGCTGGTGTTTGGTGTTCAACTGGCCGAGGCCATGCAAGTGGCCGAGCAGATCAATGCGACTGTGGTCGACATGCGTTTCGTCAAGCCGCTGGACGAAGCCTTGGTGCTGGAACTGGCTGGCAGCCATGGATTGCTGGTGACCATCGAAGAAAACGCCATCATGGGTGGCGCGGGTGCTGCGGTGGGTGAGTTCCTTGCCAACGAAGGCGTGGTCAAACCGTTGCTGCACCTGGGGCTGCCGGACATCTATGTCGAGCATGCCAAGCCTGCGCAGATGCTGGCTGAGTGTGGCTTGGATGCGGCCGGGATCGAGGCCTCGGTGAAGGCCCGCATGGCCAAGCTCGGCCTGTAATCTCTGGGGCCGCTTTGCGGCCCATCGCCGGCAAGCCAGCTCCCACAGGATCTCCTTTGGCCTGAAGCCTGTAGAATTCCTGTCCAACAGGATATCTACTGGCCTGAGACCTGTAGAGCTCCTGCGGGAGCTGGCTTGCCGGCGATTGCTTTGGAAGCCCTAATGAAAGCCCCAACCTTTGCCACCCTGCTCTGCCTCCCTCTCCCGCTGCTGGCCGCCGAACGCGACGACGCCCTCAAGCTCCCCGACGTACTCATAAGCGCCAGCCGCCAGGTCGAGTCACGCACCGCCACCAGCGCCGCCAACACCGTCTTCACCCGTACCGACATCGACCGCCTGCAACCCACCAGCGTCACCGACCTACTCGCCCGCGTACCCGGCGTACAAGTGGCCCCCACCGGGGGCCGTGGCAGCCTGCCTGGCATCTTCATACGCGGTACCAAGGCCGCACAGAGCCTGGTGCTGGTCGATGGCGTACGCATCGCCAACGCCACCTCCGGCGACAGCGGCCTGCAATTTCTCGACGTGGACCAGATCGAACGTGTCGAAGTGCTGCGCGGCTCGCGCTCGGCGGTGTACGGCAGCGACGCCATTGGTGGGGTTATCCAGATCTTTACCCGCCGTAGCAGCGGCAACGGCCTGCAACCGCGCCTGCGCCTGGCAACGGGCAGCAACCAGACGTTCCAGCGAAACCTTGGCCTCTCAGGAGGTAATGGCGAAACCCGGTTCAACCTTGGCACCAGCCTGGATGAAACCGCCGGTATCGACTCGACCGGGCCATCATTCGCCAGCGATGGCGACCACGATGCCTACCGTAACAAGTCGCTGAACCTGAGCCTGAGCCACACCTTCGGCGAACGCTTCGAAGCCGGCCTGAACCTGCTCGACGGCCGTGGCCGCAGCGAGTACGACAACCCGTTCGGCGGCTTCGACCCGGTCACCTTCGAAAGCTTCGGGCAAAAGCCCTACACCGATTTCAGCGTCAGCAGCCTGGGCAGTTACTTCGATGCCCAGCTTACCGACACCTGGCATTCGCGGCTGGAACTGGCCCATAGCGAAAACCGTGACGACAAGCGCGACAAGCTCAGCGCCGAACGCTTTGTGTTCAACACCTACCGGGACCAGGTCACCTGGCAGAACGACCTTGCGCTGGGCGAGCAACACAGCCTGCTGCTCGGCGGCGACTGGTACGAAGACCGCGTGCACGCCAGCACCGATTTCACCGAGGACAGCCGCTGGAACCGTGCCGTCTTCCTCCAGCACCGCTACCGGGGCGAGCAGTTTTCCACCGAAGTGGGCGTGCGCCATGACCGTAACCAGCAGTTCGGCGGCCAGACCACCTGGAGCGGCAGCCTGACCTTGCCGTTGAATGCGCAGAACGACGTACTGCTGTCGTACAGCGAAGGCTTTCGGGCGCCCACCTTCAATGACCTGTATTACCCCCAGTTCAGCAACCCGGGCCTGGACCCCGAGCACTCCAGAAGCTACGAGTTGCAATGGCGCAGCCAGCTGACCACGGACAGCCGCCTGGAAACCTCGCTGTACCGTACCGACCTGCGCGATGCGATCGTGCTCGGCCAGGACTCGTTACCCCGCAACGTCGCCTCGGCACGCATCAACGGTTTCGAGATGGCCCTGGCGCAACAATGGGGCCCGTGGCGCAGCCAGCTGGGCCTGGCACTGATCGACCCGCGTGACCGCGACAGCGGCCACACCCTCGCCCGCCGTGCCCGCCGCACACTGAGCCTGGACCTGGACCGTGAACTGGGGCGTTTCAGCGTGGGGGCAAGCTGGCAAGCAGTCAGCAGCAGCTATGACGATGAAGCCAACCGCAACCGCATCGGCGGCTATGGCCTGCTCGGTTTGCGCGGTAGCTGGGCAGCCACGGATGAAGTGAAACTGGAAGCAAAGCTGGATAACCTGCTGGACCGCGCCTACAACCGTGCCCTTTACAGCTATGAAGGCGCCTACCACCCGTACCGCGAAGAAGGCCGTACGCTGCTGTTCAGCGTTACCTGGACGCCGGCGCTCTAGCCGCGAGCAACGCGCACAAGCGGGCGGTGGCTTCGATCATCTGCCCGCTGGGCCGCTCTAGCCCCTTGTCGGGCACCACCAGCAAGCGGCCATCGGCAACCGCACGCAGTTGCGGCCAGGCCTTCCAGCTCGCGAGCTGCGCCTGATCGCCAGCCAGGATGACCTGCGGGTTGCGCAGCAGCACAGACTCCACATTCACTTGTGGCGCCGGCTGACTGAGGTCGGCGAACACATTGCGCGCCCCGCACACGGCCAAGGCATCGCTGACCACCTGCCGGCCACCCAAGGTGTACAAGGGGCGGTCCCAGACCTGATAGAACACCTGCAATGGCTCATCGCGCCGATACTGCTGACGCAGCTGCCCCAACCGCTCCCGCAGGGCCTGGGCGTACTGATGGCCTTGCTCGGCACGCCCGACGCGCCCGGCAATGGCCTCGATCTGCTCAATCAGTTGCTCGATGTCATGGGGTTCGGCACTGAAAGTGGCAATGCCCAAGCGCTTGAGCTGGTCGCGCTGGGCGGGCGGCACACTGCCAGGCCACAGCAGTAACAGGTCGGGGCGCAGGCTGAGCAGGCGCTCCATGTCCAGTTGCCCTTGGCGCCCGACCGAGGGCAGGTCGCGCAGCACCGCCGGCCGTTCGCCACCGTCAAGCACACCCACCAGCAGGTCGTCGGCCTGCAGTTCGAGCATGATTTCAGTCATCGACGGCGCCAGACTGACGACCCGCATGGGTTCAGCGGCCAGTGCGTTGCAGGCTACCAGCACCAGAAGGCCAGCCAGCAGGCGCATTAACCGAGCTGACGCGGAATGCGATAGAGGTACAGCACCACCACGGTGGACAGCGCCAGCAGGATCTGCGGCACCGCTTCCAGACCGACCAGCACCGACAGCGCAGCGACCCAGGCCGGGAAGCAGGCATATAGCATGGCCAGGCGCCGAACCCGCGCCAGTTCGATCCAGGCGGCGGGCTCTTCGCCCGTGCCAAGCACCTTGGAGGTGGCGATCAGGGCCCGCTTGTAAGCCCCGAAACGCGGCAGGCTGAGGAACATGGTCGCCGCGCCGGCAATGAACAGTGGCATGGCCAGCACCGGGATCAGTGCGTCACCGCCACCAAAGGCCCAGGCCATCACCGGCAGCGGCACCAGGCCCACCGCCAGGTACTGCCACCAGGCCAGCGCCAGGCGCCGCTTGACCTCGGTGCGGGTCACGCCTGGGGCGCCTCGCCCTGGTGTTCGTTGCCCAGCATGTGGCCCAGTTTGCCGGCCTTGGTCGCCAGGTAGTAGCGGTTGTGCGGGTTGTGGCCGGTGTGCAGCGGCACACGCTCGGCAACCACGATGTTCATGTCGGTCAGGGCTTTGACCTTGCGCGGGTTGTTGGTCATCAGGCGCAGCGACTTCACGCCCAGGTGTTCCAGCATCGGCAGGCACATGGCGTAGTCGCGCTGGTCGGCGGCAAAGCCCAGGCGCTCGTTGGCTTCGACGGTGTCGGCGCCGCCATCCTGCAGCTCGTAGGCGCGGATCTTGTTCAGCAGGCCAATGCCACGGCCTTCCTGGCGCAGGTACAGCAGCACGCCACGGCCTTCACGGGCGATGGCCTGCAGCGCGGCTTCCAGCTGAGAGCCGCAGTCGCAGCGCTGGCTGAACAGGGCATCGCCGGTCAGGCACTCGGAGTGCAGACGCCCCAGCACCGGCTGACCGTCCGCGATGTCACCCAGGCTGAGCACAACGTGCTCACGGCCAGTGGCTTCATCGAGAAAGCCATGCATGGTGAAAGTCGCGAAAGGCGTCGGGAGTTTAGAGGCGGCAACAAAGACGACGGGCACGTTGTGCTCCTGGAATAAGTAGGAAATTTCTCGTGGGCCGATTGTATCAGCAGGTTGGGGGATGTGGGCTGGCTGAATACCGTGGGTTAAGATCGAAAAGTTCGATGCTTAGGCGATCCAGACCCGGCCCTGGCTTCAGTGCGGTTTGCTATCCGCAGTGAACGGATACGGCTGCTTCCAGCGCTCGAAGATCGGCTTCAGTTCGCCACTGCGCACCAACTCGGCCATGCGCTTGTCAAACAGGTCGCTCAAGGCTTTGGCCTGGTCGTTACGGGTAAAGGCCAGGTACAGCGGCAGCTCGGCCACATGCGTGCGACGGAAGCGCTCAGGCTGGGAGCTTTGGCCGAGCACGTAGTCAACCTCGGTCAGCGCATCGATATAGAAATCCACCCGGTCATGCTCAAGCATCGGCAAGATGCCTTCGCGGCGCTGAACTTCCCGGAAGTCATGCACATTGGGCAGATAGCTGGCGTAGTCATAGCCGCGTACCCACGCCAGGCGGTATTTACCCACGTTCTCGGGGGTGGGCACAGGCTTGCTGGCCAGCCCCAAGGCGTAGATATGGTCCATGTCGAAGTGCCAGCGCGGGTAAAGGTTATCGTCGTTCTCTTCCTTGTACGAACCCACCCAGGCATCAGCCTCGCCGCGCTTGACCAGCCCGACCGCCCGACTATAGGGCGCGCTCTGGGTCACCACCTTGACCCCGGCCGGCTCGAACACTTTGCGCAGCACGTCCCAGGCGACCCCGCTACCGTCGGCGTTGGTGTAATCAAGCCACTCCTCGCTGACCAGGTGGATCTGCTTCGGCACACCGTCAGCAGCGTTCACCCACGGGGCAACACTCAGCAGCATTGCCAGCAGCACAGTCCTTATGGCCATTCACGCGCTCCCTGTTTCAGGCAACCGCCCACACCAGAACCTGCATGCCCAGCCAGGCAAACACGCCGGCCAGGATATCGTCGAGCATGATACCGACGCCCCCGTGCACATGACGGTCGATCCAGCGGATCGGCCACGGCTTGAGGATGTCGAAGAAGCGGAACATCAGGAACCCTGCCAGCAGCCACTGCCAGCCTTCCGGCACCAGCCAGAGGGTGATCCACATGCCGACAATCTCATCCCAGACAATGCCTTCATGGTCGTGTACGCGCAAGTCATTGGCGACTTTGCCGCACAACCAGAAGCCAAACAGCATGCTCACGCCGAGCAGCAGCCAGTAGCCCCAGTCGGGCAGCATCTGCCACAACGGGATGAACGGTATGGCCACCAGCGAGCCCCAGGTGCCCGGGGCCTTGGGCAAGGTGCCGGAACCGAAGCCGAAGGCGATGAAGTGCCACGGGTTGCGCCAGACCGAAGGCGGAACGAACTCCGCAGGCACCTGGTTGGGGTGATCGGTCACGGTGTCTCCCTAAAGTGTTGATAGCCCCGCTGAACGGGGGTGATGTCCTGGCCCTGCGCGTCGCGCAAGGTTACGCCCTGCCCTTCGAGCACATGGCCAATGGTATGCACCTCGACGAAACCGAGGTTGGCCAAGGGCGCCAGCGCCTCAGGCGGCAGCGTGAAGGCCAGCACGTAATCGTCGCCACCCGCAAGCGCAGCCTGCACTGCCGCCTCGCGGCCGAGGAACGCCTCTACAGCAGGAGACACTGGCACCTGATCCAGGTTCACCTCCAGCGCCACGCCGGACGCCTTGGCGATATGCCCACAATCTGCGAGCAGGCCATCGGAGATGTCCAGCGCCGCGGTGGCCTGGCCGCGCAGCAACGTGCCCAGGGTGAGCTGCGGCATCGGCGACCAGTAATGGGCAAGCAGCGGTTCAGCCAGCTCGGCGGGCGCCTCGCGCTCACCCAGTACCAGCGGCAATGCACCGGCGGCCTTGCCCAGCACACCCCCCACGCACAGCAGGTCGCCTGGCCGTGCACCGCTGCGGCGCAACGCCTGGCCAGCCGGCACGCGGCCAAACACGGTAACAGTGATGCTCAGTGGCCCCCGGGTGGTATCCCCCCCGATCAGGCTCATGCGGCAGCGGTGGGCCATGCGGCTTAGGCCGTCCGCATAGGCGGCCAGCCAGTCTGGGCCAACATCCGGCAGGGTCAGGGCGAGGGTAAAGCCGATTGCGGTCGCGCCCATGGCCGCCAGGTCACTGGCCGCCACGGCCAACGAGCGCTGGCCGAGCAGAAGCGGATCGCAGACAGCAGGAAAATGCACCCCGGCGACCAGGGTATCGGTCGACACCGCCAGTTGCTCACCCGGGGGAAGCTGCAGCAGGGCGCAGTCGTCACCGATCCCCAGTGCCACGCCCTCGCCGCCCTGCGCACAGGGCGCGGCGGCGAAGTAATGGTTGATCAGCTCGAACTCACCCATGGGCAGGCAGCGCCGGAATCAGCGCTTGTTCGCCTTGACTTCTGCTTCACGCAGGGCCGGAGCGAGCTTGTCCAGCACGCCGTTGACGAACTTGTGGCCATCGGTGGCACCGAAGACCTTGGCCAGCTCGACACCTTCGTTGATCACGACGCGGTAAGGCACATCGACGCGCTTGATCAGTTCCCAGGTGGACAGACGCAGCACGGCCAGTTCGACCGGGTCGAGCTCTTCCAGTGCGATGGTCATGCAAGGCACCAGCGCCTTGTCGATTTCGCCCTTGATTGCCGGGACCCCATGCAGGATCTCGCGGAAATAGGCACCGTCGACATCGGTGAAATCGTTATCCACCCGGAACTGCGCTTCGATCTCGTTCAGCGAATGCTGGGCCATGTGCCACTGGTAGAGGGCCTGGGTCGCGAGCTTGCGGGCTTCGCGGCGCTTGGCGCTCTTCGAGGGCTTGCCGGCATCCGCAGGTTTTGGATCGCGCGGGTTGAAACGATCGCTTTCGTCGCTAATCACTTGGCCTCCAACTGCGCCAGCAGGCTGACCATTTCCAGAGCGGACAGGGCAGCTTCAGCACCTTTGTTGCCGGCCTTGGTGCCGGAACGTTCGATGGCTTGCTCGATGGAGTCGACGGTCAGTACGCCGAAGGCCACCGGAACACCGAACTCCATGGACACCTGGGCCAGGCCCTTGGTGCATTCGCCCGCCACGTATTCGAAGTGCGGGGTACCACCACGGATCACGGCGCCCAGGGCGATGATCGCGTCGTAGGCGCCTTGCTGGGCGACCTTCTGTGCCACCAGCGGGATTTCGAATGCACCCGGGGCACGGATGATGGTGATGTCGCTTTCGCTGACACCGTGGCGTACCAGGGCATCAACGGCACCGCTTACCAGGCTTTCGACGACGAAGCTGTTGAAGCGGCCAACCACCAAAGCATAGCGACCTTTGGGGGCGATGAAGGTACCTTCGATGGTCTTCAGGGTCATTCCGATATTCTCATCTTCAAGAGCGAGGCCGCATGCTGGCGGCCTCGACAGGGGTATGGACTCGAGCTGGAGGGCGTCACTGCCGCCTCAAGTCACTCGGAGGGCACGTATTCTACAACTTCCAGATCGAATCCGGATATCGCATTGAACTTCATCGGCGAACTCATCAGGCGCATCTTGCGCACACCGAGGTCCCGCAGGATCTGCGAACCGGCACCCACGGTGCTGTAGGTGGTCGGTGCCTTGGTCGGTGCATCGCCCGCGCTTTCGCGGATGTGCGCCAGCAACACGTCACCGTCCAGCGGGTGGCCCAGCAGCAGCACCACGCCGCTGCCGGCCTCTGCCACGGCAGCCATGGCCGCACGCAGGCTCCAGCGGCCCGGCTGCTTGACCAGCAGCAGGTCGCGCAGCGGGTCCATGTTGTGCACGCGCACCAGGGTCGGCTCTTCAGCGCAGATCTTGCCCAGGGTCAGGGCCATGTGCACGTCGCCTTCCACCGCATCGCGGTAAGTGACCAGGTTGAACTCACCCAGCTCGCTTTCCACCGGCTGCTCGGAAACGCGCTGCACAGTGCGCTCGTGGATCATGCGGTAGTGAATGAGGTCGGCGATGGTGCCGATCTTCAGGCCGTGCTCGGCGGCGAACACTTCCAGTTCCGCGCGGCGCGACATGGTGCCGTCGTCGTTCATCACTTCGCAGATGACGCCGCTTGGCTCGAAACCGGCCATGCGCGCCAGGTCGCAGGCGGCTTCGGTGTGGCCAGCGCGGGCCAGGGTACCGCCAGGCTGGGCCATCAGCGGGAAGATGTGGCCTGGGCTGACAATGTCTTCGGCCTTGGCATCCTTGGCGGCCGCAGCCTGCACGGTGCGGGCGCGGTCAGCGGCTGAGATGCCGGTGGTGACGCCTTCGGCGGCTTCGATCGACACGGTGAACTTGGTGCCGAAGCCCGAGCCGTTGCGCGGCGCCATCAGCGGCAGCTTCAGCGTTTCGCAACGCTCGCGGGTCATCGGCATGCAGATCAAACCACGGGCGTGCTTGGCCATGAAGTTGATGTGCTCGGGCAGGCAGCACTCGGCTGCCATGATGATGTCGCCTTCGTTTTCGCGGTCTTCGTCATCCATGAGGATGACCATTTTGCCCTGGCGGATGTCTTCAACCAGTTCTTCGATGCTGTTGAGCGCCACGCGGCACCCCCTTCTCAATCAGGATTTCAAGAAGCCGTTGGCGGCCAGGAAGCTTTCGGTAATGCCACTGCCCTTGCTCGGTTCAGCAGCCTTGTCACCCAGCAGCAAGCGCTCCAGGTAACGGGCCAGCAGGTCGACCTCAAGGTTTACCCGACGACCTGCGCGGTAGTCGGCCATGATGGTTTCGGACAGGGTGTGCGGGACAATGGTCAGCTCGAACTCGGCGCCATTGACCTCATTGACCGTCAGGCTGGTGCCGTCGACGGTGATCGAACCCTTGTGGGCGATGTACTTGGCCAGTTCCTTGGGTGCACGCACACGGAACTGGATGGCGCGGGCGTTATCGCTGCGCGAGATGATTTCACCAACCCCGTCGACGTGGCCGCTGACCAGGTGCCCGCCCAAACGGGTGGTGGGGGTCAGGGCCTTTTCCAGGTTGACCTTGCTGCCACTCTTGAGGTCGATGAATGCGGTGCGCTTGAGGGTTTCGACGCTGACGTCGGCCCAGAAGCCGTCACCCGGCAGTTCGACAGCGGTCAGGCACACACCGTTGACGGCGATGCTGTCGCCGAGCTTGACGTCACCCAGGTCGAGCTTGCCGGTTTCGACGTAGACGCGCACGTCGCCACCCTTGGGGGTGAGGCTGCGGATGGTGCCGATGGATTCGATGATGCCGGTGAACATGGGGTCTTCCTCAAAAACGGTTTGCACGGGGCAAGCCCGGCATTATACGCCGGGCGCCGGCAGGGGGATGGCCGTGACCCGCCAGTCATCGCCCACTGCGCGCATTTCGGTAATTTTCAGCCGCGGTGCTTCGCTCATCTTGTCCAGCGGCCAGTCCAGCAATGGGCGGGCGTTGGAGCCGAGGAAAGTGCCGGCGACGAACAGCTGGAACTCGTCGACCAGGCCTTGCCGGGCAAAAGCCCCCACCAGGCCCGCACCGGATTCCAGCAGGATTTCGTTGACGCCACGGGCCGCCAACGCTTGCAACAGCGCAGGCAGGTCGACCTGGCCATTGTCACCTGGCAGGCTCAGCAACTCGTGGCCGGCAGCGGCATAGCGCGGGTCATCTGCGACAGCGGTCACCACCAGTGCCGGGCCGGCCTTGAAGAACGGTGCATCCAGTGGCAGGCGCAGGCGGCCATCGACCAGCACGCGCTGCGGTGTGCGGCTGAGCGCCAGGGCGGTGGTTTCGGGGTCCAGGCCCAGCTCGTCGCCGCGCACGGTCATGCGGGCGTTGTCGGCCAGCACACTGGCAGCGCTGGTCAGTACCACGCTGGAGCGGGCGCGCAGGCGCTGCACCGCGGAGCGGGCAGCCGGGCCGGTGATCCACTGGCTTTCGCCACTGGCCATGGCGGTGCGGCCATCCAGGCTCATGGCCAGCTTGGCGCGCACGAACGGCAGGCCGTGCTCCATGCGTTTGAGAAAGCCCGGGTTGAGCGCGCGGGCCTCGGCTTCGAGCACGCCGCTGGCCACTTCAATACCCGCCTCGGCCAAACGCCGCAGGCCCTGCCCCGCCACTTGCGGGTTAGGGTCCTGCATGGCGGCCACCACCCGCGCCACACCGGCCTTGACCAGCGCTTCGGCACACGGCGGCGTGCGGCCATGGTGGCTGCACGGCTCCAGGGTGACGTAGGCGCAGGCACCGCGGGCACGCTCACCGGCCTGGCGCAGGGCATGCACTTCGGCATGCGGCTCGCCGGCGCGCACGTGCCAGCCTTCGCCGACCACTTCGCCGTCGCGCACGATCACGCAGCCTACACGGGGGTTGGGGTGGGTGGTGTACAGGCCTTTGCGCGCCAGTTCCAGCGCGCGGGCCATGTAGTGGGCGTCAAGGATGGCGGCTTGGCTGGGCATGTTCACTCTTTAGCCGGCTCACGGGCCAGGCGGTCGATTTCTTCGCGGAACTCGTCCAGGTCCTGGAAGCGCCGGTACACCGAGGCAAAGCGGATGTAGGCCACTTCGTCGAGCTTGCGCAACTCGGCCATGACCATTTCACCCACCACCAGAGATTTCACTTCGCGCTCGCCAGTGGCGCGCAGCCGGCTCTTGATGTGCGCCAGCGCCGCTTCCAGGCGCTCGACGCTGACCGGGCGCTTCTCCAGGGCCCGTTGCATGCCGGCACGCAGCTTGTCTTCGTCGAAGGGCTGGCGCGTGCCGTCCTGCTTGATCAGCCGGGGCAGCACCAGTTCGGCGGTTTCGAAGGTGGTGAAACGCTCGCCACAGGCCACGCATTCGCGGCGGCGGCGCACCTGCTCGCCCTCGGCGACGAGGCGAGAGTCGATGACCTTGGTGTCGTTGGCACCGCAAAAGGGACAGTGCATGGTGGCAGGCAACAAAAAAAGGGAGGGCCATGGTAGCGCATTGCACTGGCAAGACAAGCCAAAGGGGTTAACATCCATGGGAATTCTGCCCGCGAAGGACTACCCCATGCACTACCGAGCGCTCGTCGTGCTGTGCTGCGCCGCCCTGCTCGCCGCTTGCGGCAGCGACAGGCCCAAAACCGATACGCCTGCGGCGCCCACGCCAGCCCGCACGGCCAAACAGGCCGAAGTACTCGGCCCGTTGCCGGCCTACCAGCGCGAACTGAGTGGTACCTTGCTGGAAATCCCGGCCGGTGCCGACGTGGAGCTGGCCTTGCTGGTCATCGACGAACGCGACCGCCCGCAACGCCTGCTGGCCAGCAGCAACCTGACCGGCACCGGCCAGGCCCTGCCCTACCACCTGCGCTTCAACCCCGAGGCCTTCCCGGCCGGCGCGCGGGTCGAGCTGCGTGGCCGTGCCAGCAGCTCCGGCCAGCTGATCATGCACCTGCCACCGGTGCGCATTACCCAAGCCCAGACCCAGGCCACCGGCCCGCTGCGTTTCGAGAAGGCGCCGTAAGTGCCTCCGCTGGCCCTGCAACAGGCCCTCAGCGGCCTGATCGGCGAAGCGCGCCTGGTGGTCAGCGAGCTGCCCGACTGCGACCTGAAGCTGTGGCTGATCGACGACCAGAACATGGACCGCGCCTTCAACAGCGAAGAAACCCGGCGCATTCTTGAAGAGCCGCCCTACTGGAGCTTTTGCTGGGCCAGCGGCCTGGCCATGGCCCGCTACCTGGCCGAACGCCCTGAATGGGTGGCCGGCAAGCGCGTGCTGGACTTTGGCGCCGGCTCCGGAATCGCCGGCATTGCCGCCGCGCGTGCGGGTGCACTGGAAGTGGTGGCCTGCGACCTCGACCCGCTGGCCCTCGATGCCTGCCGCGCCAATGCCGCGCTGAACGGGGTTGAGCTCAACTACAGCAGCGACTTCTTTGCCGAAGAAGACCGCTTTGACCTGATCCTGGTTGCCGATGTGCTGTATGACCGCGCCAACCTGCCGCTGCTGGATGCCTTCCTCGGTCGCGGCCGCCAGGCGTTGGTGGCCGACTCGCGGGTACGCGACTTCAGCCACCCGCTGTACCGGCAGTTGGGCGTGCTCGAAGCGCTGACCCTGCCAGACCTGGCCGAGCCACACGAATTCCGCCGGGTCAGCCTGTACCACGCCAGCCGCGACACCTTATAGTGGTGCCATACACGAGTTTGCGAGAGTCGCGATGACCCAAGACACGCCTTACATTTTCGACGCTACAGATGCCACCTTCCAGCAACTGGTGATCGAGAACTCCTTCCACAAGCCGGTGCTGGTGGACTTCTGGGCCGAGTGGTGTGCGCCGTGCAAGGCGCTGATGCCATTGCTGGCCAAGATCGCCGAGGGTTACCAGGGCGAGTTGCTGCTGGCCAAGATCAACTGCGACGTGGAGCAACAGGTGGTTGCCCAGTTCGGCATCCGCAGCCTGCCGACCGTGGTGCTGTTCAAGGATGGCCAGCCGGTAGACGGCTTTGCCGGTGCCCAGCCGGAATCGGCGATTCGCGCCATGCTCGAACCGCATGTGCAGATGCCTGCCGCACCTGCAGCTTCGCCACTGGAACAGGCCAAGGCGCTGTTCGCCGAAAGCCGCTTTGCCGAAGCCGAAGCGCTGTTGCAGGCGCTGCTGGGTGAGGACAACAGCAATGCCGAGGCGCTGATCCTGTATGCCCGCTGCCTGGCCGAGCGTGGTGAGTTGGGCGAGGCCCAGGTGGTGCTGGATGCGGTCAAGACCGATGAGCACAAGGCTGCGCTGGCCGGTGCCAAGGCCCAGCTGACCTTCCTGCGCCAGGCAGCCAGCCTGCCAGAAGTGGCGGACCTGAAAAGCCGCCTGGCACAGAACCCACAGGATGACGAGGCGGCTTATCAGCTGAGCATTCAGCAGCTCGCGCGCCAGCAGTATGAGGCGGCGCTGGAGGGGTTGCTGAAGCTGTTCCAGCGTAACCGTGGCTATGAGAACGGGCTGCCGCAGAAGGCGTTGCTGCAGGTGTTCGAGTTGCTCGGCGGCGATCACCCGCTGGTTGGCGTGTATCGCCGCAAGCTGTCGGCGGCGATGTTCTGACCTGAAGTTTTCTGCGAGGGCTTTGCCCTCGTTCGCGGGCATGCCCGCTCCCACAGGACCTCTACTGTGCTTCAGAATGGAGGTATACCTGTGGGAGCGGGCGAGCCCGCGAAGAGGCCAGAACAGGCAATACAGGGTTATCCAACCCAGTGATAAACCGGCGCATCCACGCCACTTTCCACTTTCACTTCACTGCTGTGCCGCAGGCGCACCAGCAGCCGCTTGCCCGCTGCCGTACTCCCCGCCAGTCCCTCCAGCCTGTCCAGCAATTCCGGCCCGCTCATCTGCCCCGCCAGGCGCAACACCTCGCGCGCCGCAGTCCACTGCCCGTCATCCTGTCGCGGTGCCGCCATGGTTTCCGCTGCTGCAACCTGCGCCGCTACCGGCACCTCAACCTGCCGCCCCAGCTGCGCCCACTCTTCAGGCGCCAACTCGATGGTCAGGTCCACCGGCCAGTTACCAATCTGTCCACGAATTCTCATGATGCATTCCTTGAACCCAGGTCAATGCACCCATGCTACCGCAACATGAAACCTGCGCCATGCAGGCTGGCGGCACGCAGAAAAGTTGTTATAACATAACTCAATCATTCAGCCCGCCCCGGAGCCGTCCATGCGTCGCCTGCTGCTTGCCCTGCCCTTCGCCTTGCTGCCACTGGCCGTGGCCCATGCCCACGATGACCATGATCACGACCACGCCCATGGCACCCTCGGCGCCCACGAACATGGCGTCGCCAAGCTCAACGCCGTGCTCGATGGCAACACCCTGGAGCTGGAGCTGGACAGCCCGGCAATGAACCTGGTCGGCTTCGAACATGCCGCCAGCAGCGATGCCGACAAGGCCAAGGTCGCCGCCGTGCGCCAGCAGCTCGAACAGCCCCTGAAGCTGTTCGGCCTCTCTGCTGCAGCAGGCTGCAAAGAAGACCAGCAAGAACTGGAAAGCCCGCTGTTCGGTGACGCCCCGAAAGCCGACGACGATGGCGACGAACATGAGCACGGCCACCAGCACAGTGACATCGGCGCCCACTACCAGCTGACCTGCGCCAACCCCGACAAACTGGCACAAGTGGACCTCGGGCCGCTGTTCAAGGCCTTCCCGGCCACCCAGAAGATCAACGTGCAACTGATCGGCCCGAATGGCCAGAAAGGTGTGGAAGCCACGCCGGCCAAGGCAGCGGTCGCTTTCTGAATGAGCCAGTCGCTGATCGAACTGCACGACCTGGTATACGCCTGGCCAGGTCAGCCGCCGCTGCTGGATATCCCGGCCTTCCACCTGGACGCTGGTGAAGCCCTGTTCCTCAAGGGCCCCAGCGGCAGTGGCAAGACCACCTTGCTGGGCCTGCTGGGCGGCGTGAACGTACCGGCCGAGGGCCGCATCCAGTTGCTTGGCCAGGACCTTGGCAGGCTGGGCCAGGGGGCGCGTGACCGCTTCCGCGTTGACCACACGGGTTATATCTTCCAGCAGTTCAACCTGCTGCCGTTCCTGTCGGTACGTGAAAACGTCGAGCTGCCCTGTCGCTTCTCGCGCAGCCGCAAGGCCCGCGCCGAGCAGCGCCATGGCAGTGTCGACCAGGCAGCCAGCACGCTGCTGGCCCACCTGGGGCTGGATGACTCCGCCCTGCTCGCCCGCCGCGCCGACAGCCTGTCGATCGGCCAGCAGCAACGGGTGGCCGCCGCCCGCGCACTGATCGGCCAGCCCGAGTTGGTGATTGCCGACGAACCGACCTCGGCGCTGGACGCCGATACCCGTGAAGCGTTCATCCGCCTGCTGTTCGACGAATGCCGCGCCGCCGGTGCCAGCCTGCTGTTCGTCAGCCACGACCAGAGCCTGGCGCCACTGTTCGACCGCCACCTTTCCCTGGCCGACCTCAACCGCGCCGCCAAGCCCCGGGAGGCCTGATGTACCTGCTCCGCCTTGCCCTGGCCAGCCTGGCCAACCGCCGTTTCACCGCCTTCCTCACCGCGTTTGCCATCGCCCTGTCGGTGTGCCTGCTGCTGGCCGTGGAGCGCGTTCGCACCGAGGCCCGCGCCAGCTTCGCCAGCACCATCAGCGGTACCGACCTGATTGTCGGCGCCCGCTCCGGCTCGGTGAACCTGCTGCTGTATTCGGTATTTCGCATTGGCAACGCGACCAACAACATCCGCCGGGACAGCTTCCAGCACTATGCGCAGGACCCGCGGGTGAAGTGGGCGATCCCTATCTCGCTGGGCGACTCGCATCGCGGCTACAGGGTGATGGGCACCACGACGGATTACTTCGACCATTACCAGTACGGCCGCCGTCAGCACCTGGAATTGAGCCAGGGGCGTGAGTTCGCCAGCGACCCGTTCGAGGTGGTACTCGGTGCCGAAGTCGCCGAGGCATTGCACTACAAGCTGGGTGACAAGCTGGTGCTGGCCCATGGTGTGGCAGCGATCAGCCTGGTCAAGCATGACGACAAGCCGTTCACCGTGGTTGGCGTGCTGAAGCGCACCGGCACACCGGTCGACCGCACCTTGCACATCAGCCTGGGCGGCATGGAAGCCATCCATATCGACTGGCACAACGGCGTACCGGCCCGTGGCGCCGGGCGCATCAGCGCCGATCAGGCACGTACGATGGACCTGCAACCTGCCGCCATCACTGCGTTCATGCTGGGTTTGAATAACAAGATCGCGACCTTCAGCTTGCAGCGGGAGATCAACGAGTACCGCAGTGAACCGTTGCTGGCGATCCTGCCTGGGGTGGCCCTGCAAGAACTGTGGAGCCTGATGGGCACGGCGGAACAGGCGCTGTTCGTGGTGTCGCTGTTCGTGGTGCTGACCGGCTTGATCGGCATGCTCACGGCCATTCTCACCAGCCTCAACGAGCGTCGGCGAGAAATGGCAATCTTGCGGTCGGTCGGGGCCAGGCCGTGGCATATTGCAGGGCTGCTGGTGCTGGAAGCGTTGTCACTGGCCGCAGTCGGGATCGTGGCCGGGCTGGGGTTGCTGTATGCAGGAATCGCCCTGGCGCAGGGGTATGTGCAGGCCAACTATGGTTTGTATTTGCCACTGGCGCTGCCGAGTGCTCATGAGTGGACCTTGCTGGCTATCATCCTTGGGGCCGCGTTGCTGATGGGTAGCGTGCCGGCTTGGCGGGCTTACAGGCAGTCGCTGGCTGATGGCCTGTCCATTCATCTTTAAGAGCCTGCAATGATCAGAAACCTCACTGCCTTCTTCGCGGGCTCGCCCGCTCCCACAGGGAGCACCACAGGCTTCGGACCCTGTGCAGGTCCTGTGGGAGCGGGCATGCCCGCGAAGAGGCCGGCAATGCACATGCTGCTGGCCCTGCTGTTGGTGATAGCGATGCCTCTGTGGGCCGCCGAACCCAAAGAGCTGGACTGGCCTGCCCTAATCCCCGAAGGTGCCCCGGTCATCCCGCCACAGCTAGCGCCGCTGCATGACATGTCACAGCTCAGCAACGCCCTGTCTGCCGAGTCCGCCCCACCCGCGCGCCAGCAAGCCCCCGACGCGCCCGTGGTGAAAAGCCTCGACGGCCAGCAAATCAAACTGCCCGGCTACATTGTGCCACTTGAGGTAAGCGAGGAAGGCCGCACCACCGAATTCCTGCTGGTGCCTTACTACGGCGCGTGCATCCACGTGCCCCCGCCACCCTCAAACCAGATCGTGCATATTTTCAGCGAAATGGGCGTACGCGTCGAAGACCTCTACCAACCCTACTGGATCGAGGGAAAGATGCAGGTTAGAGCCTCCACCAGCGAACTGGCCGATGCCGGCTACCAGATGGAAGCCGAGAAAATCTACGCGTATGAGCTGAGATGAGAACTGTTTCGAATTCATGAAGACGCTTCTTTGAGCTGGGTCAAACTTTGTGTTTAACCAGCTCCGTACCATTGGACTACTCGATTAATAACGTCCTTTGGGAGCTTCCATGAACAAGTCCTTGCTCGGCGCCTCGCTTGTGGCCCTTGCGCTCGCCGCCCCTGCCGCCCACGCCTACCAGGCGGGGGACATGATCCTGCGCGCAGGCGCCATCACCACCGCCCCGAACGAGAGCAGCGGTGACCTGAAGTTCGACGGCAACAAGGTGTCGGGCACCAAGGCGACCCTGGACAGCGACACCCAGCTGGGCCTGACCTTTGCCTACATGCTCACCGACCACATCGGCCTGGAGCTGCTGGCAGCCACCCCGTTCAAGCACACCGTGGGCGTAAAAGGCCTGGGCGGCGGGCTGGACGGCAAGCTGGCAGACATCAAGCAACTGCCACCGACCCTGTCGCTGCAGTACTACCCGATGGAGCCGAACTCGCGCTTCCAGCCTTATGCCGGCGTGGGTATCAACTACACCCTGTTCTTTGACGAAGACCTGAGCAGCGCACGCAAGCAACAAGGCTTCAGCAACCTCAAGCTGCAAGATTCGGTAGGAATTGCCGGCCAGCTGGGCATGGACTACATGCTCACCGACAACCTGCTGGTCAACGCCTCGGTCTGGTATGTCGACATCGACACCAAGGCCAGCGTCAACGGCCCGACCGCACTGGGCTACAGCAAGACCAAGGTCGACGTAGACGTCGACCCGTGGGTGTACATGGTCGGCCTTGGCTACAAGTTCTGACCGGAACACGGCAGGGCGGCTTCGGCCGCCCTTTCTCGTTGCAGCCACAGCCAGTACCCCAGCGCGACCGCACTGATGGCCATGCCAAGCCCACACACCGCAAGCCACCCCCATCGGGCATACACCCCGCTCGCCAGCACCGCACCCAACCCGCTACCGACCGAATAGCAGCACATATAAGCACCAATCAATCGGCTAGCCATCGCGCCACGCCCTGCCAGTAACACGCTCTGGTTGGTGACATGCACTGCCTGCACGGCGAAGTCCAGCATCAACACACCGAGCACGAAAACGATCAACGACTGCCCGACAAAGGCCGTGGGCAACCACGACAGCGTCAGCAACGCCAGCGCCAGCCCGGTGGTGCGCTCTCCCAGCCCCAGGTCGGCCAAGCGACCAGCACGCGCTGCCGCCAACGTACCCGCCACACCTGCCAGACCGAACAGGCCAATTTCGGTATGGCTCAACGCCAATGGCGCAGCGCTCAGAGGCATGACCATGGCGCTCCACAGCACGCTGAACGCGGCGAAGATCAATACGCCGAACACGCCGCGCTGGCGCAACAGCCTGTCGTGCCGAAACAAGCGGAATTGGGACACGATCAGCCCTCGGTAACCGGGACGCTGCACCAACGGCTGTCCGCTTGGCAAACAGCACCACAGCACCAACGCCAGCGCCAGCAACAGCACTGCGGCCACTAGATAAACACTGCGCCAACCGGCCAGGTCAGCCACCCCACCCGCTACCAGGCGCGCCAACAAAATGCCCAGCACCACACCGCTCGTGACGGTGCCTACCACTTGCCCTTGCTCAGCGGGCGAGGCCAGGCTGGCGGCATGCGCCACCATCACCTGCACCATCACGGCCATCAGCCCGGTGATGGCCAGCGCCAGCAACAGCATCACCCAGTTTGGCGCCATGCCCACGCCGACCAGCGCCAAGGCCGAGAACAGCAACTGGCCGAGCAACAGGCGTTTGCGGTCGATCAGGTCCCCAAGCGGCACAATCAGCAGCAGCCCCAGGGCATAGCCCGCCTGGGTTGAACCCACTACCCAGCCAATCTGCTGCTGTGCCACACCCAGTTCGGCGGCCATCGATTCGAGCAACGGTTGGGCGAAGTACACCGTCGCCACCGCCATGGCGCTGGTGATGGCAAGCAGCAGGGTTATCCAGCGTGTCATCGGGATGGCCTCGACAATGTAGTTTCGAATTGAAACCACTCATGGCTATTTAGCAAAAGTAGTTTTAATCTGCAACCAGAAAATCAGGACAGGCCTGCCACATGCTCGATGAAAACAATGCGCAATGCCCGGTAGCCCGTGCCTTGGAGGTATTGGGTGACCGCTGGGCACTGATGATCCTGCGCGATGCCTTCGATGGCCTGCGACGCTTCAGCGAATTTCAGAAGAACCTAGGGCTGGCGAAGAACATCCTCGCCTCACGGCTCAAGCTGCTGGTGGAAAGTGGGTTGCTGATGACGCAACCAGCTTCGGATGGCAGTGCCTACAAGGAATATGTGCTGACCGAGAAGGGGCGGTCGGTGTTTCCGGTGGTGGTAGGCCTGAGGCAGTGGGGGGAGCGGTATCTGTTTGAAGCGGGCGAGGCGCGTTCGGAGTTGGTGGAAGGCGCTACCGGACAGACGATCGAGGTCATGCAGGTGCGGACTGAAGATGGGCGGGTATTGGCTGCCGAGGATTGCCTGCGCAGAGTTGTGCGGCATGGGTGACGCTGGGGCTGCTGCGCAGCCCCAGCGTTTTCATCTTTTACCCAGAAGCCGCGCCAGGCCTTCGACCATCGGCGTCGCCTGCGGGAAATCGAACCGCGCCAGCAAGCGCTGATTATCCGCCCGCGAATGGCGAATATCACCCGAACGCGCAGCCACATGGCTAACTGCCGGCAGGCTCCCCACCACTTTCTCCAGCGCCGCCAGCAACTGGTTCAGCGAAGTGGCCTGGTTGAGGCCGATGTTCACCGCCCCCTCCTCAACCTGCGGCTGTTCCAGCGCCTGCACCATCACCTGCACCAGGTCGCCCACGTAAAGGAAGTCGCGGGTCTGTTCGCCATCACCGAAGATGGTGATCGGCAAGCCCTGCACCGCGCGCTCGCAGAAGATGCTGATGACCCCGGAATACGGCGAGGATGGGTCCTGGCGTGGCCCGAAGATGTTGAAGAAGCGGAACACCACCGGCTCCAGGCCATGCTGGCGTCGGTAGAAGTCCAGGTACTGCTCACTGGCCAGCTTGTCCACCGCGTACGGGGTCAGCGGTGCCTTAGGCGTGTCTTCGGCAATCGACTCGCCCTCGCCATTGTTGCCATACACCGCCGCACTGGAAGCAAACAGCACCCGGCGCAGGCCATGCACGCGCATCGCTTCGCACACGTTAAGGGTGCCGATGAAGTTGCTCTGGTGTGTGCGCACCGGGTCTTCGACCGAGGCCTGCACCGAGGCCACTGCCGCCAGGTGCACCACGGCACTGCAGCCGGCTGCGGCCTGCGTGACCAGCCCGGCGTCGGCAACATCGCCTTCGATCAGTTCCAGCCGTGGGTGGTCGACCTGCAGGTTACTGCGCCGGCCAGTGGAAAAGTCGTCGAGAATGCGTACAGCGTAGCCTTTGTCCAACAACGCATCGCACAGGTGGGAGCCAATGAAGCCGGCACCGCCGGTGATCAGGATGGGGGCGTCAGCCATGGCGGTAGAACCGGTCCAGTAGAGGCGGCAGGCCGGCGCGCCAGGCGCGCGGCTTGATGCCGAAGGTATGAAGGATTTTCTTGCAGGCCAGTACCGCGTGCTGCGGCTCTTCGCTGGCATCCGGCCGTGCGGCATGAGCCTGCGGCGTTGGCGCCTGAACCGCGAGCTGGCGGTACTGGCCCGCTTCGGCAAGGATCGCCTGGCCCAGCGCCAGCGGCGTGGTCGCCTCGTTGCCGGCGTAATGGTAGGTGCCCCACAGCGGCGCACTGCAATCGAGCTGCTTGAGCACCGACAGGATCACACGCGCAGCATCGTCGACCGGTGTCGGGTTACCACGCCGGTCATCGGCCAGCAGCAGCTCTTGCGGTTGCTCGGCACGGGTCAGGAAGCGGCCCAGCGACCCGTCGATGCTTTCGTCGAGCAACCAGCCAAAGCGCAGTAGCACATGCTGCGGGCAGGCCGCACGCACACTCTGCTCGATGCGCCACAACGCCTGGCCACGCAGGCCCAGCGGCACTGGCTCGTCCTTTTCGCTGTAGGCCGTGGCCCGCGAACCGTCGAACACGCGGTAGCTGGAAGGCTGCACCAGGGTGATCTGGTGGTGCTGACACAGCTCTGCGAGCCGCTCTACTGCCCGCTCCTGTTGAGCCAGGCGCTGTTCGCTGACCGATTCGGCCTGGAACCAGTCGAAGTAATAGGCCAGGTTGACCACGGCGTCGGGGCGGTGATCGTCGAGCAACTGGGTGAGGCTGGCCGGCGTCCAGCCATTTTCGGGCGGGCGCGGCGCCAGGAATGCGATGTCCTCCTCGGCCCCAAGACGAATCAGCGCTTGCCCGAGGGCATTGCCACCACCCAACAGCATTAGGCGCATACGCATAGAGTCAGCAGATCCGGAGAGGTTGATGAAGGAAAGGGGTCATTTTGCGGTTTCCTCTGCGGGAAGTCCAACCGCAGGCCTTATTCAGTTGCCTGCATGGCCTCTGTGGGAGCGGGTTTACCCGCGAAGAGGCCAGTACAGGCGCTACATCTATTCAATCTCAAACAAACTGTTGCGCAGTGGCCCAACGCTCAAACGCTCACGCACATCATCATCTATACGTGGATCATCCGGACGGTACAGTTTCACCTGCCGATAGGCGTTGATGCGATTGATCTCTTCCCCCAAATACTCCCACACCACGCGGGTACAGGCCGGGTTGCGTCGATCGCCGCTGGATACGCCGGCCTTCAGGCCATTCAGGCGGGTAATGCGGCTTTTGAAGCTGGGGATGAGGATGGTCTGGCTCATTTCGTTGTACGTGAGCGACTCGTAGTCGATCAGGAACAGCCGGTCCTGCAACTGGAACGCAGCCCCCAGGTAACGGCAGCGTACCTCGGCGTGCTGGTCGGTGGCGCTGGAGCGCTCCTGGCGTTCCTGGCGCTCGAACAGGAAACGGCCGCGCTCCTCCCACAGGTGAACCAGCGACACCAGGATGGTGCCCGGCACCGACATGCAGTTGGAATACTCGAAGTAGTAACCGCAATAACGCGACAGGTTGCCGGCGTGGTCGTGCAGCGGACGGAACAGTTCGCTGATCGGGTCGCTGGGCTGCTCGGCCAGCGTCGACACCCGTGCGCCGATGAGTCTGGCGAACTGCTCGGCCGGCAAATTCAGTTCGTAATCCTCGACCCCGAAGAAGTCGCCGATGCGCTTGAGGTTGTAAGCCGTCGGACGGCTCTGCCCGCTCAGGTACTTGTTGAACTGTGCGCGGTTGATCGACAGCTGCCGGCAAACTTCGGAAATAGAGCGGTAGTGGCTGCAAGCCAGCTTGAGGTTGGTAGCGAAATGATCGCTCATGTGCGGGGGCCCAGGTGACGCGAATGACGCCATTGTAGCATCAAGTAGCGCCAACTAAGAGCAACCCGCGAAATTGTAACCACTCTTGTCATGGCCAACCATGCGCCCCAACGAATAGCGGTGCGCCTGCCGTCCGCTGGTCTTTCCACACGAAGAATAAGAATCGAGGTCATTCTCCAATGCTCGAAGTACTCAACGATTTCCTCTCGGGGAAACTCCTCATCGTGCTGATCGTAGGGCTGGGTAGCTACTTCACCATCCGCTCCCGATTCGTTCAGTTCCGCCATTTCGGCCACATGTTCGCCGTGTTCAAGGAATCGCTGCGTGGCCAGGCAGGCCAGCTGAGCTCCTTTCAGGCCCTGATGCTGAGCCTCGCCGGCCGCGTTGGCGCCGGTAACATTGCCGGTGTCGGTATCGCCGTGACCTTGGGTGGCCCAGGTGCCGTGTTCTGGATGTGGGTCACCGCATTGGTGGGCATGTCCAGCAGCTTCTTCGAATGTACCCTGGCCCAGGTGTACAAGCGCGCCGATGGTGACGGCCTGTACCGTGGCGGCCCGGCCTACTACATCCAGCATGGCCTGAAGCGCAAAGGCATGGCCATCGTGTTCTCGATCCTGCTGCTGGTCACCTACGGCTTCGCCTTCATCGGCCTGCAGTCGTACACCGTGACCCACTCGCTGCAGAACGCCTTTGCCTTCGACCCAAGCCACACCGGCATTATCCTGGCTGTGCTGCTGGCCATCACCTTCATCGGTGGCATCAAGCGTATCGCTGCGGTGTCGGACCTGCTGGTACCGGTCAAGACCCTGGCCTACATCGGCGTGACCCTGTACGTGATCGGCACCCAGATCGAACACGTGCCCGCCATGCTGGAAACCATCTTCAAAAGCGCCTTCGGCCTCGACCCAGCCTTCGGCGGCCTGCTCGGCAGCGCCATCGTCATGGGCGTGAAGCGTGGCGTGTTCGCCAACGAAGCGGGCCTTGGCAGTGCACCGAACGTCGCCGCCGTGGCGGCCGTGAAACACCCGGGCGCCCAGGGCGTGGTCCAGGCCTTCAGCGTGTTCCTCGACACCTTCGTTATCTGCACCTGCACCGCACTGCTGATCCTGCTGTCGGGCTTCTACACCCCGGGCTTCGAGGGTGACGGCATTGTCCTGACCCAGAACTCGCTGGCCGCCGTGGTCGGTGACTGGGGCCGTGTATTCGTCAGCGTGGCACTGTCGCTGTTCGTGTTCACCTGCATCCTCTACAACTACTACCTGGGCGAAAACAGCCTGCAGTTCCTCACCCGTAACCGCGTGGTACTGATGGTGTTCCGTGGCCTGGTGCTGGCACTGGTGGTCTGGGGCTCGATGCAAGACCTGTCGACCGTGTTCGCCTTCGCCGACATCACCATGACCTGCCTGGCCTTCGTCAACCTGGTGGCCCTGGCCCTGCTGTTCAAGGTCGGCCTGCGTGTGATGCGCGACTACGACGAGCAGCGCAAGGCGGGTATCCAGCAACCGGTGTTCGATTCGACCAAATTCGCCGACCTGGACCTGGACCGCAATGCCTGGCCTGCCAATCCGCAGGCGGAAACAGCCACTGACAAAACAGTCGGCCAAGCGCAGCCTCAGCGCTGATACGCTGCCCTGCCCAGCCGCCCCTTCTGCGGGCGGCTTTTCTTTCTCCGCTCACCGCTACGGATGTTCTCCATGCGTGCCGTAAAGAATCTTCTCGTTCTCTATACCGGTGGCACCATCGGTATGCTCGAAACCCCGGAAGGCCTGGCGCCAGCCGGTGGTTTTGAAGCACGGATGCGCGAGCACTTCGCGCACATGGCCGATGCGCCCCAGCTGCAATGGACCCTGCAGGAACTGAACCCGCTGCTCGACAGCGCCAACATGCAACAGCACAACTGGCTGGCGATGCGCGATGCCATTGTCGATGCGGTGGATGTGGCGGGCCATGACGGCGTGCTGGTGCTGCACGGCACCGACAGCATGGCGTATAGCGCTGCGGCATTGTCGTTCCTGCTGCTGGGGCTGCCGGTTCCGGTGCTGCTGACCGGCTCGATGCTGCCGGCGGGTGCCGCTGACAGCGATGCGTGGGCCAACCTGTGTGGTGCGTTGCGCCAGTTCGAACATCGCCTGGAAGATGGCGTGCAGCTCTACTTTCATGGCCAACTGCTGCATGGCTGCCGGGCGTCGAAGCTGCGCAGCGAGGCGTTCGATGCCTTTGCGGCGCTGCCGCGCCATCGTGATGGTGAGCATGCCGACTTGATCCCTGCCGAGCTGGGCTACAAGCAGCCGCGCAAACCGGTCAACCTGGCGGTTGTGCCGGTGTTCCCGGGGCTGCAGGCCGGGCACTTGCAGGGCTTGATCGACAGCGGTGTGCAGGGGTTGCTGCTGGAATGCTACGGCAGCGGTACCGGCCCGTCGGATGACCAGGCATTGCTGAATGTACTGAGCGCGGCGCGCCAGCGCGGTGTGATGCTGGCGGCTATCAGCCAGTGTCCTGAAGGTTCGGTGGTGTTCGACACCTATGCGGCGGGCAACCGCTTGCGTGGGGCCGGATTGGTCAGTGGTGGCGGCATGACCCGTGAGGCAGCGCTGGGCAAGATGGTTGCGCTGTTGGGGGCGGGTTTGGATGTGGATGCTGCAGAGCAGTGGTTTGCTCTGGACCTGTGCGGCGAACGAGCCTGAACAGGCAAAAGAAAATGGCGGAAGGCAGCGGGAGTCGAACCTGCCCGGGAACGGCTGCCGTCCCCAACCGGGTTTGAAGCCCGGCCGCGCCACCGGGCGCGATTGCCTTCCTTGAACTCAGTGCCTGGTCTGCTGCTGGGCCAGGGCGCTGTCGGCGCGGATGTGACGCTGGTCGGCCACCCTCCGGGTCAGGCCGATGCGGTCGAAGTATTCCAGAATCTGCACACTGCGCTTGCGACCGATCCCCAACATATCGCGAAACGCGGCAACCTGCACTATCGGCGTCTCACTGGCCTGCCCCAGCAGCAGCGCTGCCATGCGCTGTAGCGTCACCTCAGGGTAGAACAGGTCACGCACCACCTGGTGCACCAGGCCCAGCCGTGCAAGCTTGCGCAACAACAGGCGCACATCGGCTTCAGCGCAGTTCTCCTCACTTGCCAACGTCCTGACCCACGGCGGGTCGTATTGCCCCGCCAACAACCTCGGTTCCAGGCGCGCCCACAACTCACTGTCGGCTTCGCTCAATTGCACCTTATGATCGGGCAAATGCAGCCAAGGCCCGCTGCTGGCGATGCTGCCGTCATCGAGCAACTCGTCCAGCAGGCTGACGAAGGCCGGTCGCTCCAGGGGCAAGGCCACAAAGCGGCGCAGGCGATCACGGTCCGGGCCGAGCTGGTCGGGCTCCTGTTCGTGGAACCGTGCCAACTGCTCCATCACCTGCTGCTTCAGCGCTTGCCACTTGGCAGTGGCGAACAGCAGTTGGCCCTGCCGCGTGGCCACCACCAAAACTTCTTCCGGCAACTGCCAGGTTTCTCGCAGGCGATTGAACTGCCGCTCAAGCCGCTGGGGGTCGATACCGCCCGGTGCACTGGCAAGCAGCGCCGGCAGCGCCTGCTCCAGTTCTTCGGTATCGCGCAGCACCTGCAACTGGCGCAGGCGCTCATCGCTGCGGCGTTGGCGGCTTGGCGCGAACGGGTCCAGCACCTTGCCACCGCCCAAGGTGCGCTGGGCACGCTGGTCGCGCAGCACCAAACGGTCGCCATGCACCGCCTGCAGCGGCGCATTGAGCAACAACTGGGCAAACATGCGCTGGCCGGCCGCCAGGCTTTCGCCTTCTAGCAAGGCGACCCGGGCCGTCACATCCTGAGTCCCCAGGTGTACGTGCACGGCGCTGAAATGTTCGAACGTACGTGTCTCTCCCGGTAACAGGCTCAGCTCGATATCCACCCGTACGCCAGGCGCATGCAACCACTCAGGCACCAGCCAGTCACCCCGGTGTATCTGCTCCAATGCCAGTCGCTCGGCAGCGATGTTCAGCGCCACCCGCTGGCCCGCTTCTGCCACCAACGAGGCCTGGTTCTGTGCATGCAGGCCACGCACGCGCACTGCTTTGCCGGCCTTGCCCAGCAACAAGGTATCGCCGGCACTGACCCGCCCGGCCAGCGCCGTGCCGGTGACCACCACGCCAGCGCCGCTAACCGCGAAAGCGCGGTCGATGGCCAGGCGAAAACCACCGCGCACAGCGCGTGCCCGTACATTGGCCTCAGCCTCCAGCAGGGCTTGACGCAGCGCGTCCACGCCTTCCCCGCTGATGCTCGACAATGGGAACTGCCGCGCACCGGCATACGGCCCTGGCGCCAGCAGTTCACCGACTTGCACCTGCACATCGGCCAGCCGGGCCGGCTCGACCCGGTCGCATTTGCTGATCGCCACCAGGGCCTGGGGAATCCCCAGCAGCTCGATGATCGCCAGGTGCTCGCGCGTCTGCGGCATGACCCCGTCGTCAGCAGCCACCACCAATAGCACCAGGTCGATGCCATGGGCACCGGCCAGCATGTTGTGGATAAAACGCTCGTGGCCCGGCACATCGATGAAGCCCGTCAGCGGCGCGCCTTCGCTCAGCGCCGCATAGCGGTAGCCAAGGTCGATGGTCATGCCGCGGGCGCGCTCTTCCTGCCGCTGGTCGCCGGCCTGGCCAGTCAGCGCCTGCAGCAGTGCGGTCTTGCCGTGGTCGATGTGCCCGGCGGTACCAACGATCACTGCACTGGCCCCAGTTGCAGGGCGGGCAACTGGGCCAGCCACTGGGCTTCGTCATCCAGTTGGCGCAGGTCCAGCCACAAGGCATCGTCATCGATGCGGCCCAGCACCGGTACAGGCAGATCACGCAGGGCCCGCTCCAGTACATGCAAGCTGCGCCCGCGCAGCTTCTTCGACACTTGCGGGCGCAGGCACAGCGCGGCACTGGGCAGGCGCGCCACCGGCTGGCTGCCACTGCCAATCATGCCCAGCGCAGGTTCTACGCTGACGGCCCATTGCTCGCCGAGACGCGCCTTGAGTTCAGGCGACAGGCGCTCGGCCTGAGCCTGGATCTCGGCCTGGCTGCGGGTCAGCAGGCGCAGGCTGGGCAGGCGCTCGGCCAGGCGGTCGGGGTTGCGGTACAGTGCCAGCACCGCTTCAAGGGCTGCGAGGGTGATCTTGTCGACGCGCAAGGCTCGCTTGAGCGGGTTTTTCTTGATCCTGGCGATCAGGTCTTTGCGGCCAACGATGATCCCTGCCTGAGGCCCGCCCAGCAGTTTGTCGCCGCTGAAGGTGACGATATCGGCGCCATCAGCCAGGGCCTGGCGCACCGTAGGTTCGGCGGGCAGGCCCCAGCGGGTAAGGTCGAGCAGGCTGCCGCTGCCGAGGTCTTCGAGTAGCGGCAGTTCATGTTGGTGGGCAATCCGCGCCAGCTCGGCAGTGGGCACCTGTGTGGTGAAGCCCTGAATGCTGTAGTTGCTGCAATGCACACGCATCAGCAGGCCCGTGCGCGGGCCGATGGCGGCCTCATAGTCGCGGGCGTGGGTGCGGTTGGTGGTACCGATCTCGTGCAGCTTCACGCCGGCCCGGGCCATGATGTCGGGAATGCGGAAGGCACCGCCAATCTCGATCAGCTCACCACGGGAGATGATGCCCTCCTTGCGTGCGCCCAGGCTGTTGAGCGCCAGCAGCACGGCGGCGGCGTTATTGTTGACTACGGTGACGGCTTCGGCGCCGGTCAGCTCGCGGATCAGGCCTTCGATCAGGTCATCGCGATCGCCACGTTTGCCGGTGGCCAGGTCGAACTCCAGGTTGAGCGGATAGCGGGCGGCAGTCTGCATGGCCTCGATGGCCTCTTCCGGCAACAGGGCCCGCCCCAGATTGGTGTGCAACACGGTGCCAGTGAGGTTGAACACACGGCGGACCTGGCTGCGCTGTTGAGCGGCAAGGCGTTCGCCGGTGCGGCCCAGCAGCACTTCGGTGGCCAGTTCGGCTGCACTGAGCTGGCCGTTGCGGGCAGGGTCACGCAGGTCGTCGAGCAGTTGGCGCAAGGTAGCCAGCACTGCATCGCGGCCGTGGCGATCGATCAGCGGGAGGCAGGCCGGGTGGCGCAGAAGGGTGTCGATGGATGGGAGGCGTGGGGTGTCGCTGGCTAGGCTTGAAGACATGCGGTACTACCTTGGGTTATCCGGTGTCTGTACTGGCCTCTTCGCGGGCACGCCCGCTCCCACAGGGTCCGCGCTGTATTTGAGGCTTGCGCAGTCCTTGTGGGAGCGGGCGTGCCCGCGAAGAAGGCAACTCGGTATTTCAGTGTAGACACTCACCCACTACCCGGGCGCAAGCATCAGGTTGGGCGCCAGGCGATGAAAGCCCTCCTCGTCCAGGCGCATATCCAGCGCCAGGCTGGCCAGGTCGTCGGCCAAAGGCTCGGCCGCTGCATCGTTCTCCAGATAGTTCTGCTTCAGGTAGCTTTCGCAGCCCGGGCAACACTCGGCACGCAATGGCGCCTTGCCCGGCGCATGGCGATCATCCTCAAGGCTGGTATAGCGCAAGTTCTTGCTCGACTCGCAATACACACACTTCACCCGCACCACATGCCATTCACAGGCACACAACGAACAGACCAGATAGCGCAGGCCATTGTGCTTGCCACGGTTGCGCACCACCCCGGCCATTGCCGGCGAACCGCAAGCCGGGCACTGGGCCAGGCTGCCAGCAGGTTTCAGCTCCGGCGTTGGCAACGCCAGCAGCCAGCTGGACCAGGCCGCCTGCAACGCGGCCCCGAGGAACGGCACCAATGCCGCTGGCACCGCGTCATACTGCCCTGCCAGCAAAGCGATGCCCCAGCCTTTGCGCTGGTTGTCATCACTGCCACGCAGCACCTGCAAGGCCTCACCCAGCGGGCCACTGGTTTCACCGTTGAAGTGCTCAAGGAAGGCCTGTAACCAAACCAGCCAAGGCCCTTCGCGCACCAGGCTGTCAGCCGCCAACGGCGGCAAACCATGACTTATGCACAGGCGCTGACGTTCCTCGGCCACCGGCACGCCAGCGGGCGGGTTATCCACAAGCTGCTGCTGGACGCGGCACAACCGCGCCACCAACCTCAGGTAGTCGCCAAGGGCATTGCCTTGGGCCAGCTGCTCCAGTCGCGCGGCGCGCACTTCGAACAGGTTGGCGGGCGGCAGGTGCAGAAACGGCGGCATCACCGCCGACGCTTCGATCTGCCCGGGTTCGAGTATCGTGCTCAAGCGTTCATCCTTCTTTTCGTCCGTGATTGCCCGGCGTTTTGTCGCCGGTCACTTCGCGGTACCACAACTCATGGTGCTTGCGTGCCCACGCGCGGCTGACCCAGCCATGCAGCATGGCGCCGATCGAGCCCTTGATCCAGATGCCGGCATAGATGTGCACGATGATGCTGAGAATCAGCACGAACGCCGCCAACGCGTGCAGCAGCGCAGACAAGCGAATGGCATCGATGCCGAACCAGTGGCTGAAATACGCACGCCAGATCACCACTCCACTCACCAGCAGCACCAGCATGCACGCCAGCAAGGTCCAGAACAGCAGCTTCTGTCCGGCGTTGTACTTGCCGATGGGGGGCACGCCATCCTCACGATTGACCATCACCCGATCGATGCGACGCAGCCACAGGCGGTCGTTGGCGGTGATGAAGTTGGCGCGCCAGAAACGGAACACCAGGCCGAGGAAGAACACGAACATCGCCACCCCGATGAAAGGGTGCAGGATGCGCGTCCACGGCCCGCCGCCAAACAGGTGGCTGAGCCAGAACAGCGCCGGATGAAACAGCGCCAGCCCCGACAGCCCCGCCAGGATGAACAGGATTGCCACAATCCAGTGGTTTGTCCGCTCATTGGCGTTGTAGCGCAGGATGGGTTTGTTGTCGTTCATGGCCGCTGCTCCCCTTGCCCCCCGGGCTTGGTCGGGTCATAGACATGGACCGCAGGATCCACCTGATGCACGTTGTCATCCGGCGGCGTGGGGTGCTCGTCCTCCTCGACCCGCTGTGGGCCAACCCGCACATAATGGAAGAACCCGGCCAACACCGCCGCGCCCATGGCCAGCAACGCCAGCGGCTTGGTGAAGCCCTTCCACAGCCCCACCAAAGGGCTGATCACCGGCTGGTCCGGCAGGCCGGCGTACAGCTTCGGCGTGTCGGCATGGTGCAGCACGTACATCACGTGGGTGCCACCGACGCCATCCGGGTCGTACAACCCGGCCTTGTCGTAGCCCCGCGACTTCAGGTCGACGATGCGCTCGGCGGCATGCACTTTCATCTCGTCCTTGCTGCCGAACACGATCGCCCCGGTCGGGCAGGTTTTCACGCAGGCCGGCTCCAGGCCCACAGTCACGCGGTCGGAGCACAGGGTGCACTTGTACGCCTTGTGGTCTTTCTGCGAGATGCGCGGAATGTTGAACGGGCAGCCGGTGATGCAGTAACCGCAGCCGATACAGTGGTCCTGGTTGAAGTCGACGATGCCGTTGGCGTGCTTGATGATCGCCCCCGGGCTTGGGCACGCCTTCAGGCACCCTGGGTCGGCACAGTGCATGCAGCCATCCTTGCGGATCAGCCACTCCAGGTTGCCGTCGTCGCGCTCGTGCTCGGTGAAGCGCATCAGGGTCCAGGTTTCGGCCGTGAGGTCCTGGGGGTTGTCGTAGGTGCCGTGGTTGTGGCCGACCTCGTCACGCAGTTCGTTCCATTCCGAGCACGCCACCTGGCAGGCCTTGCAGCCGATGCACTTGGTGGTGTCGATCAGCTTGGCGACTTCCTGCTGCTGGCGTACCGAAGGCGGTACGGTGGTGGTGGCCGAGCGGGCGATGATGTCTTGGCTGGCCATCAGAGTTTCTCCACTTTGACGAGGAACGACTTGGACTCTGGCGTCTGGGTGTTGCCGTCACCGAGGAATGGCACCAGGGTGTTGGTCAGGTAGCCATGCCGGGTAGCGCCGGTGAAACCCCAGTGCAACGGAATGCCGATCTGGTGCACGGTCTGGTTGTTGACCTGGAGCGGGCGAATCCGCTTGGTCACCACTGCCACCGCATCGATATGCCCGCGCTTGCTCGACACCCGCACCCGGTCGCCGGCCTTGATGCCTTTCTCGTTGGCCAGCACCTCGCCGATTTCGACGAACTGCTCGGGCTGGGCAATGGCGTTGAGCCGGCAATGCTTGCTCCAGAAGTGGAAATGCTCGGTCAGCCGATAGGTGGTCGCCGCGTAGGGAAACTCGTCGTGCGTGCCGAGCGTGTCCCACACCGAGTCGAAGATGCGGCCAGCCGGGTTGCTGACCACCTTCTTGTTCTGCGGGTGCAGCGGGTTGATACCGATCGGCGTTTCGAACGGCTCGTAGTGCTCGGGGAACGGCCCCTCAGCCATCTTGTCGATGGCGAAGAAACGCGCCACGCCTTCGGGGTTCATGATGAACGGGTTCATCCCGGCCTCGGGCGGCGAGTCGGCCTTGAAGTCCGGCACATCGGTACCGGTCCAGGCCTTGCCGTTCCACCATACCAAGCGTTTCTTCTCTGGGTCCCACGGCTTGCCTTGCGGGTCGCTGGAGGCACGGTTGTAGAGGATGCGACGGTTGGCCGGCCAGGCCCAGGCCCAGTTCTGCACCTGGTGCATGCCATACGGATCGCTGTTATCACGGCGAGCCATCTGGTTGCCCTGCTCGGTCCAGCAGCCGGCGAAGATCCAGCATCCAGACGCCGTGCTGCCGTCGTCCTTCATCTGGCCGAAGCCTGACAGTTGCTGGCCAGCCTTGAGCGTGGCGCCGGTGGCGTCGGTGAGGTCGGTGACCGCCCAGCCGTTCATCTCTTTGGCCAGCTCCTCCGGGGATGGCTCTTCAGGGATCTTGTACGGCCAGCTGATGTTCATCATCGCATCAGGGTAGGCGCCGCCCTCGGCCTGGTAGCGTTGGCGCAGGCGCAGGAACAGTTCGCTCATGATCTGCACGTCGGTACGGGTCTCACCCGGGCCGTCGGCCCCCTTCCAATGCCATTGCAGCCAACGGCTGCTATTGACCAGCGAGCCGTCCTCCTCGGCGAAGCAGGTGGTGGGCAGGCGGATCACTTCGGTCTGGATATTGGCGGTGTCGACGTCGTTGAACGGCCCGGCGTTACGCCAGAACTCCGAGGTCTCGGTGGCCAGCGGGTCCATGATCACCAGCCACTTGAGCTTGCCCAGCGCTGCGGTGACGCGGTTCTTGTCCGGCAGCGCGGCAATCGGGTTGAAGCCCTGGCACATGTAGCCGTTGACCTTGCCCTGGCCCATCATCTCGAACATGCGCAGCACGTCGTAGGCCGGGACATCGAGCTTGGGCAGCCAGTCATAGCCCCAGTTGTTTTCCGCCGTGGCGTTGGCGCCGTACCAGGCCTTCATCAGGCTGACGTGGAACTTGCCGTAGTTCTGCCAGTACGACAGCTGCCCTGGGCGTAGCGGCTTGGACGCGCGCTTGTCGATGTAGGTGGCGTAGTCCTGCTCGGCGTCACCGGCCAGGGTCAGGTAGCCCGGCAACGAGTTGGACAGCAGGCCGAGGTCGGTCAGGCCCTGGATATTGGAGTGCCCGCGCAAGGCGTTGACACCACCACCGGGCATGCCGACGTTGCCCAGCAGCAGCTGGACCATGGCCGCACTGCGGATGATCTGCGCACCGATCGAGTGCTGCGTCCAGCCGAGCGCGTAGAGAATCGTCATGGTCTTGCCCGGTGCCGAGCAGGTGGCGATCTCTTCCCAGACTTTCATCATGGCGTCCTGTGGCATGCCACAGGTCATGCTCGCCAGTTCCGGGGTGTAGCGGCTGTAATGCTGTTTCATCAACTGGAACACGCAACGCGGGTGTTGCAGGGTCGGGTCGACCTTGGCATAGCCGTCCTCACCCAGCTCGTAACCCCAGCCGGATTTGTCGGCATACACACGCTTGGCCTCGTCGTAGCCGCTGAACAGCCCGTCCTCGAAGCCATAGGTCTCTTTGACGATGAACGACACATCGGTGTAGTTACGCACGTACTCGTGCTGGATCTTGTCGTTGCTCAGCAGGTAATTGATCAGCCCGCCCATGAAGGCGATATCGGTACCGGTACGGATCGGCGCGTAGTAGTCCGCCACCGAAGCGGTACGGGTAAAACGCGGGTCGACCACGATCAGCCGCGCCTTGTTGTGCGCCTTGGCCTCGGTCACCCATTTGAAGCCGCACGGATGCGCTTCTGCTGCGTTGCCACCCATCACCAGGACCAGATTCGCGTTGGCGATATCGGACCAGTGGTTGGTCATGGCGCCACGGCCGTACGTCGGGGCAAGACTTGCCACCGTCGGGCCATGTCAGACACGTGCCTGGTTATCGAACCCCAGCATGCCTGTTGCGCGGACGACCTTGTGGGTCAGGTAGCCTGCCTCGCTGGAGGCGGCGGAGGCAGCCAGAAAACCGGTGGTGAGCCAGCGGTTTACGGTTTGCCCCTGGGCGTTCTTCTCGATGAAATTGGCGTCTCGGTCCTGTTTCATCAGGTCGGCGACGCGGTCGAGCGCCTCGTCCCAGCTGACCCGCACCCACTCCTTGCTGCCTGGCTTGCGTACCTCGGGGTACTGCAAGCGGCTCGGGCTGTGGATAAAGTCCAGCAGGCCGGCGCCTTTAGGGCAGAGGGTGCCGCGGTTGACCGGGTGGTCGGCGTCCCCTTCGATATGGATGATGTTCTGTTTGACGTTTTTACCCGCATCGCCCTGGCTGTACAGGATCAGGCCGCAGCCGACCGAGCAGTAAGGGCAGGTGTTGCGGGTTTCGTTGGTGTGCGCCAGCTTGAAGTGACGCACCTGCTCGGCGAAGGCCGGCGTCGGGGCCATGCCCAACGCCGCCAGGCTCGAGCCTCCAAGGCCGACGGCGGCGACCTTGAAGAATTGCCGACGGTTCAGGTCCATCGTGCACTCCTGATCAGGTGGTGGACGCGCGGAACATGGCCGGCGCCTCTTGGTAGTCACGGTGGCGGCCAATACATGGCCGCCAATGGTTAAGACTAGTCAAGAATCGGGAACGTGCGATGACCTGAGTCAGTGGTAAGGCCCGGGTCAGGCACGCGGCAGGTTGCGCACCACATTCAGCGCCGCACTGCTCTGCGCCACCGGCATGATCTCGACGGTATTGATGTTCACATGCGCCGGCTGATCGGCAATCCAGGCTACCGTAGCCGCGATATCCTCCGGCAGGATGGCCTCGACATCCCGATACAACGCCTGCACCGCGTCCAGGTCGCCATTCAGACGTACCACCGAGAAGTCAGTGCCCGAGCACAGCCCCGGCTCGATGTTGCTCACCCGTACTCGGGTGCCCGCCAGGTCGGCACGCAAGTTGAGGCTGAACTGGCGGACGAAGGCCTTGCTGGCGCCATAAACATTGCCGCCCGGGTAGGGGTAAGTGCCGGCGATAGAGCCAATGTTGATGATCATCCCGCTGTCGGCTTCCACCATTTGCGGCAGAATCTTGTGGGTAACCATGGCCAGGCCGGTGATGTTGGTGTCGATCATCCTCTGCCAGTTTTCGGCGCTGCTGGCCTGGGCTCGGTCCACACCCAACGCCAGCCCGGCGTTGTTGACCAGCAGGTCGATCTGCAGCGATGCATCACGAATCTGCTCGACCGCCGTCTCCAGCGACACCGGGTCGGTGACATCCAGCGCCAGCGGAATGAAATTGACGCCCAATTCGGCCTCCAGCGCTTTCAGTTTGTCCATGCGCCGGGCGCCACCGATCACGCGGTAGCCTTTGCCGATCAGCGTGCAGCAGATGGCACGGCCAAAACCCGAGGAGGCGCCAGTTACGAATGCGGTTTTCATCAGTTTTCTCCTATCAGTAGGTCAGGCCAGGTACTTCACGCCCAGGCTGGTGAACAGGCAAAGCATCGAGAACACCAGCGCCTTGCGTACCACTTCGTTGCCTTTGCGCAGCGCCAGGGCACTGCCCAGGTGGTTACCCAGGATGTTGCAGGCCACCAGCGGTAATGCCAGCAGGTAGACGACCTTCCCGGCCATGACGAAGGCGACCAAGGCGCCGATGTTGGAAGCGAAGTTGAAGGTTTTGGAGTTGGCCGAACTGGAGACCAGGTCCATGCGCAGCAGGTAATGGAAGGCGATGATGAACATGCTCCCGGTACCGGGGCCGAAGAAGCCGTCATAGAAGCCGATGGCCAGGCAGGTCAACGGCACCACGGTGTAGAGCATGCGCGAAGACAGCTCTCGCTCCTCTACCGGGCGGTCCTTGGGGGTGAGGAAGATGAGGATGCCGAACGGGATCAGCGCCAGGATGATCTTGCCTACAGTCTCTTGCGAGATAGACACGATCAGGTGCGCCCCCAGGTAGGCACCCAGAAGTGAGAACGGCACCCCGACCAACGCCACCTGCCAGACCATCTTGCTGTTGGCCAGGAAGTTGCGAATGGCCGCCAACGTGCCAAGGGTGCTGACCAGTTTTTCCTGGCCCAGTGCCACCTGCGGCGGCATGCCCACCAGCAAAAAGCCCGGTACCAGAAACAGACCGCCACCACCGGCAATACTGTCGACGAAGCCTGCAACGAAGGCGATCGCGCCGAGCATCAGGATTGCCAGCAACCAGTGTTCCGCCCAGAAGGCGCCTAACAGTTCCATAAGTATGCGTCCGTTGAATCAGTGAAATGGATCAGGAGAGAACTTCGTACAGGTGGTCGGCCCGGGCAAAATGCACCCGGTTGAGGTCGTTGACCGCAAACAGGCGTAACAGCCAGCGGTCGGCGCCATCGTTCTGCGGCTCGAAGCCGTCGCGGGCGTGCAACACGCGCTGGTTCTTGAACACCATAAAGTCGCCCGGCAGCAGCAGGTGCGGCTCATCGAAGCGGCGGGTCTCCAGCACGCCACGCAGGCAGCCCAAGGCCTGCTCGGCACGCAGGTTGAGGCCGTGGGTGTTCTCGCTGTCGAAACGGCACAACCATTCGCCAGCGTGACCACGCGCCAGCACTGGCAGCTCTGCCGTGCAACGGCGGTTGCCGGTGAATGAGTCCGGGCGGCGGATTTCGAACTGCGGCAGACACAGCTCGCGCACGGTCGACGCCGGCAGTGCTTCGACCACTGCATCAAGGTTGACCAGCGTGGTGCTGATGCGCGGGTCACAGCGCATGCCGAAGAACGACAGGTATTCCGGGCAGCAGGACGTTACGCCCAGCGGTTCGCAAGACAGCGGCAGGTCCGGGTTATCCACATGGTAGGAAAAACGCAGTCGCGAACCATGAGAACTCTTGTGGCTGGAAGAACTGCGCGACGGGATGACATGGCGGAACAACCGGCCATCGTTCTCCCCTTCGTAAACCACCGGGTTGATCCCCATCAGGCTTTGCATGGTCAGGCTCACCAGGCATGCAATGGGTGTGCTGCGCGGGCTGAGCACGCCTGTGTAGGGTGTGGGCGGGATGTCCCGGTCCCGGGGGCAGTTGCGCACGATCATGCTGGTCAACTGCGGATCTTCGACAAACCCTCGAACCTGCCGGCACAGCGCCTTGCCCAGCACTTCCTGCGCCTGGTCCTTGAGCTGCGGGTAAAGCTCTTTGCTCGCCTCAAAATCGAGCGGGGTATTGTTCAGCAAGGTTTGCCAGGCGCTGGAAGTAACCCAAGGCAGGCGGATCTCCAGAGAGGTTTGAGGCTCGGCCCCTTGTTGCAGGTGTGCGCTTTCCATTTCGAGTGCTATTCCATTGAGCTGGCTTGAGGCCGTTCGGTATCGTGCCAAGCCGGGCAGAGGCGGCAGAGGTTGTTTTTTTGAAGCCGTTCACAGCTATGCGATGGCGGCGATGAAAGCCTTTCAGGCAATTTCGCATTGCATCGACTCAATCATTGTAATTATAAAAATAACCTCGATTCAATTGATTTTCCAAAGCGTCAACACCTTGAATTGAATCGATCAAATCAACTCATTGATTTCAAAAGATTTCTAGATACACCGATGAGCAGACAATCTGGCATAGGTAAAGCGCATGGCCTCTAGAAGCGGGGCTTGATAGCTGCGCAGGGTAGGCGCAAGCGAGTCAATCAAGGCAATTTACATGTGGGAAAACACAATTACTTCCATCAGACCTTTCGTGCTAGGCTTCCGCGTTCTCGCAAATTCTGGTGCCATTTCTATGTGGGTTCCTCACTACAGCGACCTGGCGCAGCCGGTCTACCTGATGATCGCCGACGCCTTGGAGCAGGACATTGGCAGTGGCCGACTGGTGGCTGGCGAACGCTTGCCAACCCTCAAGGACCTGGCCGAGTCCCTGAACGTCACCCCTGGCACCATCGGCCGCGCTTATGACGAAGCCGCCAAGCGTGGCCTGGTTGTGGGTGAAGTCGGCAGAGGTACCTTTGTACTGCAACAACGGCCGACGCCGAATGCTGCCCCTGGCACCCGATCCAGCCCCGTGAATACCGGGCGCGAAAGCGGTCAGATCGACCTGTCGATCATCAAGCCCAACGACGCCCACATGAGCGACTGGCTGCGCGGAGCCATAACCGAACTCGCCGCTTCGCCCGACCTGGGGCAGGTGCTCGACTATGTCACCGAGGGTGGCCACGCGACGCACAAGCAGGCCGGCGCGGCCTGGATACAGCGCTGGCTGCCCGAAGCACGCTGGCAGCAAGTGGTACTGACCTCCGGGGCCCAGCATGGCCTGCTGGTAGCCATCAGCAGCCTGTCGAAGAGCGACGATGTGGTGCTGTGCGAGTCGTTTTGCTACCCAGGCATCATCTCTCTGGCCCACAGCATGGGCCGCCGCCTGCGCGGCGTGGCCATGGACGAGCACGGCATTATTCCTGATGCATTGCGCGCGGCCTGCCTGGAGCACCGCCCTTCCCTGCTGGTATGCGTCACCACGCACCAGAACCCGACCAACTCGATCATGCCCCACGCACGGCGCCAGGCCATCGCCGAGATCGCCCGCGAGTTCGACCTGTTCATCGTCGATGACGACATCTACGGTTTTCTTGAGCCCGCCCCGGATTACAAGCCACTGGCCGCGTATGCGCCTGAACGCTCGGTGTACCTCACCAGCCTGTCCAAGAGCGTGCTGCCGGCGCTGCGCATCGGCTACCTGTACGCTCCGCCGCAAACCCTGTCACGGTTATCGTCGATGGTACGCAGCAGCGTGTGGATGCCTTCGCCATTGATGGCGCAATTGGCCAGTAACCTGATCAACAGCGGTATGGCCGACCAGTTGGTACGGGTACAGCAGGACGAGGCGGCCGCGCGCCAGCACATGGCCCGGGAGATTCTTGGTCGATACAACATCCGTACTCAGCCCCACAGCTTTCATATCTGGCTGGAGTTGCCAGAGCCGTGGACCAGCGACGAGTTCGCCAACCTGGCGCGTAACAACGGCGTTACGGTGGTCAGCGGCAGCCAGTTTTTACCAGAACGTAGCCACGCCACCTGCGGTGTGCGCATCGCGCTGATGAGCCCCAGCCGCCAGGAACTGGGCTTTGCCCTGACCAAGTTGGCAAGCCTGCTGGATTCGCCGGAGCCGCGGTTGTTCTACTGAAGCACTGACTGGGTTAATACCCCCACAGGATTGCGCCGTAGAAGAAACCTGCGCAGTACCTATGAGAGCGGGCTCGCCCGCCCCCATAGTGAATGCAGCCCCTGAACTTATAGAGGTCACTCAAGCAGGTGCAGCACAACGGCCCCTGCTAAAACCAGACTCACGCCTACAACTTGAAAGCAGGACAACCGCTCTCGATAGAAGAAAAAGCCAAGTACCGCAGCGATTCCGCCCGAAAGCGTGCTGATCACCGTAACAACAGAAATCGAACCATTGAGCGCCCCCCAGGAAAAGGCAGAAAAGCCACCGAGGTTAAACAGGCTGGCACCGCATAATGTTGCATAGGTTCTTGGCCTGATTACCGACCAGCCCCTCATCAGCCTGAGCGCTTCGGGCATGAGGAAGATCACCCCAACGGCATACCCTAGCGCCAACATGTTCACAGGGCCGAGTGATGGCAGCGCATATTTTCCCTGAAGCCAGAAACTGACGCCGTAGAGCGCCGCCGCCAATAGAGCGAACGCAACCGGCAAACGGCTCATCGAGCGCCCCTGATCATCCGCCTTGTTACCGCTGCTACTGGCCAACAGCACGCCAAAGAAACAGATCAGCAAACCAAGAAACTGCCAAAGCGACAATTCATCACCACCCAGCCAGGCCAGCAGCGTAGTAAAAACGCCATACGTGGTCACCAGCGGAGCCACAACTGCCGTTTTGCCGATAGCAAAGGCCTTGGAAAGTGACAGCGCTCCTAACACCGTGCAAAGCGCCGCAACACCGCCAAGAAGCAATGCGCTAACAGGGGCCGCCAGCATCTTCTCCAGCTGATTGGCCGACATGAGGATGATCAGTCCCATCAGCAACAGGCCCAATACCTGTCCAAAAAAGACGGCTCGACGAATACCAACCGCCCGAGCGTTTACCCCCACCAGAAAATCCGCAGCACCCCAAAGTACGGCAGCTACCAAACCCATGATGACGTCCATGCTTCCATTCCCTCTGCCTGCTATGAAGCAGATACTAAACAGAGAGGGCGGTGAGGAGTTGCAACACCAGCAACTTCAGACGTCTCCTACACAGGATACCGGGCCATAAAAAAACCAAGGCAACTGCCCTGGTTTTTTTGTCTTGTTAGACGCCTTACCTTGCCGATCAGAACGGTTATGAATACCGGAAAGCTAAAAAACCAATCGAGCTAGTGAGCGCCCATAAAACAAGGGGTCAACCACCACATAGAAAGTCATACCGCATGAAAAACGTACGGAATTTTGTAATGATTCGCCGCTTTTCGCTCAAAAAACTTTACAAAAATGGATCGTAGCCCAAGCGAGGCACCGCTCGTCGGAATTGAGCGCAAAGAGACGTTTCGCCTTCTTGTCTATTCGCATTATCCACCAACCGTCGTCCTGGAGATTTTAAGGTAAAGCACTGCCTCAGCTTTCGTCATACCCTGTCCTTGGCACGCTCGCACCCTAGACCTCATCTCGTCAGTCCGCTTTGCTCCCTCCCCAACACCCAGTGCATCGCTCGTGAGGATCGGTAGCACAACGATCCCTTCACTAATCAAAGCCTCTAGGCTCTGTACGAAAAGCCTTGATACTCGGTGATGCTGCGTTGAAAACAGCCTCGGAATGCTCATTTACAATCCGTAAACTCCGCTTCCTCGGCTGTTTTCGCCTTGCCTGACCTTCGTCTCAAGACTTTTCATCCAGACCCTAGGGAGCGCAATTTCTACCACTGAAATAAGCGAGGATCTGCCTTGCCTCCGCTGCTTTAGCCAAAAGCAAGAGGCTGCTCGGGCTGACCTGCAAAGAACGCTGGAAACGGTCGATAGGCTGCGCAGTGACAGTGACCTAGCTCAGCAACCTCGCTTACAGAATCAATGGCCACCAATACCAATCAATAGGTAAAAGAGTTCCTAAGCCATGTAAGGCTGTTGCCGAGTCTAACTTGGTCATCCGGCACCAACAAATACACCCAACACTTCCCCCCATTAATTTTTGCATGCTCGTTAGCATAGCCGCACCAGCGCTCAGCCGCACGGGCCTTGTTCTGAGTGTCAACTAGATCTATCTGATCAGCGCGTTTTGGTTCGATCATTAGATAATCATCTTGAGTTTCTACAATAAAATCAGGCTCGTAGTTCTGTCCATTCTGATACTCAATTCGGAACTGACCAGGTGCTGGTTTCATCCATCTAATCACCTGCGGATCGTCCTCAAGGATTTGCGCTAACCGCCACTCTCCATCCACTGAATCGAACTTCTGGTAGGGATAGCAGCAGCGCTGAAAACCCTCGAAGACCATCTGCCGAACCAAGCGCTTTTCGGTAATCGGTGTTCGGAAATATCGTGGACTATCACCGGCAGGTAAAGTATACGCCGCAGGTTTGAGGACATCGAAACCCTGAGTAACCTTGCCTCTGTAATCCGTCGGAGTAGTACGCACATGGGCCTGCATCTGGGCCCAGATGAAATCACTCAGCTGCTTTTGCCAGTAGAGCAGCACATTTTCCACGGCATCGGTATTGCTGAGATAGCCCTTCAGATGAGTGATCATCTGCGCCGCCAGCTTGTAAAGCAGGCCAGCATACTGATCGTAATCCACCTCGTCCCGAGCAAACAAATGACGTACTAGATAATCCTCGAATCGGGCCTCGGTGGCCTCCTGCCGATCCCAAAGAATAGTAGCGCTCTGGTTGCTCTCCAGGTGGTGCAGAAGAATTTCTTTGGCCACGGGCTCGAAGCGAACTTTCTCTAGCCCCACCAGATCGAAATCCTCGAAATGATAATTGACCTCTCGTGTTGGCAACACTGCAATGCGCGGCACATCAATGGTCAGGGCAACAATTTTCTCCGTAACCTTGAGCACCAGTGCTTGCAACTCGCCAGCGGTCTGCAGCTCGATGTCCTGCAGGCCACTCAGTTGTGGTTGAACAGGCAACTGGTTCTCCAGTACACGCTGAACACGCTTGACTAGGCGCTGCTGGGTTTCCCGGCTCTGCAACTCAAGGCTAGTGCCGAGCTTGCGTGCCTCCTCGTGTAGGGCTTCAAGGGTAATGGCAACCACTCTGGCCTCTTCGGCATTCTTCACTTGAACCTGATACCGGCCCTGAATCTCTGCAGCAGGCGAAGCTGAAGACTCATCCGAAATACGCGCAGTTATCGGTGACGACGGCAATAGCTGAGGCTTTTTCTGCGGGACATCCGCTTCGCTCTCGCCACCGATATACACTTTTTCATGTATCAGCGAATCATCAAGATTGGCTCGGTCAACAATTTCTTGAAAGCGATCATGGGCGACGATACACAAGCGATCGACCGCCACCACACCGGTACGCTTGCCATAGGGCAGGCGCAAACCACGACCAAGGGTCTGCTCGGTGAGAATCTCTGAAGCCGAAGCACGCAGCGGCACAATGGTGTACAGGTTGGTGACGTCCCAACCTTCCTTGAGCTTGTTGACGTGGATCACAATCTCGGTGTTTTCGTCATGCTCCACCGCCAACAGCCGTTCGGTAGATTCATCCGATTCTGAGCCCGAGAGGTTGGAATGCACTTCGATAACTCGATCCCGATAGCGCCCACCGAAGAATTTTTTCGACTGAATCAGGCCACGAATCGACGAGGCATGGGCTGTGTCTTGTGCCACCACTAACATGAACGGCTTGATTGTCTTGACGCCATAGTTGCGTGCGTAGTTCTCCAACTCGACCTTGACGAATTCGTGGTGATGGATGCCATCCTCCAGCTTGATGGATTCGAGAACATCTGGAGAATATTGATCGCTATTAAAATCCCGGCGGGTTCCGACGGCAGGGATTTTTACATAGCCATCTTGAAGTGCCTTAGAAAGCGGATAGTGATACACCACATTACTGAACGGTCTGGGTTTGACGCCGGTGGTTTTTGGCGTTGCCGTGAGCTCCAGACCGAGCACAGGCTTGAGATCATCGATCGCCTTCGCGCCCGCATCGGCGTAGTACCGATGCGCCTCATCCATCAGCACGACCAGATCAGGCAGACCAGCCAGATAGTCGAAATATGATTCGCCTAAATACTCCTGCAGACGGCGTACTTTGGCAGTCGCCGACTTCGTCGCACCCTTTTTATTATCACGAGCATTGATCTTGGCGATATTGAAGATATTGATATGCAGCGCACCTTCCACATTCAGCATGTCACCCTGCATTGTCAATGGTTTGGGAACCGCATAGTCTAACCGTACGCCCCGTCCGTCTTCGTAATCATCCCCCGTAATAATCACAGGTGGCGTGCCAGCCATCTCGGGAATCCCGGTGAATACATATTTTGGCTCACCAAATCTGAAGTCTTTTTTCAGCTTTTCATAAATCGTCAAATTTGGCGCCAGGATTAAAAAGTGGCGGCTGCGCCCGGTGATGAACAGCCAAGCGACCATTGCCCCCATCAAGCGCGTTTTGCCCACGCCAGTGGCCAAGGCAAAGCACAGTGACGGGAAGGCGCGCTCGAACGCCTGCATACTCGAATAATGGCTACGGATCACCTGCAGCCAATGCTGCATGTCAGGTTCTTTGCCCAGCGGTAATTGGTCGAGAAGCTCGACCAGAATATCCAACGATTCCCGTTGTGGCTTGCGCAGCGAAAGTCGTGCGGTGATCTGATTAGCTACTCTCCGCCCATTGATTGGCTCAGCCATAAATAACATCCTTATTCATCTTCGAGTACAAGCTCATCCGGCCCGGCAGTTAGATTGATGCTAAAACTATAATCGTCCTGATCCCACTCGCACTTGCCCAAGATCGCATGTGGAATTTTTTTCAGCGTTAAGTTAGGGAATACATCGACATCTGCCATAAACGCCTTGCAACAGATCAGCAAGGTACGTTCACTACCCACCTCGTCACCAATACGGCGCAACTGATCATGGCTCAGACTACCTGTAGTCACGTAGATAAAATCTCTCTCGCTGCTGCGCCCGTGTTCCCAGAAATGAATCTGGCTCGGGGCATACTCGAAGCCCATGTGCTTGCACATGGCCTCGGCAAGCATCTCTGCGTTGTAGGTTGGGTTGATGACCCAGTTGCCCCACTGATCCTTCTTCAGCAGCGAAGGCGCTATGCGCAAATAGCGGAAACCGCCGCCGCCCTGCCAATCGACCGCCTTACTGATCCCGCCTTGGTCGGTTCCGTCGATCACCTTTTTCAGGCGGGGTACGATATGGGTATGGCAGTGCTCGCCCAATTCAACCATGATCCAGCGACGCCCCATCTTGTGGGCGACAGCCCCCGTGGTACCGGAACCACCAAAGGAGTCGAGGACGAGGTCACCGGGCGCGGTCGCCAGGTCTAAAATTTTCTTTATCAGTGCTTCAGGCTTTTTCCCGTTAGGAAATAGTACGCCGCCTTCTTTGGTTAGGTTATTCAATGGAAAACCTTCCCAAAAAGTGCCTGCTTTTTCCTTCTTAATAAGCTTTTTTCCTTTCTTCTCTGAAATATCGGAAAGCCAAGCCAGAAGATCCCTATTACCCCCCTTATAGTACAAGGCTGTAACCTTACCTTTCGAGCGGCCAGACCTCGGAGTGTATTCAATACTTACAAAGTCACCAAACCCCTCCGTAGCCTCCATTACTCTAGCCCGAATAGAACTTTGAGCGTTAGTATCTCGGAATATGCGGTCGAAATATTTAAAATACACTTCCTCCTCAGTAAGCCCATCCTCCTGCATAAGCTCTTTGATGGTTTTAATCTCAACATCCTCATGAGCGAAAATCTTTATTTCTTCTCCTGAGCCATCATAAATTGTTTTCTGATAGACACGCGTCCCAAATGAGGTAATCGCGCGAGTGTATTTCCAGCTTTTACCCTCATCACGCATTTCCGCTATGACTTCAAAGAGCTCGGCCTCATCATACACGTCATTAAACTTCGAAAACATATTCTTGTCTTTTGAATAGACAAGAATATGTTCAATATTTTTTTTCAGCCTCTTATCTTCACCACCTCCACTGGCGCCCGATGTTTGCTTCATTTTAGCGCTGATCTGGTTAAGGAAATTACCTCTACCAAAAACCTCATCTAGCAACACCTTTGCATAGGCACATTCATCATCGTTCAGCTGACAGAAGAAAACACCATCCCCAGTTAGAAGCTCGCGAAGTAACGCGACCCTATCTCTAAAACGGGTCAACCACTCAGAGTGCTCGATACCATCATCGTAATTTATGAACATCTGGCCAGTGTTATAGGGTGGATCTACATAAATGCATTTAACCTTACCGGCATATTTTGCTTCCAGCGCCTTGAGAGCCAGCAGGTTGTCGCCCTGGATCAGCAGGTTATCGTGGTAGGCCTGGTTGGGCGTATCCGCCAGCAGGTCGCCTTGGGCGGGTATCGGAGCATGAGCCTGGTACGATAGGGTCGTGTCCTCAATCAAGATGCGCGGTTCGAGACGCGGGCGGTTTTCTTTGCCGATCCAGTTCAGTTCAAGTTTGGGTTTGTCAGTCATCAGTGCTTTCTTCGTCTTCAGCAAAGTGCGCCAGCAGGCCATTACGTTCACGGCTGGCAGCAAAAATAGTCAGTTTCAGCTCAGTGTGGTCGGTCTGTTCATAATTAGGGCGGCGCAACGACAGGCGCTCACTGGCAGAGATAATGGTGGGTACACCCTCACCACGCCGCTCGATCATGTTCTGTCGGCGCGTGCTTGGATCTGCCGGGTAGTAGCGGCTCAGCAAGTTCACTAGAGTCTCGTTACGGCTAATACTGTTGGCATCCATGCTGTCCACGGTCAGACTGTCGGGCAGTCCGCCGGGCGTGCTGATTTCCAGGCGATCAGAGAACAGATGAACGCGGATACGCGCGCCATAAATCGAGTAATCACGATGAGCCACAGCGTTAACCAAGGCTTCGTAGACGGCGCCTAGGTCATACTGCGGAATATCGATACGGCCCGGACGCTTAACCGCTTCGACGCGCATGCTACGGCGGACGAAGTTGAATGCCTGCTGAATCTGCTCATCCACAGGACCGTCGCAATCTTGAGCGTCGATTTGGTATTCAGCATTGCGCTCACTACTGGAATAAGCGACGCATTGCACATAGGCCGAAGAGAGAATGTCGCTAGGTCGGCGAGTCAACAGAAGCACCCCTGTCACCGTAAGGTGCAAGTTCTGGCTTTCATCTTCACGCATTAGGTTAAGTTTTTTGAGCTGCATGGTTTCGGGAAGGTCGCCACGCACGAAACGCGCCTTGAGCTCTGCTGCAATATTTTCACGACTAGTGCCCGGCACCAGCTGCTCATCGAAGCGAATCAGCCGAGCCATACTGCGCTGCTGGAACAACCTGGCCAATAGCTCCGGTGGCATGTCGCGCTTACTTGATCCCACGCGGTGACAGTAACCACCAGGGCTGCGGTGGACGAACAGGCTTTTCTGCACCCGTACCCAAACCAGTGGTCTCGCCTGTCCGTGATTATCAGGGATCTCCACCAGTCGGGTTTCGATGGCAATGGCGGGCTCGACCAATTGACTGACAATATTGGTCAGCCATAGCTCGACGGTATCCAGATCATTATGCGCAATGCCTTCGACCTCTCGCGTTCTGTCATTTACGCCAAGTACCAAAATGCCACCGCTGGCATTGGCGAAGGCCGCCAACTCGTCGGCCATGCTATTGCGATGAGGGTCGTTGACCTTGTCGCCACGCAAGGTTATCGCCTTGAACTCGTAGGCAGAATCTTCCCCCAAGCGGATCTGATAGATCAGTTCGCGCACCAGCTCCGTGGTGTTGATCATACGCTCGCCTCCAAGCGCCAGCGCAGAGTGAATAATCGCTCATGGCTGATGCTGATCTCTAGGTTTTCCTCAATACCTTCCAGCAAACGATCCTCTTCCTGTTCGATTCTCTTCTTCTCTTCGTGGTACGCAAGCATCAGGTCATCACGCTCTCGCTCAAGCTTCTTCAGTGCCCTCTTGGCACTCATTTTCTCTTGCAAGGTTTCCAGCTGGCGCACGGCTTTGCGCGCATCCTTGATTTCCTGATCGAGTTGTTTTCCGCGAATATCCAGACCGATGCGCTTGTCCTCTGCCCAACGTTCGAGTTTTTCGGTTTCCTCTTCAAAAAAACGCTCATTACGGGCTTCCGCTTCGCTTAAATAGCCAGCGCGCAAGACCTCAAGGTGAGCTTCTAGATCCTGTGCATGATGAATAGCCGGCTCCCCCTCCTGCTTGTTACCCCACAACCTCAACAGACGCTCGCAAGTACGCTCATCCAGCGGTTGTTGCTTATCCGTTAGACCGCAGAGCAACAAATGTTGGTATTGCTGCTTGGGCGTGTTGAACAAAAGTTTCTCAACCACCAGTTCGCCTGACTGGTTCAGCAGATCCAATAGGTTGGAATACTGGCCATTGTCCGCTGGTGCATAACGAAATACGATTTCAGCAGTACTGGTCGTATCGCTGGAGATAGCTTGTTCGATAAGTTGCTTGCCCAAGCCATCGTTGGCTTGCAGAAACTGACTGTCAGTCTGCTCCACAGATTGCCAGTCCGGGTCGTACCATTGCCCGTCCAGCTCGAACCTTTGCCCCTGAAAGTTCGCTTCTGGCAAACTCATACGAGCAAGCAGCAGGAGATGCTGTTGGTACTGGTCGAGAGCATTCTCCGTCTGCTCACGGCGCATGTTCAGGCGCTTGATCACGTCAACGTCAAAGTGCTCCAGCAAGGAACGACGCGCATCTTGGTTACGGCTCTCAATCTGCGCCTGCAATTGCTCCTGTAACTGGTCAAACTCGCGTTCAATCTCAGCGTCGCTACGGCACTCCTGGTAAATAGCATGGATACGCTGCTCGATATCCACCCCAGACTCAATGGCCCCAAGTATCTCATCGGACGCTCCGAAAACGCCCTCGAACAAATTGAATTTCTTGCTCAATAACTCAAAGACACGCACATCGGCTTTATTCGCACCATTGATGAAGTTCACCACCACGACGTCATGCTTCTGCCCGTAGCGGTGCACGCGTCCGATGCGCTGCTCGACGCGCTGGGGGTTCCAGGGTAAGTCGTAGTTGATCAGCAACGAGCAAAATTGCAGGTTGATACCTTCGGCCCCTGCCTCAGTGCAAATCATGATCATGGCCTGATCCCGAAAACGCTCTACCAGCGCAGCTTTCATATCAGCAGTGCGAGAACCGGAAATGCGAGACGAACCAGCGTGCCGCTGCTGCCAGGCCTGCAAAGTCGCCAGAGAGTCTTGATCGTTATTGGTGCCATTGAGCAGCACGACACGCCCGCCATAGCCTGCAAGCGTTAGCTGCTCAAGCAGCCAAGCCTGGGTACGAACCGACTCCGTGAAAATCACGGCTTTCCTTTGCCCCCCCAAACGTTGGGCAAAGTCGAAGGCATTCTCTAATACAGTCAATAGCTCATCGCATTTCGCGTTGCTGGTTATGCTGTCCGCTAGAGCCAGAAAGCTTTTAAGCCTGTCGACTTCAGACTGCAGTGCATCAAGGTCAATGAAGTCCTCGTCTTCAGTGCCTGTGGCGTCGGAAAGGTCACCAAGCTCTTCATAGTCGGCAAGCGCTTCAGCCAGAGAGGCTTTCTGTTCCAGCCTTTCGATCATGCGCTGCAATGTGCCACGCAGTGCATGGGACGAAGAGGCGAGAATCTTGCGGACAACCAGTGTCACCAGATGCCGGGCCTGCGGCTTGATGGCTAGGGTCTGCTCGTCCTGCAGGTATTCAGATACAAGCTCATACAGCTTAGTCTCACTGGGCTTGGGCTCGTAGGTCGAGGTCATCGAATAGCGGCGGGTAAAGTTGATACCGCCTTCCTCCTGCACCTGGCGTCGCAGCGTACGTTTGCAGATGCTCTGCAAGCGATGACGCAACAACTCAAGCTCGGCATCATCTACTCGTGGCCGGCCATACCGGGCTTTGAAGGATTGCAAGTCGCCGAAGAAATGCGGATCCACGACCGAGACCAAACCATAGAGCTCCAGAAGGCTGTTCTGCAGAGGGGTGGCCGACAAAAGCACCTTTGGACAACCGAGCAAGGCATCATTCAAAGCCTTGGCAATCTTTGCCCCATCGTTCTTGTAAATGTTGCGCAAGCGATGCGCTTCGTCGAACACCACTAAATCCCAAGGTACACGAGCCAGTTCGGGCTCCTTACGGGCAGCGAACTCGTACGAGCAGATGACGATAGCCGGCTCCCCAGCTATTTCCCTGTCGAAAGGGTTACTGATGCCGGCCTTTTTGGCCTCGTTGAAATCTTTGGCTTCCAGAATCTTCGACGGCAGCGCAAATTTATCGAAAAGCTCCTGTTGCCACTGCTTACGCAGTGTCGCTGGCACGATCAACAATAAGCGACAGCGCTGTTCGGCCCACTTCTGCGCCAGAACAAGACTTGCCTCAATGGTCTTACCGAGACCAACCTCATCCGCCAGGATCACCCCCTTAGACAATGGCGATTTCAGGGCGAAAAGCGCAGCGTCCACCTGATGAGGGTTCATATCAACCCTCGCGCTGGCAATAGTCTTGGTCAAAGCCTGCTCATCGGGTCGAGACAGCGCCAACCAATGAGCCATATAAGCACGCTGATGATCGGTGTACATCAGCCCTCCTTGCGCGGAGCAAGCGGGTTGAAATTGGCAGGCTGTTCCAAGCGAGCAAGAAACTCACTGATGGCCTGACGAACTACCCACGCTAGCGACAAGCCATGCTGGTCAGCCAATGCTTGCAGTTGCTCAAGTTGTTCGGGCGTCAAAGAAATTGTGGTGCGTGAAGATTTCATAGTTTTTGGGTCATCACGAGGGGAACTGCATCACTTTACATCCTTATGAGTCAGTTTTCTTGTTTGACATTCTGATTTTTGGAGTCAATGAGGATCCGATTGGGTGAATCAGGTCTCTCGAAAATGCTATGCGTGGGAGCTTAGTAGCGTCTCGCACAGCCTTGGTGTCGCCACCCATAATGACCTGCGCTTGGCCCTGGATTCCGTTGTGTAGAGGAACGTCCGGTCGAGAATCCGGGGTTGAGGCGCAGGGTTGATCACGCGCCTGAATTGAGCGCCTTGGGCCTTGTGAAGGTAACTGAGTGCACGACCTTATGATCGGTATACCTGGTGTGACAGTTACGACGCAGGGCATCGACGCCTGCGTATCGGCACGAGCTGGTAGCTGAAGGATTTGAGACCTCGCCCAGCCCTACTCGCTGGGACTGAACACCTAGGCCTGTTCTCTTTGATGGCTTTAACCATCTTATCGATGGCCGCGCTGCTTGTTCCAGCTCGCGGGTGTAGCCTTTCGGCAAGAAACTTTAGATAGTCCGCGATGACCGACATCCGCAAAACTGACTGTCAGAACCTACGACCCGAACCTCCTGCTTGAGGGCGCGTACGTTGGTCGCGAGCTGCTGTGCAGGAATCAGCGGAATTTGCAGAAAGTCACGTAGGGGGTGGATCTCGTGCGTCAACAGCAGTTCGCTTCGCTCGAAGCGCGACTCCACCTCGAAGCCTTGATAAGCCTGCCATGCGTAGAGGGCTTTGATTGCGGTGAGGGAGTTGATGATTGTATTGACCGCCAGGCCACCGCCCCGCAGAACACAGGTAACGTACAACGTTGGGTAGTACAGCGGCATCCCCAGGTCATCGACCAGAACGGCGAAACGCTCTCCTGTGCTGCTCGTGAACCGTCGAATTGAAAGCTGCATACCCACCTCGAATTCATTACGTAAATTCTAGGTAGGAGACTAACAAAATGAGGTCAAGAATTTTTTAACGACCCTAAAACGACAAAACCCCCGCAGTGCGGGGGTTCTAAGCCTAAACTTTACAAGAAAGTCTAAGGTAACTCCTAGAACGGAATATCGTCATCAAAGCTGTCAAAGTCAGCCGCTGGCTGTGGCGCTGGCTGCTGCGGCGCCGGGCGCTGAGGGGCCTGTTGCGGACGTTGGGCCTGTTGACGCGGAGCCTGGTTGTACTGTTGCGGCTGGCCGCCTTGGTTGTAGTTGCCGCCACCCTGGTTGTACGGGTCGCCGCCCTGCTGCTGGCCCTGCGGACGGCCACCCAGCAGCTGCATGGTGCCGTTGATGTCGACAATGATCTCGGTGGTGTAGCGCTTGATACCGTCTTTTTCCCACTCACGGGTCTGCAGCTTGCCTTCGATGTAGCACTGCGAACCTTTGCGCAGGTACTCGCCGGCGATCTCGGCAACCTTGCCGAACAGCGACACACGGTGCCACTCGGTACGCTCTACCTTCTGACCCGACTGCTTGTCGGTCCACTGCTCGCTGGTAGCCAGGCTCAGGTTGGTCACGGCGTTACCGTTGGGCAGGTAGCGGACTTCGGGATCCTGGCCACAGGTGCCGACCAGAATGACTTTGTTAACCCCACGGGCCATAACGTTCTCCTAGGCTTCGCACGCCGAAGAGGCTGGGTTCACCAGTCGCTCGAGGGTCGCACGGTCCAAAATTTTCGTATCCAGTTTGATATAGATAGCGGCTTCTTCAGCCACCACCACAGCGTCGGTCACACCCGGCACGGCCATCAGGCGCTCGGTCAGGCCGGCTTCCCGGACTGCCTCAGGCGTCAGCGGCATGCGCAGACTGGTCACATAAGGCGGCTCGTTCATGCGCAGGGCGACGACCAGCCAGATGGCACACAGCACCGCGCAACCGAGGAACACCGTGTCCAGCCCACCGTGCTGGAACAACCAGCCACCGAGGATGCCGCCCAGCGCCGCACCAAGGAACTGGCTGGTGGAGTAGACCCCCATCGCCGTCCCCTTGCCACCGGCAGGCGACACCTTGCTCACCAGCGAAGGCAGCGATGCCTCCAGCAGGTTGAATGCGGTAAAGAATACCACGGTGCCAATCACCAGTCCGCGCAAACCGTCAGCCCACTCCCAGAAGTATATCTCTGTCAGCAGCAGGACACTGACAGCGCCGGCCAACACGCGTTTCATCTTGCGCTTTTTTTCGCCGTAGATGATGAACGGGACCATTGCAAAAAATGAGATGAACAGCGCGGTCAGGTACACCCACCAGTGCTGCTCCTTGGGCAGCCCACCGCGCTCGACGAAGGCCAGCGGCAGCGCGACGAAGCTGGCCATGAGAATGGCATGGAGGACGAAGATGCTTATGTCCAGGCGCAGAAGGTCCGGATGACGCAGGGTTGGGCCGAGTGCCTGGCGCGCCACGCCCGATTCGCGGTGCTGCAGGATGCTATGCGTGTTGGGCACGACAAAGGCAATCAGCAGGATGCCTACCAAGGCGAGCCCTGCCGTGGTCAGGAACAATCCTGACAAGCCAAAGGCACTTGTCAGCAAGGGGCCGACGACCATGGCGACGGCAAACGACAGGCCGATACTCATGCCGATCATGGCCATGGCCTTGGTCCGGTGTTGCTCGCGGGTGAGGTCGGACAACAGCGCCATGACGGCGGCAGAAATCGCACCGGCACCCTGCAAAACACGCCCGGCGATCACGCCCCAGATGGAGTCGGCCTGGGCCGCCAGTACACTGCCCAGGGCGAAGATCACCAGCCCCAGGTAAATCACCGGCCGGCGGCCGATGCGGTCGGAAATCATCCCGAACGGGATCTGCAATACCGCCTGGGTCAGGCCATAGGCTCCGATGGCCAGGCCGATCAGCGCAGGGGTGGCACCGGCCAGGTCCATGCCGTAGGTAGCCAGTACCGGCAAGACCATGAACATGCCCAGCATACGAAAGGCAAAGACCAGGGCAAGGCCGCCAGCGGCGCGGGTTTCGCCGCCACTCATGCGCTCGTTGTGGGTGTCGTGCATGGATTAACCTCGTGTGAACCGGCGGCGATTCTACCAGTCCGACAGCGTGACGGCATCTACGCGACGCTTTGCCGCGTCATACTGGCGCGCCGTATACTTCCTTGTTTATGCCCGCCAAGCGAGGCCGCAGTGGACAAGATCCTGATTCGTGGGGCACGTACCCACAACCTGAAGAACATCGACCTGACCCTGCCCCGGGACAAGCTGATCGTGATCACCGGCCTGTCCGGTTCCGGCAAGTCGTCCCTGGCGTTCGACACCCTCTACGCCGAAGGCCAGCGCCGCTACGTGGAATCGCTGTCGGCCTACGCCCGGCAGTTCCTGTCGATGATGGAAAAGCCCGACGTCGATACCATCGAAGGCCTCTCACCGGCCATTTCCATCGAGCAGAAGTCGACCTCGCACAACCCACGCTCCACGGTCGGCACCATCACTGAAATCTACGACTACCTGCGCCTGCTTTATGCCCGCGTGGGTACGCCACGCTGCCCGGACCACGATATCCCGCTGGAGGCGCAAACGATCAGCCAGATGGTCGACCTGGTGCTGGAGCGCCCGGAAGGCAGCAAGCTGATGCTGCTGGCGCCGGTGGTACGCGAGCGCAAGGGTGAGCACCTGGCCGTGTTTGACGAGCTGCGCGCCCAGGGGTTCGTACGCGCCCGGGTCAACGGCAAGCTCTACGAGCTGGACGAACTGCCCAAACTGGACAAACAGAAAAAGCACAGCATCGATGTGGTGGTAGACCGCTTCAAAGTGCGCGCCGACCTGCAGCAACGCCTCGCTGAATCGTTCGAGACCGCACTGAAGCTGGCCGACGGGATCGCTCTGGTAGCACCGATGGACGACGAGCCAGGCGAAGAGATGATCTTCTCCGCCCGCTTCGCCTGCCCGGTGTGCGGCCATGCCATCAGCGAGCTCGAACCCAAGCTGTTTTCCTTCAACAACCCGGCTGGCGCCTGCCCGACCTGCGATGGCCTGGGGGTGAAGCAGTTCTTCGACACCAAACGCCTGGTCAATACCGAACTCACCCTGGCCGAAGGCGCGATCCGCGGCTGGGACCGACGCAACGTGTACTACTTCCAGATGCTCGGCTCGTTGGCCGCGCATTATGGCTTCAGCCTGGAAGAACCCTTCGGCGAGCTCTCGGCAGAACACCAGAAGGTGATCCTGCAGGGCAGTGGCAAGCAAAGCATCGACTTCAAGTACTTGAACGACCGTGGCGATATCGTCAAGCGCTCGCACCCGTTCGAAGGCATCGTGCCGAACCTGGAACGCCGCTACCGCGAGACCGAGTCGGCCACCGTACGCGAAGAGCTGGCCAAGTTCCTCGGCACCCAGCCCTGCCCGGATTGCCGTGGCACTCGCCTGCGCCGTGAAGCGCGCCATGTGTGGGTGGGCGAAAAAACGCTGCCGGCGGTCACCAACCTGCCGATCGGTGAAGCCAGCAACTACTTCGGCGAGCTGACCCTGACTGGCCGCCGTGGCGAGATTGCCGCCAAGATCCTCAAGGAAATCTGCGAGCGCTTGCAGTTCCTGGTCAACGTCGGCCTCGACTACCTCACCCTCGACCGTAGCGCCGACACCCTGTCCGGTGGTGAGGCGCAGCGTATCCGCCTGGCCAGCCAGATTGGCGCCGGCCTGGTCGGGGTGATGTACATCCTCGATGAACCGTCCATCGGCCTTCATCAACGCGACAACGACCGCCTGCTGGCCACCCTCAACCACCTGCGCGATTTGGGCAATACGGTCATTGTGGTGGAACACGACGAGGACGCCATTCGCTTGGCCGACTACGTGGTCGATATCGGCCCAGGAGCCGGTGTGCATGGTGGCCAGATCGTCGCCGAGGGCTCGCCACAGGAGGTCATGGACCACCCTGACTCGTTAACCGGCAAGTACTTGTCCGGGCGCAAGAAGATCGTCGTGCCAGCCAAGCGCACCCCGCGCAACAAGAAGCTGCAACTCAAGCTCAAAGGTGCGCGTGGCAACAACCTGCAGAACGTCGACCTCGAAGTCCCCATCGGCCTGCTGACCTGCGTGACCGGGGTATCCGGCTCGGGCAAATCGACGCTGATCAACAACACCCTGTTCCCCTTGGCCGCTACGGCCCTCAATGGCGCAAGCAGCCTGGAAGCCGCACCGCACAGCAGCATGGATGGCCTGCAGCACCTGGACAAAGTGGTGGATATCGACCAGAGCCCGATCGGCCGCACTCCGCGCTCGAACCCGGCAACGTACACCGGTATTTTCACCCCTATCCGCGAGCTGTTCTCCGGGGTGCCGGAGTCGCGCTCACGGGGCTATGGCCCGGGACGTTTCTCGTTCAACGTCAAGGGTGGCCGTTGCGAGGCCTGCCAAGGCGATGGCCTGATCAAGGTCGAAATGCACTTCCTGCCAGACATCTACGTGCCGTGCGACGTGTGCAAGAGCAAGCGCTACAACCGCGAAACGCTGGAGATCAAGTACAAGGGCAAGAACATCCACGAGGTGCTGGAAATGACCATCGAGGATGCCCGCGAATTCTTCGACGCGGTGCCAGCGCTGGCGCGCAAGCTGCAAACATTGATGGATGTAGGCCTGTCGTACATCAAGCTGGGCCAGTCGGCGACCACCTTGTCTGGTGGTGAGGCGCAGCGGGTGAAGCTGTCCCGCGAGTTGTCCAAGCGCGATACCGGCAAAACCCTGTATATCCTGGATGAGCCAACCACAGGCCTGCACTTTGCCGATATCCAGCAGTTGCTGGACGTGCTGCATCGCCTTCGCGACCACGGCAATACCGTGGTGGTGATCGAGCACAACCTGGATGTGATCAAGACTGCTGACTGGCTGGTGGACCTCGGCCCGGAGGGTGGTTCCAAAGGGGGGCAGATCATTGCCTGCGGTACGCCGGAAGAGCTGAGCGAGATGAAGCAGTCGTATACCGGGCATTACCTGAAACCGCTGCTGGAGCGGGACCGGGCCTGAGTACCGCTGCAATGAAAAAGCCCCTGGTGCCGTTGGTGCCAGGGGCTTTTTCTTGAGTGTGTGGATAACTTACATCTGCGACTGCAGGTAGTTCTCCAGGCCGATGGCCTTGATCAGACCTTGCTGCTTCTCCAGCCAGTAGGTGTGATCTTCTTCGGTATCCGCCAGCTGCGCACGCAGGATGTCACGGCTGATGTAGTCCTTGTGCAGCTCACACAGCTCGATGCCTTTACAAAGCGCACCGCGCACCTTGTACTCAAGCTTGAGGTCGGCCTCGATCATTTCCGGCACGGTGCTGCCGACTTCCAGGTCGTCTGCACGCATGTCAGGTGTGCCTTCGAGCATCAGGATGCGACGCATCAGGGCATCAGCGTGCTGCGTCTCTTCTTCCATCTCGTGGTTGATACGCGCGTAGAGCTTGGTCAGGCCCCAGTCTTCGTACATGCGCGAATGAATGAAGTACTGGTCGCGTGCTGCCAGTTCGCCCTTCAGCAACGTGACGAGGTAGTTGATTACGTCCGGGTGGCCTTGCATCGCCCTGCTTCTCCATATGAAAACGTCTATGCCACATAGTGTGAACCAGCTTTTGCCTGCGGTCACTGAAAAACGCGCAATTAGAAGCAAAAAAACGGTTAAACAGTAGTGATATTCATTGAAAAACCGCCCAAATGAGGGCGGTTCTTCTTATCACTTCGACTTAGGCGAGATTGATGCCCAGGGCCTTGGCAATCCCTTCTCCGTAGGCCGGGTCGGCCTTGAAGAAGTACTGCAACTGGCGTTGGATGACGTCTTCGCTGACACCCGCCATGGTTCCAGCGATGTTGCTGATCAGCAGGGCCTTCTGCTCGTCACTCATCAGGCGGAACAGCGCGCCGGCGTGGCTGTAGTAGTCAGTGTCCTCGCGGTGATCGTAACGGTCGGCCGAACCATTCAGGGCCAATGCGGGCTCGGCGTGACGTGGCGACTGTTTCGGTGCCGCGGCGTAGCTGTTGGGTTCGTAGTTCGGTGCACTGCCATAGCTGCCAGTGGCCATGGAGCCGTCGCGCTGGTAGCTGTTGACCGAGCAGCGCGGCGCATTCACCGGCAACTGTTGGTGGTTAGTCCCCACACGGTAGCGGTGTGCGTCTGCATAGGCGAACACGCGGCCCTGCAGCATGCGGTCCGGCGACAGGCCAACCCCTGGCACCATGTTGCTTGGCCCGAAGGCAGCCTGCTCGACCTCGGCGAAGTAGTTGAGCGGGTTGCGGTTAAGCTCAAGCACGCCCACTTCGATCAATGGGTAGTCCTTTTGCGACCAGGTTTTGGTCACGTCGAACGGGTTCTCGTCGCGGCTCGCCGCCTCGGCTTCGCTCATCACCTGGATGCAGACAGTCCAGCGAGGGTAATCGCCACGCTCAATGGCTTCGAACAGGTCGCGCTGGGCGTAGTCCGGGTCAGTACCTGCCAAGCGTGCGGCCTCTGCCGGGGCGAGGTTCTTGATGCCTTGCTGGGTCTTGAAGTGCCATTTGACCCAAGTGCGCTCACCCTGGGCATTGATCAGGCTGTAGGTGTGGCTGCCAAAGCCATGCATGTGGCGGTAGCCGTCCGGAATCCCCCGGTCGGAGAACAGGATGGTGACCTGGTGCAGCGCCTCGGGCGAGTGCGACCAGAAATCCCACATCATCTGGGCGTTCTTCAGGTTGGACTGCGGGTGACGTTTCTGGGTGTGGATAAAGTCCGGGAACTTGAGCGGATCACGAATGAAGAACACTGGCGTGTTGTTACCCACGATGTCCCAGTTACCTTCCTCGGTGTAGAACTTGACGGCAAATCCGCGCGGATCGCGCTCTGTGTCCGCAGAACCACGTTCGCCACCCACGGTAGAGAAGCGCAGGAATGTCTCCGTCTGCTTGCCAATCTGCTCGAACAATTTGGCGCTGGTATAACCGGTGATGTCGCGGGTTACGGTAAAAGTGCCATAGGCGCCCGACCCCTTGGCGTGCACCCGGCGCTCGGGGATGTTCTCACGATTGAAATGGGCGAGCTTCTCGATCAAATGGAAGTCATCGAGCAGCAGCGGGCCGCGTGGGCCGGCGGAGCGGGAGTTCTGGTTGTCGGCTACAGGTGCACCGCTAGCGGTGGTGAGAATCTTGCTCATGGGCTCTCCTTATCGGTCTTGAAGCGCCGGCTAATCGGCTATGGAGAGAGTATTGACGAGCGAGGTTACAGGGACAAATTCATTAAATGACTTATATCAATAGAAATTAACAATACCAACAGAAACAAAAAACCGGGCACTAGGCCCGGTTCTTTGTAGCAGACAGAACGTCTTACTCAGCAGCTTCTACAGCACCGCCGACCGGACGATCAACCAGCTCGACGTACGCCATAGGCGCGTTGTCGCCAGCGCGGAAACCGCACTTCAGGATGCGCAGGTAGCCGCCCTGACGGGTGGCGTAACGCTTGCCCAGGTCGTTGAACAGTTTGCCAACAGCGGACTTCGAACGGGTACGGTCGAAGGCCAGACGACGGTTAGCAACGCTGTCTTCCTTGGCCAGGGTGATCAGCGGCTCGGCAACGCGGCGCAGTTCCTTGGCTTTCGGCAGGGTGGTTTTGATCAGCTCGTGCTCGATCAGCGACACTGCCATGTTCTGGAACATAGCCTTGCGGTGAGAGCTGGTACGGCTCAGGTGACGTCCACTTTTACGATGACGCATGATTCATTCCTTACCAAACACTACGTTCGGTGATTACGACGATCAGGCGGTCGCCTTGTCGTCTTTCTTAAGACTTGCAGGCGGCCAGTTGTCGAGGCGCATGCCGAGAGACAGACCACGAGAGGCCAGGACGTCCTTGATTTCAGTCAGGGACTTCTTGCCCAGGTTAGGAGTCTTCAACAGCTCTACTTCGGTACGCTGAATCAGGTCGCCGATGTAGTAGATGTTCTCCGCCTTGAGGCAGTTGGCCGAACGTACAGTCAGTTCCAGGTCGTCAACCGGACGCAGCAGGATCGGATCGATCTCGTCTTCCTGCTCGACTACGACAGGCTCGCTGTCACCTTTGAGGTCGACGAACGCGGCCAGCTGCTGTTGCAGGATGGTCGCAGCGCGGCGGATTGCCTCTTCAGGGTCCAGGGTGCCGTTGGTTTCCAGATCAATGACCAGTTTGTCCAGGTTGGTACGCTGCTCAACACGGGCGTTCTCGACCACATAGGCGATACGACGCACCGGGCTGAACGAAGCGTCCAACTGCAGACGGCCAATGCTACGGCTTTCGTCTTCGTCGGTTTGACGGGAGTCGGCCGGCTCGTAACCACGACCACGAGCTACAGTGAGCTTCATGTTCAGGGCGCCGTTCGACGCCAGGTTCGCGATTACGTGATCGGGGTTGACGATCTCGACATCGTGATCCAGCTGAATATCGGCAGCGGTAACCACCCCCGAACCCTTTTTCGACAAGGTCAGCGTAACTTCGTCACGACCGTGCAGTTTGATAGCCAGGCCTTTCAGGTTCAACAGGATTTCAATGACGTCTTCCTGAACACCTTCGATCGCGGAGTACTCGTGGAGTACGCCATCGATCTCGGCCTCGACTACTGCACAGCCAGGCATGGAGGACAACAGGATGCGGCGCAGCGCGTTGCCCAGGGTATGGCCGAAACCACGCTCGAGAGGCTCGAGCGTGATCTTGGCGCGGGTCGGACTGACTACCTGCACATCAATGTGGCGGGGAGTCAGGAACTCATTTACCGAAATCTGCATGGATGCACCTATTTTCTAGCCCTTACTTGGAGTAGAGCTCGACAATCAGGTTCTCGTTGATGTCGGCAGACAGGTCGCTGCGAGCAGGAACGTTCTTGAAAACGCCCGACTTTTTAGCAGCATCCACGTCAACCCACTCAACGCGGCCACGCTGGGCGCACAGTTCAAGGGCTTGAACAATGCGCAGCTGGCTCAGCGATTTCTCGCGAACCGCGACCACGTCACCCGGACGAACTTGGTAGGATGGAATGTTTACAGTCTTACCGTTGACGCTGATCGCTTTGTGCGAAACCAGCTGACGCGACTCGGAACGAGTCGAGCCGAAGCCCATACGGTAAACGACGTTATCCAGACGGCACTCGAGCAGTTGCAGCAGGTTCTCACCGGTTGCGCCTTTTTTCGAGGCAGCAGCTTGGTAGTAACCGCGGAACTGACGCTCCAGAACACCGTAGATACGACGGACTTTTTGTTTCTCACGCAGCTGGGTGCCGTAGTCAGACTGACGGCCACGGCGCTGGCCGTGGATACCTGGGGCTGCTTCGATGTTGCACTTCGATTCCAGAGCGCGAACGCCGCTCTTCAGGAACAGGTCAGTGCCTTCACGACGAGACAGTTTGCATTTTGGACCAATGTAACGTGCCATTCTTCTGTCTCCTGATTACACGCGACGCTTCTTCGGCGGACGGCACCCGTTGTGCGGGATTGGCGTCACGTCGGTGATGCTGGCGATCTTGTAGCCGCAGCTGTTCAATGCACGAACGGCGGACTCACGACCTGGACCTGGACCCTTGACGTTAACGTCGAGGTTCTTCAGACCGTATTCCAGCGCAGCTTGACCAGCACGCTCAGCAGCGATCTGAGCTGCGAACGGGGTGGATTTGCGCGAACCACGGAAACCCGAACCACCGGAGGTCGCCCAGGACAAAGCATTGCCCTGACGGTCGGTGATGGTCACGATGGTGTTGTTGAAAGAGGCATGGATGTGGGCGATGCCATCAACCACTGTCTTTTTGACTTTCTTACGAGGACGAGCAGCAGGTTTTGCCATGTCTATATTCCTGGGCGATTACTTGCGGATCGGCTTACGCGGGCCCTTACGGGTGCGTGCGTTGGTCTTGGTGCGCTGACCGCGAACCGGCAGACCTTTACGATGACGCAGGCCGCGGTAGCAACCCAGGTCCATCAAGCGTTTGATCTTCATGTTGATGTCACGACGCAGGTCACCTTCGGTGGTGAACTTCGCGACTTCGCCACGCAGGGTTTCGATTTGCTCGTCGCTCAGATCCTTGATCTTAGCGGCTGGGTTTACACCAGCGTCTGCACAGATCTTCTGTGCAGTTGTGCGACCGACACCATAGATGTAGGTCAGCGAGATAACAGTATGCTTGTTATCTGGAATGTTGACGCCTGCAATACGGGCCATTCAGTGGGACTCCAATTGACAGCTACCTACGCCCCGGAAGCCAAGAAATAGGGCGCGAGATAATATCGCTGTAGAAACGAATAATCAACCCAGCAGCACACTAGCTGCTGGGTTTGAAGCGCAGATCACACTCAGCCTTGGCGCTGTTTGTGACGCGGTTCCGCGCTGCAGATCACTCGTACGACGCCTTCGCGACGGATGATCTTGCAGTTACGGCACAGCTTTTTCACCGATGCACGAACTTTCATTACCGACTCCTCGAACCTTAGGGGCGTATCAGCGCAGCAGACCGCTGCCACCGTAGCCTTTCAGGTTGGCTTTCTTCATCAGGGATTCGTACTGGTGCGAAACGAGGTGCGATTGTACTTGGGACATGAAGTCCATCACAACCACTACCACAATCAGCAACGAGGTCCCGCCAAGGTAGAACGGCACATTTGCTGCCACCACCAGGAACTGGGGCAGAAGGCAGACGGCCATCATGTAAAGAGCACCGAACATGGTCAGACGAGTCAGAACGCCATCAATGTAGCGTGCCGACTGCTCACCAGGACGGATACCCGGAATAAAGGCACCGGACTTCTTCAGGTTTTCCGCTACGTCTTTCGGGTTGAACATCAACGCTGTGTAGAAGAAGCAGAAGAAAATGATCCCTGCACTAAACAGCAGAATGTTCAACGGCTGACCAGGAGCGATCGACTGCGAGATGTCCTGCAGCCAGCCCATACCTTCGGACTGACCGAACCAGGCACCCAGCGAAGCCGGGAACAGCAAAATGCTGCTCGCGAAAATGGCCGGGATAACCCCCGCCATGTTCACTTTCAACGGCAAGTGGCTGGTCTGCGCAGCGAAGACCTTGCGGCCCTGCTGACGCTTGGCGTAGTGAACGGCGATACGACGCTGACCACGCTCAATGAACACCACGAAACCGATAATCGCTACTGCCAGCAAACCGATAGCGACCAGGGCGAAAATGTTGATATCGCCTGTGCGTGCAGACTCGAAAGACTGCCCGATTGCTCTCGGAAGACCGGCAACGATACCTGCGAAGATCAACATCGAGATACCGTTGCCCACACCGCGCTCGGTGATCTGCTCGCCCAGCCACATCATGAACATCGCGCCCGCCACAAAGGTGGAGACGGCAACGACATGGAAGCCCAGGCCTACAGAAAACGCCACGCCCTGGTTGGCCAGGCCAATGGACATGCCAATGGCTTGAACCAGTGCCAGGATAACGGTGCCGTAGCGGGTGTACTGGCTGATCTTGCGACGGCCAGCTTCACCTTCCTTCTTCAACTGCTCCAGTTGCGGGCTGACCGCCGTCATCAGCTGCATGATGATCGATGCCGAGATGTACGGCATGATCCCCAGTGCAAAGATGCTCATGCGCTCAAGCGCGCCACCGGAAAACATGTTGAACAAGCTAAGAATGGTCCCCTCATTCTGCCGAAACAGATCCGCCAGACGGTCCGGATTGATGCCGGGAACCGGGATATGCGCACCTATCCGATAGACGATGATCGCCATGAACAGAAAGCGCAGACGAGCCCAGAGTTCCGACATCCCGCCCTTACCGAGCGAAGAGAGAGCACCTTGCTTAGCCATTTATTCCTCGAATTTGCCGCCAGCTGCTTCGATAGCCGCACGCGCACCCTTGGTGGCTGCGATGCCCTTGATGGTGACTGCGCGAGTAACTTCGCCAGACAGCATGATTTTCACACGCTGAATGTGCTGGTTGATCACGTTGGCATCCTTCAGGGATTGCACGGAGATCACGTCGCCTTCCACTTTGGCCAGCTCGGACAGACGCACTTCGGCGCGGTCCATGGCTTTCAGGGAAACGAAGCCGAACTTCGGCAGACGACGGTGCAGCGGCTGTTGACCGCCTTCGAAGCCAGGAGCGATCGAACCACCCGAACGGGAAGTCTGACCTTTGTGGCCACGGCCGCCGGTCTTACCCAGACCGCTACCGATACCACGACCTGGACGATGCTTCTCGCGACGGGAACCCGGCGCTGGACTCAGATCATTGAGTTTCATCGATTAACCCTCGACCTTCAGCATGTAGTAAGCCTTGTTGATCATCCCGCGGTTCTCGGGAGTATCCTGGACTTCTACAGTGTGACCGATGCGACGCAGACCCAGGCCTTTAACGCACAGTTTGTGGTTAGGCAGACGGCCCGAGACGCTCTTGATCAGCGTTACTTTTACGGTTGCCATGATCAGAAGATCTCCTCGACGCTCTTGCCGCGCTTGGCAGCAATGGATTCAGGAGATTGCATGGCTTTCAGACCCTTGAAGGTGGCGTAAACCACGTTCACTGGGTTGGTCGAACCGTAGCACTTGGCCAGAACGTTCTGAACACCAGCAACTTCCAGGACAGCACGCATTGCGCCACCGGCGATGATACCGGTACCTTCCGAGGCAGGCTGCATGTAAACCTTCGAGGCGCCGTGGGCAGCCTTGGTGGCGTACTGCAGGGTGGTGCCCTTCAGGTCAACCTGGATCATGTTGCGGCGAGCAGCTTCCATGGCTTTCTGGATCGCGGCTGGTACTTCGCGCGATTTGCCACGGCCGAAGCCAACACGACCTTTACCATCACCTACCACGGTCAGCGCGGTGAAGGTGAAGATACGGCCGCCTTTTACGGTTTTGGCAACGCGGTTAACTTGAACCAGCTTCTCGATGTAGCCTTCGTCGCGCTTTTGATCGTTATTTGCCATAACTTAGAACTCCAGCCCGCCTTCACGAGCAGCATCAGCCAGCGCTTTGACGCGGCCGTGGTACTTGAAGCCGGAACGGTCAAAGGCAACTTGAGATACACCGGCGGCTTTCGCACGCTCAGCTACCAGCTTGCCAACCTTAGTGGCCGCGTCGATGTTGCCAGTGGCGCCATCACGCAGTTCTTTGTCCAAGGTCGAGGCGCTTGCCAAAACCTTGCTGCCGTCGGCCGAAATGACCTGGGCGTAGATGTGCTGCGAGGAGCGGAACACGCACAGGCGCACGACTTCGAGTTCGTGCATCTTGAGACGTGCTTTGCGAGCGCGACGCAGTCGGATAACTTTTTTGTCGGTCATTTGCTAGGCCCTACTTCTTCTTGGCTTCTTTACGACGGACTACTTCGTCCGCGTAACGCACACCCTTGCCTTTGTAAGGCTCTGGCGGACGGAAGTCGCGGATTTCAGCGGCCACCTGACCCACCAGCTGCTTGTCGATACCCTTGATCAGGATGTCGGTCTGGCTTGGGGTTTCAGCGGTGATACCGGCTGGCAGTTCGTAGTCCACTGGGTGCGAGAAGCCCAGAGCCAGGTTCAGGACGGTGCCTTTAGCCTGTGCCTTGTAACCAACACCGACCAGCTGGAGCTTACGCTCGAAGCCTTGGCTTACGCCTTGGACCATGTTGTTCACCAGAGCGCGGGTGGTACCGGCCATGGCGCGAGCTTGCTGGTCACCGTTGCGAGCGACGAAACGCAGCTCGCCAGACTCTTCGGTAACTTCAACAGACGAGTGAACGTTCAGTTCGAGAGTGCCTTTGGCACCCTTCACCGAAAGCTGCTGGCCGGCGAATTTGACTTCGACGCCTGCTGGCAGCTTAACGGGGTTCTTAGCGACGCGAGACATGCCTATCTCCCCTTAGAACACTGTGCACAGAACTTCGCCGCCGACACCGGCAGCGCGCGCAGCGCGATCAGTCATCACACCTTTGTTGGTGGAGACGATAGACACGCCCAGGCCGCCACGTACTTTCGGCAGTTCTGCGACGGACTTGTACTGGCGCAGGCCAGGACGGCTGGAACGCTTCAGCTCCTCGATGACCGGACGGCCTTCGAAGTACTTCAGCTCGATCGACAGGGAAGGCTTGGCCTCACCAGTAACCTGGTAGCCAGCGATGTAACCTTCGTCTTTCAGAACTTTGGCAACCGCGACCTTCAGGGTGGAGGAAGGCATGCTTACGACGGACTTTTCAGCCATCTGGGCATTACGGATGCGAGTTAGCATGTCCGCTAACGGGTCCTGCATACTCATGGGCTAGATGCTCCTGATACAAGAATTATTAGCCTTGCGGCTATCACAACCACCCAAGCAGGCAGGGTAAAAAACCCAGGCTCAGGTGAGCCGGTCATTCTAGACACAAGGCAGAAACGAAACAAGCCCCATATAGGGGCTTGTTTGTTGGCAAGGTCACCGGCGGTCGGAAGATTGCTCCCCTTGCGCCGGGACCCAGCCTGCAGCGATTACCAGGAGGCCTTGACCAGACCTGGTACGTCACCGCGCATTGCAGCTTGACGCAGCATGTTACGGCCCAGGCCGAACTTACGGTATACACCGTGAGGACGACCGGTCAGGCGGCAACGGTTGCGCAGGCGCGAGGCGCTAGCATCACGTGGCTGCTTCTGCAGAGCGACAACGGCAGCGAAACGCTCTTCTGGAGAGGCGTTAACGTTGACGATGGTCGCTTTCAGCTCAGCACGCTTCTTAGCGAACTTGGCTACCGTGAGCTGACGCTTCAGCTCGCGGTTTTTCATGCTCTTCTTGGCCATTTTCCTACTCCAATCAGTTGCGGAACGGGAACTTGAAAGCACGCAGCAGAGCGCGGCCTTCGTCGTCCGAACGAGCAGTGGTGGTCAGGGTGATGTCCAAACCGCGCAGAGCATCGATCTTGTCGTAGTCGATTTCCGGGAAGATGATCTGCTCTTTCACGCCCATGCTGTAGTTGCCACGGCCATCGAAGGACTTGGCATTCAGGCCGCGGAAGTCGCGAACCCGAGGCAGGGAGATCGCCAGCAGGCGGTCCAGGAATTCGTACATCTTGTCGCTACGCAGGGTCACCTTGACGCCGATCGGCCAGCCTTCGCGGACTTTGAAGCCAGCGATGGATTTGCGAGCGAAAGTCACAACCGGTTTTTGACCGGTGATCTTTTCCAGGTCGGCAACAGCGTGCTCGATGACTTTCTTGTCACCGATCGCTTCGCCCAGACCCATGTTCAGGGTGATTTTGGTAACGCGCGGAACTTCCATCACGTTCGACAGCTTAAGTTCTTCCTTAAGCTTAGGAGCGATTTCGTTCCGGTAAATCTCTTTCAGTCGTGCCATGGTCTTCTACCTAGCAGTGTTCAAGCATCAACCGCTTTTTGGGTCGACTTGAAGACACGAATTTTTTTACCGTCTTCTACTTTGAAACCAACGCGGTCAGCCTTGTTGGTTTCGCCGTTGAAGATGGCAACGTTGGAAGCGTGCAGAGGCGCTTCTTTCTCGACGATACCGCCCTGTACGCCCGCCATCGGGTTAGGCTTGGTATGACGCTTGACCAGGTTCACACCACCAACGACCAGACGGTCGTCAGCCAGAACCTTCAGCACCTTACCGCGCTTACCTTTGTCTTTGCCGGCGATCACGATGATCTCGTCGTCACGACGAATCTTTTGCATGTCGGATCTCCTTACAGCACTTCAGGGGCGAGCGAGACGATCTTCATGAACTTCTCAGTACGAAGCTCACGGGTCACTGGCCCGAAGATGCGAGTGCCGATCGGCTCTTGCTTGTTGTTCAGCAGAACAGCAGCGTTGCCGTCGAAACGAATGATGGAACCGTCAGCGCGACGAACACCGTGACGGGTGCGCACGACAACAGCAGTCATCACTTGGCCTTTTTTGACCTTACCGCGCGGAATTGCTTCCTTGACGGTAACCTTGATGATGTCACCGATGCCGGCGTAACGGCGGTGCGAACCGCCGAGCACCTTGATGCACATGACGCGACGAGCGCCGCTGTTATCGGCCACATCGAGCATGGATTGAGTCTGAATCATAAAATTTCTCCGACCCCTAGCCCTTAGACTTCAACAGCGCGTTCGAGGACTTCAACCAGTGCCCAGGACTTGGTCTTGGCCAGCGGACGGGTTTCACGGATGGAAACCTTGTCGCCGATCTTGCACTGGTTGGCTTCGTCGTGCGCGTGCAGCTTAGTCGAACGCTTAACGTATTTACCGTAGATCGGGTGCTTTACGCGACGCTCGATCAGAACGGTGATGGTCTTGTCCATTTTGTCGCTGACGACACGGCCAGTCAGCGTACGGACGGTTTTTTCAGCTTCAGCCATGATCACTTACCTGCCTGCTGGTTGAGCACAGTTTTCACGCGAGCGATGTCACGCTTAACTTGCGAGAGCAGGTGCGACTGCCCCAACTGGCCAGTTGCTTTCTGCATACGCAGATTGAACTGGTCGCGCAGCAAGCCGAGCAGTTGCTCGTTCAGTTGCTGTGCCGATTTTTCACGAAGTTCATTCGCTTTCATCACATCACCGTCCGCTTAACAAAGGAGGTGGCGAGAGGCAGCTTTGCAGCAGCCAGGGCGAATGCTTCGCGCGCCAGCTCTTCAGAAACACCCTCGATCTCGTACAGGACTTTACCTGGCTGGATCTGGGCAACCCAGTACTCCACGGAACCCTTACCTTTACCCATACGAACCTCGAGAGGTTTCTTGGAGATCGGCTTGTCCGGGAACACACGGATCCAGATCTTACCGCCACGTTTAACGTGACGGGTCAGCGCACGACGTGCGGACTCGATCTGGCGAGCGGTGAGGCGACCGCGAGCAACAGCTTTCAGGGCGAACTCGCCGAAGCTGACTTTGCTACCGCGCAGTGCCAGACCACGGTTGTGGCCAGTCATCTGCTTGCGGAATTTTGTACGCTTTGGTTGCAACATTTGGCGTACCCCTTACTTAGCAGCTTTTTTACGAGGCGCTGGTGCTTGTGGTTTCAGTTCTTCTTGGCGACCACCAATAACTTCGCCTTTGAAGATCCAAACCTTCACACCGATCACACCGTAAGTGGTGTGAGCTTCGTAGGTGTTGTAGTCGATATCGGCACGCAGGGTGTGCAGCGGCACACGACCTTCGCGATACCACTCGGTACGAGCAATCTCAGCACCGCCGAGACGACCGCTCACCTGGATCTTGATGCCCTTGGCACCAATACGCATGGCGTTCTGTACGGCGCGCTTCATGGCGCGACGGAACATTACGCGGCGTTCCAGCTGCTGAGCTACGCTCTGCGCAACCAGCATAGCGTCGAGTTCCGGCTTGCGGATCTCTTCGATGTTGATGTGCACAGGCACACCCATCTGCTTGGTCAGGTCCTGACGCAGCTTCTCGACATCTTCACCTTTCTTCCCGATAACGATACCTGGACGAGCGGTGTGGATGGTGATGCGTGCAGTTTGAGCCGGACGATGAATATCGATACGGCTTACGGACGCGCTTTTTAGTTTGTCTTGGAGGTACTCACGCGTTTTCAGATCCTTCAACAGGTAATCTGCGTAAGTAGCACCGTCTGCGTACCAGACGGAGGTGTGCTCCTTGACGATTCCCAGGCGAATGCCAGTGGGATGTACTTTCTGACCCATCTGATCGACTCCGTTACTTGTCCGCAACCTTGACAGTGATATGGCAAGACCGCTTGACGATGCGATCAGCACGGCCTTTGGCACGTGGCATGATGCGCTTCAGCGAACGCCCTTCGTTGACGAAGACGGTGGAGACCTTCAGGTCATCAACGTCTGCGCCTTCGTTGTGTTCGGCGTTGGCTACGGCCGACTCGAGGACTTTCTTCATGATTTCAGCGGCTTTTTTGCTGCTGAAGGCCAACAGGTTGAGCGCTTCGCCCACCTTCTTCCCGCGGATCTGGTCGGCGACCAAGCGGGCTTTCTGGGCGGAGATGCGAGCGCCCGACAACTTAGCGGCTACTTCCATTTCCTTACCCCTTAACGCTTGGCTTTCTTGTCAGCCACGTGCCCGCGGTAGGTGCGGGTACCGGCGAACTCGCCCAGTTTGTGGCCGACCATGTCTTCGTTCACGAGAACTGGGACATGTTGACGACCGTTGTGTACCGCGATGGTCAGACCGACCATTTGTGGCAGGATCATCGAACGGCGCGACCAGGTTTTAACTGGCTTGCGATCGTTCTTCTCCACCGCCACTTCGACCTTCTTCAGCAGGTGAAGATCGATAAAAGGACCTTTTTTCAGAGAACGTGGCACTGTCGTATCCCTCTAGTTACTTGCGACGACGGACGATCATGTTGTCGGTACGCTTATTACCACGGGTTTTAGCACCCTTGGTTGGGAAGCCCCATGGCGATACCGGATGACGACCACCGGAGGTACGACCTTCACCACCACCGTGTGGGTGGTCAACCGGGTTCATGGCAACACCACGAACGGTTGGGCGAACGCCGCGCCAGCGTTTGGCACCAGCTTTACCCAGCGAACGCAGGCTGTGCTCGGAGTTCGAGACTTCGCCCAGGGTCGCACGGCACTCAGCCAGGACTTTACGCATTTCACCAGAGCGCAGACGCAGGGTCACGTAGACACCTTCACGAGCGATCAGCTGAGCCGAAGCACCAGCGGAACGAGCGATCTGAGCACCTTTACCCGGCTTCAGTTCGATGCCGTGAATGGTGGAACCCACTGGAATGTTGCGCAGCTGCAGGGAGTTACCGGCCTTGATTGGGGCCAGGGCACCTGCGATCAGCTGGTCGCCAGCGCTCACGCCTTTAGGGGCGATGATGTAGCGACGCTCACCGTCTGCGTAGCACAGCAGGGCGATGTGAGCAGTACGGTTCGGATCGTATTCGATACGCTCGACAGTGGCTGGGATGCCATCTTTGTCGTTGCGACGGAAGTCGACCAGACGGTAATGCTGCTTATGACCACCACCAACGTGACGAGTGGTAATGCGGCCATTGTTGTTACGACCACCAGACTTCGATTTTTTCTCGATCAGCGGTGCGTGAGGAGCGCCTTTGTGCAGCTCCTTGTTGACCACCTTGACCACGAAACGGCGGCCAGGGGAAGTCGGTTTGCATTTAACGATTGCCATGATGCACCCCTTCCTTACTCAGCACTGCTGCTGAAATCGAGATCTTGGCCTGGCTGAAGGGAGACGATCGCCTTCTTCCAGTCATTACGCTTGCCCAGACCACGTGCGGTACGCTTGGTTTTACCCAGAACGTTAACAGTCGACACGTTTTCAACCTTTACGTTGAACAGGCCTTCGACAGCTTTCTTGATTTCCAGCTTGGTTGCATCAGTAGCAACCTTGAATACGAACTGGCCTTTTTTCTCAGCCAGAACGGTAGCCTTCTCGGAAACGTGCGGGCCAAGGAGGACTTTGAATACGCGTTCCTGGTTCATCCCAGCAGCTCCTCGAATTTCTTCACGGCCGAGACAGTGATCAACACTTTCTCGTATGCGATCAGACTGACCGGGTCGGAACCTTGTACGTCACGTACGTCGACGTGCGGCAGGTTGCGAGCAGCCAGGTACAGGTTCTGATCAACAGCGTCGGAAACGATCAATACGTCGCTCAGACCCATGCCGTTCAGCTTGTTCAGCAGATCTTTGGTTTTCGGTGCTTCGACAGCGAAGTCCTGAACCACGACCAGACGGTCGCTACGCACCAGCTCAGCGAGGATGGAGCGCAGGGCTGCGCGGTACATCTTCTTGTTGAGCTTCTGCGAGTGATCTTGAGGGCGAGCTGCGAAGGTTACACCACCGCCACGCCAGATCGGACCACGAGTGGTACCAGCACGAGCACGGCCAGTACCCTTCTGACGCCATGGGCGCTTACCGCCACCAGCCACGTCGGAACGGGTCTTTTGCTGCTTGGTGCCCTGACGGCCGCCGGCCATGTAGGCCACGACTGCTTGGTGTACCAGCGTCTCGTTGAATTCGCCACCGAAAGTCAGTTCGGAAACTTCGATCGCCTGAGCGTCATTTACATTGAGTTGCATGTCAGTTTCCCCTTAACCGCGAGCCTTGACAGCTGGACGTACAACCACGTCGCCGCCAGTAGCGCCAGGAACGGCACCCTTGACCAGCAGCAGGTTGCGTTCAGCGTCTACGCGAACTACTTCCAGGGACTGAACAGTCACGCGCTCGGCGCCCATGTGACCGGACATTTTCTTGCCCTTGAACACACGACCAGGAGTCTGGCACTGGCCGATGGAACCAGGAACACGGTGCGACACGGAGTTACCGTGGGTGTTGTCCTGACCACGGAAGTTCCAGCGCTTGATGGTACCGGCGAAGCCTTTACCTTTGGACTGACCAGTAACGTCTACCAGCTGGCCTGCAGTGAAGAGTTCAGCTTTGATCAGATCGCCAGCCTGGAAATCGCCTTCTTCAAGACGGAACTCCCAGACACCGCGACCAGCGGCAACGTTAGCCTTGGCGAAGTGACCTGCCTGAGCGGCAGTCACACGCGAAGCACGACGCTCGCCGACAGTGACTTGCACTGCACGGTAGCCATCGGTTTCTTCAGTTTTGAACTGGGTGACACGATTCGGCTCGATCTCAATGACCGTGACCGGAATGGAGACACCTTCTTCGGTGAAAATGCGGGTCATACCGCACTTGCGACCGATTACACCAATAGTCATGTTGTAAACCTCATGAGTGTACGGGGCTTTCACCCGCTATGGCCGCCCATTTCAGAGCGTTACACGACTAGACCGAAGTCTTAGCCGAGGCTGATCTGTACTTCCACACCTGCCGCCAGATCAAGCTTCATCAGCGCGTCAACGGTTTTATCCGTTGGCTGGACGATGTCCAGAACACGCTTATGAGTGCGAATCTCGTACTGGTCACGCGCGTCTTTGTTGACGTGCGGGGAGACCAGAACGGTGAAACGCTCTTTGCGGGTAGGCAGTGGAATTGGACCACGCACTTGTGCACCAGTACGTTTCGCGGTTTCCACGATTTCCTGGGTGGATTGGTCGATCAGGCGATGGTCGAAAGCCTTCAACCTGATACGGATTTGCTGATTTTGCATTGGATTTCAGACTCCAGGCTGTTCCCAACGGACGCACTACGCCCGCTAAAAGGAGGCGTGATTCTATAGACGCCCCAATTTAGTGTCAACCCAATAAAAAAAACCCCCGCTGAGCGGGGGTTTTTTCAATCGGTCGAGTGATTACTCGATGATTTTGGCCACGACGCCGGCGCCGACGGTACGACCGCCTTCACGGATAGCGAAGCGCAGACCGTCTTCCATTGCGATGGTCTTGATCAGGGTAACAGTCATCTGAATGTTGTCACCTGGCATTACCATTTCAACGCCTTCCGGCAGTTCGCAGTTACCGGTCACGTCAGTGGTACGGAAGTAGAACTGAGGACGGTAGCCTTTGAAGAACGGAGTGTGACGACCGCCTTCTTCCTTCGACAGAACGTAAACTTCTGCGGTGAACTTGGTGTGCGGCTTGACCGAACCTGGCTTGACCAGAACCTGACCACGCTCAACGTCGTCACGCTTGGTGCCACGCAGCAGAACGCCGCAGTTCTCGCCAGCACGGCCTTCGTCCAGCAGCTTGCGGAACATCTCAACACCGGTGCAGGTGGTGGTGGTGGTGTCACGCAGACCAACGATTTCCAGTGGGTCTTGAACGCGAACGATACCACGCTCGATACGACCGGTAACAACGGTACCACGACCCGAGATCGAGAATACGTCTTCGATCGGCATCAGGAACGGCTGATCAACGGCACGAACTGGCTCAGGGATGTAGGCATCCAGAGTTTCTACCAGCTTCTTGACAGCGGTAGTGCCCATTTCGTTGTCGTCTTTGCCTTCCAGGGCCATACGAGCGGAACCGATGATGATCGGAGTGTCGTCGCCTGGGAAGTCGTAGGTGGACAGCAGGTCGCGAACTTCCATCTCGACCAGTTCCAGCAGCTCAGCGTCGTCTACCAGGTCAGCCTTGTTCAGGAAGACCACGATGTACGGAACGCCTACCTGACGGGACAGCAGGATGTGCTCACGGGTTTGCGGCATCGGACCATCGGCGGCCGAGCAAACCAGGATCGCGCCGTCCATCTGGGCAGCACCGGTGATCATGTTCTTCACGTAGTCAGCGTGACCTGGGCAGTCAACGTGAGCGTAGTGGACGAATGTTCGAGTTGTACTCGACGTGAGCGGTGTTGATGGTGATACCGCGCGCTTTTTCTTCCGGAGCCGAGTCGATCTTGTCGAACTCAACGACTGCCGAACCGAAAACTTCGGAGCAGACGCGAGTCAGAGCTGCGGTCAGAGTGGTCTTACCGTGGTCAACGTGGCCGATAGTGCCGACGTTAACGTGGGGAAGGGAGCGATCAAATTTTTCTTTAGCCACGACAGTGAACCTCTTGCCTAAAGGGGATTAGCCTTGTTTTTTAACGAGTGCTTCGACGATGTTCGACGGAGCTTCGGCGTATTTGGAGAATTCCATGGAGTAGCTTGCGCGACCCTGAGACATGGAACGAACGTCGGTTGCGTAACCGAACATTTCTCCGAGCGGCACCTCAGCAGTGATTACCTTGCCGGACACCGAGTCTTCATTACCCTGGATCATCCCGCGACGACGGCTCAGGTCACCCATCACGTCACCCAGGTAGTCTTCCGGGGTTACAACTTCGACCTTCATGATCGGCTCGAGAACCACGCCGCCGCCCTTGGTGGCCAGCTGCTTGGTTGCCATCGAAGCAGCGATTTTGAACGCCATTTCGTTGGAGTCGACGTCGTGGTACGAACCGTCGAATACCGTAGCCTTCAGGCCGATCAGCGGATAGCCGGCGACAACGCCGTTCTTCATCTGCTCTTCGATACCTTTCTGGATCGGGGCGATGAATTCCTTAGGAATCACGCCACCAACGACTTCGTTGGTGAACACCAGACCTTCGGTGATGTTGCCTTTGTCGTCCTGCTCTGGCTCCGAGAAGCGGATCCAGCAGTGACCGAACTGACCACGACCACCCGACTGACGAACGAATTTGCCTTCGATCTCGACGCCGGACTTGGTGATCTTCTCGCGGTACGAAACCTGCGGCTTGCCGACGTTGCACTCGACGTTGAACTCGCGCTTCATGCGGTCAACGAGGATGTCCAGGTGCAGCTCACCCATACCGGAGATGATGGTCTGGCCGGTTTCTTCGTCGGTCTTGACGCGGAACGACGGGTCTTCCTGAGCCAGCTTGCCCAGTGCGATACCCATCTTCTCCTGGTCAGCCTTGGTCTTCGGCTCTACGGAGAGCGAAATCACCGGCTCAGGGAAGTCCATACGCTCGAGGATGATCGGCTTGTCGGCGTTGCACAGGGTGTCACCGGTGGTGACGTCCTTCATGCCGATCAGAGCAGCGATGTCGCCTGCACGTACTTCCTTGATTTCTTCACGCTGGTTGGCGTGCATCTGCACCATACGACCAACGCGCTCTTTCTTGCCCTTGACCGAGTTGATGACGGAGTCACCGGAGGTCAGGAAGCCCGAGTAGACGCGGACGAAGGTCAGAGTACCCACGAACGGGTCGGTGGCAATCTTGAACGCCAGGGCCGAGAACGGCGCGTCGTCGTCAGCAGGACGCTCGTCATACTGCTCTGGGGTGACTTCTTCCTTCGGCGTGTCGATCAGGTCAGGGTGGATACCCTTGATCGCCGGGATTTCGGTCGGAGCAGGCAGGAAGTCGATAACGGCGTCGAGAACCAGGGGAACACCCTTGTTCTTGAACGAGGAACCGCAGACAGCAGGAACGATCTCGCTCGCCAGGGTACGGGCGCGCAGACCAGCCTTGATGTCTTCGACGGACAGGTCACCTTCTTCAAGGTACTTGTTCATCAGCTCTTCGTTGGCCTCGGCAGCAGCCTCGACCATGTTGTTGCGCCATTCGTTGGCCAGGTCTACCAGCTCAGCAGGAATCTCTTCCTCGCGGTAGGTGGTGCCCTTGTCGTCATCGTTCCAGTAGATGGCTTTCATCTTGATCAGGTCAACCTGACCCTGGAAGTCATCTTCTGCACCGATAGCCAGCTGGACCGGAACCGGGGTGTGACCCAGGCGGTTCTTGATCTGGCCGATAACGCGCAGGAAGTTGGCACCGGCACGGTCCATCTTGTTCACGTAAACAACACGTGGAACGCCGTACTTGTTGGCCTGACGCCATACGGTTTCGGACTGAGGCTCAACGCCGGAGGTACCGCAGAACACAACGACCGCGCCGTCGAGTACACGCAGCGAACGCTCTACTTCAATGGTGAAGTCAACGTGGCCGGGGGTATCGATGACGTTTACGCGGTAGTTGTCGTACTGACCACGGGAACCTTTCCAGAAGGTGGTAACGGCAGCGGAGGTAATGGTGATACCGCGCTCCTGCTCCTGCACCATCCAGTCGGTGGTCGCGGCGCCGTCATGCACCTCGCCCATCTTGTGGCTCAGACCTGTGTAGAACAGGATCCGCTCGGTAGTAGTGGTCTTGCCCGCGTCAACGTGGGCACAGATACCAATGTTACGGTAGCGGTTAATTGCTGTAGTACGAGCCATAAAGCCCTCGCAAAATGATTGATGCTTGAATTAGAAGCGGTAGTGCGAGAACGCTTTGTTGGCTTCAGCCATACGGTGAACGTCTTCACGCTTCTTGACTGCAGCACCCTTGCCTTCGGCAGCATCCAGCAGTTCGCCAGCCAGGCGCAGAGCCATCGACTTCTCGCCGCGCTTGCGGGCGTAGTCTACGAGCCAGCGCATTGCCAGAGCGTTACGACGGGATGGACGAACTTCAACCGGAACCTGGTAAGTGGCACCGCCGACACGACGGGACTTAACTTCGACCAGCGGAGCGATGGCGTCGAGAGCTTTCTCGAAGATTTCCAGGGGGTCGCTGTTCTTGCGTGCTTTGACGGTATCCAGGGCACCGTAAACGATGCGCTCGGCTACGGCCTTCTTGCCGCTTTCCATCACGTGGTTCATGAACTTGGCGAGGATCTGGGATCCGTACTTCGGATCGTCAAGGATCTCACGTTTTGCTGCTACACGACGTCTTGGCATGATAAGCCCTCAAACGGTCTTCAGGTTAGCCCGGGACGTGGGTCTTCGACCCCTGCCCGACCTTACTCTTATCGACTCAAAAAAATGGATGTCTGCAAACGGCCGATTACTTCGGACGCTTGGTACCGTATTTCGAACGACCCTGGTTACGGCCTTTAACGCCCGAAGTATCCAGAGAGCCGCGAACGGTGTGGTAACGAACACCTGGCAAGTCTTTTACACGGCCGCCACGGATCAGGACGACGCTGTGCTCTTGCAGGTTGTGGCCTTCACCGCCGATGTACGAGGAAACCTCGAAACCGTTGGTCAGACGCACACGGCATACTTTACGCAGTGCCGAGTTAGGTTTTTTCGGCGTGGTGGTGTACACACGGGTGCACACGCCACGACGCTGCGGGCAGTTCTGCAGCGCAGGAACGTCGGACTTCTCGACCGAACGCTTACGCGGCTGACGTACCAGCTGGTTGATAGTTGCCATCTACTAGCTCCACTGATTGTCTTGCGACTCTATTGTCTTGCAAGAAAGCCAAAAATTGGCGAGACGGAGCCTCACCAAATTTAAGGGTACAAAAGTCTAAAGAGGATCTTGCACCCAGTCAAGACGAGGCCCCGGCCCTCCCCGCCCGATCATCGGCAACATTTCATGTCACCGACGGTCGTTCGAGGCTTGCCGGGGCTCTGCCCTGTACTTAGTTACCGCTGGAGTTCAGCGCTTCGGTCAGTGCGGCTTCCACCTCACTGGCGCTCACACGCAGCGGCTTGTCGGCATCACGGCGACGCTTGCGCTCGCTGTGGTAGGCCAGACCAGTACCGGCCGGGATCAGACGACCCACGACCACGTTCTCTTTCAGGCCGCGCAGGTAGTCGCGCTTGCCGGTTACCGCCGCTTCGGTCAGTACGCGGGTGGTTTCCTGGAAGGAAGCCGCGGAGATGAACGACTCGGTCGACAGCGACGCCTTGGTGATACCCAGCAGCACGCGGGTGAACTTGGAGATGAACTTGTCCTCGCCGGCGAGACGCTCGTTCTCTACCAGTACCTGGGTCAGTTCCATCTGGTCGCCCTTGATGAAGCTGGAATCGCCCGACTCGGAGATCTCGACCTTGCGCAGCATCTGACGCAGGATGGTCTCGATGTGCTTGTCGTTGATCTTCACGCCTTGCAGACGGTAAACGTCCTGGATCTCGTTGACGATGTACTTCGCCAGCGCGCTCACACCCAGCAGACGCAGGATGTCGTGCGGATCGCTCGGGCCGTCGGAAATAACTTCACCACGGTTTACCTGCTCACCTTCGAAGACGTTCAGGTGGCGCCACTTCGGAATCAGCTCTTCGTACGGATCGCTACCGTCGGTCGGAGTGATGACCAGGCGACGCTTGCCCTTGGTCTCTTTACCGAATGCGATGGTGCCGCTGACTTCAGCCAGAATCGAGGCTTCTTTCGGGCGACGCGCTTCGAACAGGTCGGCAACGCGTGGCAGACCACCGGTGATGTCACGGGTTTTCGACGTTTCTTGCGGGATACGCGCGATAACGTCACCAACGCCGATCTGGGCACCGTCAGCCACACCAACGAGGGCGTTGGCCGGCAGGAAGTACTGGGCAGGTACGTCGGTACCTGGCAGGTACAGGTCCTTGCCAGCAGCATCGACCATCTTGATTGCCGGACGGATTTCCTTGCCTGCGGCAGGGCGATCCTTGACGTCCAGTACTTCAATATTGGTCAGACCGGTCAGTTCGTCGGTCTGACGCTTGATGGTGATGTTTTCTTCCATACCCACGAAGGTCACGGTACCTTTCAGCTCGGTAACGATCGGGTGGGTGTGCGGGTCCCACTTGGCGACGATGGCGCCAGCTTCGACTTTCTCACCTTCCTTGACCGAAATCACCGCACCGTAAGGCAGCTTGTAGCGCTCACGCTCACGGCCGAATTCGTCGGCAATGGCCAGCTCGCCCGAACGCGATACGGCAACCAGGTTACCGTCGGCACGCTCAACCTGCTTCAGGTTGTGCAGACGCACCATACCGCCGTTCTTCACCTGGACGCTGTCGGCAGCCGAAGTACGGCTTGCAGCACCACCGATGTGGAACGTACGCATGGTCAGCTGGGTACCCGGCTCACCGATCGACTGTGCAGCGATAACGCCGACAGCTTCACCGATGTTCACCTGGTGACCGCGAGCCAGGTCGCGACCGTAGCACTTGGCGCAGATGCCATAGCGGGTTTCGCAGTTGATCGGCGAACGCACGATCACTTCGTCGATGCTGTTCAGCTCGATGAACTCGACCCACTGCTCGTCAACCAGGGTACCGGCCGGAACGATGACGTCCTCGGTGCCAGGCTTGAACACGTCACGGGCGATGACACGACCCAGTACACGCTCACCCAGTGGCTCTACAACGTCGCCGCCTTCGATGTGCGGAGTCATCAGCAGGCCTTGGTCGGTGCCGCAGTCGATCTCGGTAACGACCAGATCCTGGGCAACGTCTACCAGACGGCGAGTCAGGTAACCGGAGTTCGCAGTCTTCAAGGCGGTATCCGCCAGACCCTTACGAGCACCGTGAGTCGAGATGAAGTACTGAAGTACGCTCAGACCTTCACGGAAGTTCGCAGTGATCGGCGTCTCGATGATGGAGCCGTCCGGCTTGGCCATCAGACCACGCATACCGGCCAGCTGACGGATCTGGGCTGCGGAACCCCGCGCACCCGAGTCAGCCATCATGTACATCGAGTTGAAGGACTCTTGCTCGACTTCTTTGCCTTCGCGGTCGATGACCTTCTCTTTCGAGAGGTTGGCCATCATCGCCTTGGACACTTCGTCGTTCGCCTTCGACCACAAGTCGATGACCTTGTTGTACTTCTCGCCCTGGGTTACCAGGCCGGAGGCGTACTGGCTCTCGATTTCCTTCACTTCGTCGGTAGCGTTACCGATGATGCGGGCTTTCTCGTCCGGGATAACGAAGTCGTTAACACCGATGGAAACGCCGGAAATGGTCGAGTAAGCGAAACCGGTGTACATCAGTTGGTCAGCGAAGATAACGGTCTCTTTCAGACCAACCACGCGGTAGCACTGGTTGATCAGCTTGGAGATCGCCTTTTTCTTCATCGGCTGGTTGACCACGTCGTACGGCAGACCTGCCGGTACAACCTGGAACAGCAGCGCACGGCCGACGGTGGTGTCGACGATGCGGGTGTTCTTGACCACCGAACCATCACGCTCTTTCACGGTTTCGTTGATACGAACCTTGATTTTCGCGTGCAGGGCAGCTTCGCCGGCGCGGAATACGCGGTCGACTTCCTGCAGGTCGGCAAACACGCGACCTTCGCCCTTGGCGTTGATGGCTTCACGGGTCATGTAGTACAGACCCAGTACAACGTCCTGCGACGGAACGATGATTGGCTCACCGTTGGCTGGCGAAAGGATGTTGTTGGTCGACATCATCAGCGCGCGCGCTTCGAGCTGGGCTTCCAGCGTCAGCGGCACGTGAACGGCCATCTGGTCACCGTCGAAGTCGGCGTTGTACGCAGCACAGACCAGCGGGTGCAGCTGAATCGCCTTACCTTCGATCAGAACCGGTTCAAAGGCCTGGATACCCAGACGGTGCAGGGTAGGTGCACGGTTGAGCAGTACGGGGTGTTCGCGAATCACTTCGGCGAGAACGTCCCACACCTCTGGCAGCTCGCGCTCGACCATCTTCTTGGCGGCCTTGATGGTGGTCGCCAGACCACGCATTTCCAGCTTGCCGAAAATGAACGGCTTGAACAGCTCGAGGGCCATCTTCTTCGGCAGACCGCACTGGTGCAGGCGCAGGGTCGGGCCTACGGTAATTACCGAACGGCCGGAGTAGTCCACACGCTTACCGAGCAAGTTCTGACGGAAGCGACCTTGCTTACCTTTGATCATGTCGGCCAGGGACTTCAGCGGACGCTTGTTCGAGCCAGTGATGGCGCGACCGCGACGGCCGTTGTCCAGCAGGGCGTCGACCGCTTCCTGCAGCATGCGCTTTTCGTTGCGCACGATGATGTCCGGCGCCGACAGATCCAGCAGGCGCTTCAGACGGTTGTTACGGTTGATCACCCGACGATACAGGTCGTTCAGGTCGGAGGTCGCGAAGCGGCCACCATCCAGCGGAACCAGCGGACGCAGGTCCGGCGGCAGCACTGGCAGGACGGTCAGGACCATCCACTCAGGCAGGTTGCCCGAGCCCTGGAAAGCTTCCATCAGCTTCAGGCGCTTGGACAGCTTCTTGATCTTGGTTTCCGAGTTGGTCTGCGGAATCTCTTCGCGCAGGCGACCGATCTCGTGCTCCAGGTCGATAGCGTGCAGCAGCTCGCGGACAGCCTCGGCACCCATGCGGGCGTCGAAGTCGTCACCGAACTCTTCCAGCGCTTCGAAGTACTGCTCGTCGTTCAGCAGCTGGCCCTTTTCCAGGGTGGTCATGCCCGGGTCGATAACGACATAGCTCTCGAAGTAGAGCACGCGCTCGATGTCACGCAGGGTCATGTCCATCAGCAGGCCGATACGGGACGGCAGCGACTTCAGGAACCAGATATGGGCTACCGGCGAGGCCAGTTCGATGTGCGCCATGCGCTCACGACGAACCTTGGCCAGGGCAACTTCAACGCCGCACTTCTCGCAGATTACGCCGCGGTGCTTGAGGCGCTTGTACTTGCCGCACAGGCACTCGTAGTCCTTGACTGGGCCAAAGATCTTGGCGCAGAACAGGCCGTCACGCTCAGGCTTGAACGTACGGTAGTTGATGGTTTCCGGCTTCTTAACTTCACCGAACGACCACGAACGGATCATTTCAGGCGACGCCAGACCGATGCGGATGGCGTCGAACTCTTCGACTTGACCCTGGTTTTTCAGCAAATTCAGTAGGTCTTTCAAGGCCTTTCCTCCTGGCGGAGCAGGGAGCGGGCATTACCTGCCCCACTCCCCTTCGCGTCACGTGTTATTCGGTTTCCAGATCGATATCGATACCGAGCGAACGGATCTCTTTGATCAACACGTTGAAGGACTCGGGCATGCCCGGCTCCATACGGTGATCGCCATCCACGATGTTTTTGTACATCTTGGTACGGCCGTTCACGTCGTCCGACTTCACTGTGAGCATTTCTTGCAGGGTGTATGCCGCGCCGTATGCTTCCAGCGCCCACACTTCCATCTCCCCGAAACGCTGACCACCGAACTGCGCCTTACCACCCAGCGGCTGCTGGGTAACCAGGCTGTAGGAACCAGTGGAACGCGCGTGCATCTTGTCGTCCACCAAGTGGTTCAGCTTGAGCATGTACATGTAACCAACGGTCACAGGACGCTCGAACTTGTTGCCGGTACGGCCATCGAACAGCACCATCTGGCCGCTTTCTGGCAGGTCAGCCAGCTTCAGCATGGCCTTGATCTCACGCTCTTTGGCACCGTCGAAGACCGGGGTAGCCATCGGCACGCCTTTCTTCAGGTTGTGGGCCAGAGCCAGGATCTCTGCGTCGGTGAACTCTTCGAGGTTTTCCTGACGACCGCCGATCTCGTTGTAGACCTCGGTCAGGAACACGCGCAGTTCAGCGGCTTTGCGCTGCTCTTCGAGCATGCGGTCGATCTTCTCGCCCAGGCCCTTGGCCGCCAGGCCCAGGTGGGTTTCAAGGATCTGACCAACGTTCATACGCGAAGGTACGCCCAGCGGGTTCAGTACGACGTCGACCGGAGTACCGTTGGCATCGTGCGGCATGTCTTCGACCGGCATGATGACCGAGACAACACCCTTGTTACCGTGACGACCGGCCATCTTGTCACCCGGCTGGATGCGACGGCGGATTGCCAGGTAGACCTTGACGATCTTCAGTACGCCCGGAGCCAGGTCATCGCCCTGCTGCAGCTTGCGCTTCTTGTCTTCGAACTTGTCGTCCAGCAGACGGCGACGGTCGACGATGTACTGCTGAGCCTTTTCCAGCTGCTCGTTCAGTGCATCTTCAGCCATGCGCAGTTTGAACCACTGGCCGTGCTCCAGACCGTCCAGCACTTCGTCAGTGATCACGGTGCCTTTCTTCAGGCCCGCGCCACCGTCGACCACCTGGCCGTTCAGGGCAGAACGCAGACGCTCGAAGGTTGCACCTTCGACGATGCGGAACTCTTCGTTGAGGTCCTTGCGGATCTCGTCCAGCTGCATCTTCTCGATGGCCAGGGCGCGGCTGTCGCGCTCTACGCCATCACGGGTGAAGACCTGTACGTCGATGACGGTACCCTTGGTGCCGGTTGGCACACGCAGGGAGGTGTCCTTAACGTCGCTGGCCTTCTCACCGAAGATTGCGCGCAGCAGTTTTTCTTCCGGAGTCAGCTGGGTTTCGCCTTTTGGCGTGACCTTGCCAACCAGGATGTCACCAGCGCCGACTTCGGCACCCACGTAGACGATACCGGCTTCGTCCAGTTTGTTCAGTGCAGCTTCACCCACGTTCGGGATGTCCGCAGTGATTTCCTCTGGGCCAAGCTTGGTGTCACGCGCCACACAGGTCAGTTCCTGGATGTGGATGGTGGTGAAGCGGTCTTCCTGAACCACACGCTCGGACAGGCAGATGGAGTCTTCGAAGTTGAAGCCGTTCCACGCCATGAACGCGATGCGCATGTTCTGACCCAGTGCCAGCTCACCCATGTCGGTGGACGGGCCGTCGGCCATGATGTCGCCACGCTGAACCTTGTCGCCCTTGCTCACCAGCGGACGCTGGTTGATGCAGGTGTTCTGGTTCGAACGGGTGTACTTGGTCAGGTTGTAGATATCCACACCTGCTTCGCCGGTTTCCACTTCGTCGTCGGCAACGCGAACAACGATACGGCTGGCGTCGACCGAGTCGATCACACCACCACGGCGAGCAACCACGCAGACACCGGAGTCACGGGCAACGTTGCGCTCCATGCCAGTACCTACCAGCGGCTTGTCGGCACGCAGGGTTGGTACAGCCTGACGCTGCATGTTCGAACCCATCAATGCACGGTTGGCGTCGTCGTGCTCGAGGAACGGAATCAGCGAGGCAGCAACGGAAACAACCTGCTTCGGCGAAACGTCCATCAGGGTGACGTCTTCCGGCGCCTTGACGGTGAATTCGTTCAGGTGACGAACCGCTACCAGTTCATCGATCAGTTGCTTCTTCTCGTTCATCGCGGCCGAAGCCTGGGCGATAACGTGATCAGCTTCTTCGATGGCCGACAGGAACACGATGTCGTCGCTGACAACGCCTTCCTTCACCACGCGGTACGGGCTTTCCAGGAAGCCGTACTGGTTGGTGCGGGCATAGGCTGCCAGGGAGTTGATCAGACCGATGTTCGGACCTTCAGGGGTCTCGATCGGGCACACACGGCCGTAGTGGGTCGGGTGTACGTCTCGGACTTCGAAGCCGGCACGCTCACGGGTCAGACCGCCAGGGCCGAGTGCAGAGACACGGCGCTTGTGGGTGATCTCGGAGAGCGGGTTGTTCTGGTCCATGAACTGGGACAGCTGGCTGGAACCGAAGAACTCTTTCACCGCCGCCGCAACCGGCTTGGCGTTGATCAGGTCTTGCGGCATCAGGCCTTCGCTTTCCGCCATCGACAGGCGTTCCTTGACCGCGCGCTCTACACGCACCAGGCCAACGCGGAACTGGTTCTCGGCCATTTCACCAACGCAACGTACGCGACGGTTACCGAGGTGGTCGATGTCGTCGACGATGCCTTTGCCGTTACGGATATCGACCAGGGTCTTCAGAACCTCGACGATGTCTTCCTTGCTCAGCACGCCCGAACCTTCGATCTCGGTACGACCGATACGACGGTTGAACTTCATGCGGCCAACGGCGGACAGGTCGTAACGCTCGGCGCTGAAGAACAGGTTGTTGAACAGGGTCTCGGCTGCATCCTTGGTTGGCGGCTCGCCTGGACGCATCATGCGGTAGATCTCGACCAGAGCTTCCAGCTGGTTGCTGGTGGTGTCGATCTTCAGGGTGTCGGAGATGAACGGACCGCAATCGATGTCGTTGGTGTACAGGGTCTCGATACGGACAACCTGTGCCTTGGCGACCTTGATCAGCAGTTCGGTGGTCATCTCGGTGTTGCATTCGGCCAGGATCTCGCCGGTAGCCGGATGCACGATGGCCTTGGCGGTAGTGCGGCCCAGGACGTATTCCATTGGAACGTCCAGCTGCTTGACGCCGGCTTTTTCGAGCTGGTTGATGTGGCGCGCGGTAATACGGCGGCCTTGCTCGACGATGACTTTGCCGGTTTCGTCATGGATGTCCATGACTGCAACTTCACCACGCAGACGTTGAGGCACCAGTTCCAGGCTGAGTTTTTCGCCGGAAATGTGGAACACGTTGGTGGTGTAGAAGGTGTTCAGCACTTCTTCAGTGCTGTAGCCCAGGGCGCGCAGCAGCACCGAAGCCGGCAGTTTGCGGCGACGGTCGATACGCACGAACACGCAGTCCTTCGGGTCGAACTCGAAGTCCAGCCAGGAGCCGCGGTAAGGGATGATGCGAGCGGAGTACAGCAGCTTGCCGGAGCTGTGGGTCTTGCCACGGTCGTGGTCGAAGAACACACCAGGCGAACGGTGCAGCTGGGAAACGATCACACGCTCGGTACCGTTGATAACGAAGGTACCGTTCTCAGTCATCAGGGGGATTTCACCCATGTAGACTTCTTGCTCTTTGATGTCCTTGATCGCTTTGTTCGACGATTCCTTGTCGAAGATGATCAGGCGCACCTTGACCCGCAGTGGGACCGCGAAGGTCACGCCACGCAGGACACATTCCTTCACATCGAAGGCCGGTTCGCCCAGGCGATAGCCTACGTACTCCAGGGCAGCATTGCCGGAGTAGCTGATGATCGGGAATACCGATTTGAAGGCCGCGTGCAGGCCGACGTCGCGGAACTGATCCTTGGATGCTCCCGCTTGCAGGAATTCGCGATACGAATCCAGCTGGATGGCCAGGAGGTAAGGCACATCCATGACGTCCGGCAACTTGCTAAAGTCCTTGCGGATACGTTTTTTCTCAGTGTATGAGTAAGCCATCAGCGTTCCCCAGCTTGGTCACCTGCTTGTTTGGCTTCTCCCGGCGGGAGCAGCCAGAAAATCGTGCAAACCCCTTGGTTTGCGCCACCCACATGGGTGTCTTGCAGCTTGTTATCGGGGCCGGCCTGACCGACCACCAATAACGGAAAAAGGCCGGTGGCGTAAGCCACCAGCCATCAGCCCTTCGCTCAACGCTCAGGCTGGCATCGCAAGGTCGAGATTACTTCAGCTCGACTTTAGCGCCTGCTTCTTCCAGCTTCTTCTTAGCGTCTTCAGCGGCTTCTTTCGAAACGCCTTCAGCTACAACCTGAGGAGCGCCATCGACTTTCTCTTTGGCTTCTTTCAGGCCCAGACCGGTCAGTTCGCGAACGGCTTTGATCACGTTCACTTTCTTGTCGCCGGCTTCAACCAGAACAACGTTGAACTCGGTCTGCTCTTCAACAACGGCAGCAGCAGCAGCTGGGCCAGCAGCGGCAACAGCAGCGGTAACGCCGAAGGTTTCTTCCATAGCTTTGATCAGCTCAACAACTTCCAGAACGGTTTTCTGGCCGATTGCTTCGATGATTTGTTCGTTAGTCAGAGACATGACTTAAATCCTGTATTGGGGTGACAGCCTACGCAGCCATCAAATTAAACGTATGATTTTGAAAGAGTTCGCGCGCCTTAGGCGGCGGTAGCTTCTTTCTGGTCGCGAATGGCTGCCAGAGTACGAGCCAGCTTGCTGGTGGCGCCTTGGATCACGCTCATCAGTTTTGCGATAGCTTCGTCGCGGGTCGGCAGGGTAGCCAACACGTCGATCTGGTTCGCTGCAATGAAATTGCCGTCAAACGCAGCTGCCTTGATCTCGAACTTGTCCTGACCCTTGGCGAACTCTTTGAACAGACGAGCAGCAGCGCCCGGGTGTTCGTTGGAGAAAGCAATCAGGGTCGGGCCTTTGAACGCGTCGTTGAGGATCGAAAATTCGGTGCCTTCAACAGCGCGCTTCAGCAGGGTGTTACGTACAACACGTACGTAAACGCCAGCTTCGCGGGCCTCTTTACGGAGTCCGGTCATTGCGCTTACAGTCACACCACGGGCATCAGCCACGACAGCGGACAGAGCGACTTTGGCAGCCTCGTTGACTTCAGCGACGATGGCCTTCTTGTCTTCGAGTTTAATTGCCACGGGTTTACTCCTGGTTTTTACCGTTTCATCTGGCCGAAGCCTGATGTCGTTTTGGTGTCTGATTCGGTAACGAATCGGGAGCACCATCTGCGTGGGCTGGTGTTTTAAGGCTTGCGCCGCCTACGGTCTTGGATAGCCCCCGCCAGGCAGGGACCCCAATTTTTGCTGGTGGCGTGACAGGTCACGCCACCATGTTCTTACACGTTCAGCGAGCTCTGATCGATGACCAGACCTGGGCCCATGGTGGTGCTCAGGGTAACGCGCTTGACGTAGATACCTTTCGAGGAAGCTGGCTTGATACGCTTCAGGTCAGCGATCAGGGCTTCAACGTTTTCCTTCAGCTTGCCAGCTTCAAAGCCGATCTTGCCAACGGAGGTGTGGATGATACCGTTTTTGTCGGTACGGTAGCGAACCTGACCAGCCTTGGCGTTTTTCACGGCAGTGGCTACGTCTGGAGTTACGGTACCGACTTTCGGGTTAGGCATCAGGCCGCGAGGACCCAGAACCTGACCCAGCTGACCTACAACGCGCATGGCATCAGGCGATGCGATGACGACGTCATAGTTCAGGTCGCCGCCTTTCATTTCGGCAGCCAGGTCGTCCATACCTACGCGGTCAGCGCCGGCAGCCAGAGCGGCTTCAGCAGCTGGACCCTGGGTGAAGACAGCAACGCGAACGGTCTTGCCAGTGCCGTGTGGCAGCACAGTAGCGCTACGTACGACCTGGTCGGATTTACGCGGGTCAACACCGAGGTTAACGGCGATGTCGTAGGACTCTACGAACTTGGCAGCAGGCAGCGAGGCCAGCAGAGTTGCCGCTTCTTCGAAGTTGTAGGCCTTGCCTGCTTCGATTTTCTCGGCGATTGCCTTTTGGCGTTTGGTCAGCTTAGCCATTACACACCCTCCACGTTCAGGCCCATGCTGCGGGCAGAGCCAGCGATGGTGCGTACAGCAGCGTCCAGGTCAGCGGCAGTCAGGTCAGCCTGTTTGGCTTTCGCGATGTCTTCCAGCTGAGCACGGGTAACGGTACCGACTTTAACGGTGTTCGGGCGAGCCGAACCACTGGTCAGGCCAGCAGCTTTCTTCAGCAGAACCGAGGCAGGGGTGCTCTTGGTCTCGAAAGTGAAGCTACGGTCGCTGTAAACAGTGATGATCACAGGAGTCGGCAGGCCGGCTTCTTGACCCTGGGTACGGGCGTTGAAGGCCTTGCAGAATTCCATGATATTCACACCGTGTTGACCCAGTGCTGGACCAACGGGTGGGCTTGGGTTGGCCTGGCCGGCCTTAACTTGCAGCTTGATGTAAGCCTGAATCTTCTTAGCCATGAGCTACTCCAAAATCGGGTACGAACGCCTGTTGGCTCCCCGGATGACTTGCGTTTTATCCCAGTGACGACAAAACCCCGCAGCACACAGGGCTGCGGGGTATGGGATGCTTCGTCCGCCTAGACCTTTTCGACCTGGCTGAACTCGAGCTCTACCGGGGTAGAGCGACCGAAAATGAGCACTGCAACCTGCAGACGGCTCTTCTCGTAGTTAACCTCTTCGACACTACCATTGAAGTCAGCGAACGGACCGTCAATGACTCGAACCACTTCACCTGGCTCGAACAGCGTCTTCGGCTTCGGCTTGTCGCTACCGTCGGCAACGCGACGCAGGATAGCCTCAGCTTCTTTATCGGTGATCGGCGCAGGCTTGTCTGCAGTGCCACCAATAAAGCCCATCACACGAGGGGTGTCCTTGACCAAGTGCCAAGTCCCTTCGTTCATCTCCATCTGGACCAATACATAGCCAGGGAAGAATTTACGCTCACTCTTGCGCTTCTGGCCGTTGCGCATTTCGACGACTTCTTCGGTCGGGACCAGGATCTCGCCGAAACCGTCTTCCATGCCAGCCAGCTTGACGCGCTCGATCAGGGAGCGCATTACATGCTTCTCGTAACCCGAGTAAGCATGCACAACATACCAACGCTTAGCCACGGGACACCTTTAGCCAACGATCAAGGAGACCGCCCAGCCGAGCAGGGAATCGAGCCCCCACAGCAGCAGTGCCATAACCAGCACGACAGCCACGACAATCAGCGTGGTCTGGGTGGTTTCCTGGCGGGTCGGCCACACGACTTTACGAATCTCGGTACGAGCTTCCTTCGCCAGCGCAAAGAACGACTTGCCCTTCGCAGTCTGCAGAGCTACAAAGCCCGCGACAGCAGCCAGGACGAGAAGTACGAGAACGCGATACAGGATTGGAGAGGCGGAGTAATATTGATTACCCACAACACCAACAACCACCAAAGCCACTACAGCCAGCCACTTGAACAGATCAAAACGCGATTCTTGGGCTTCAGTTTTGGGGGTCATCGAGGAGGATCCTGTAAGAAGAAAGCCATCACACCGAGGTGAAATGGCAGGTCAGGAGGGAATCGAACCCCCAACCTACGGTTTTGGAGACCGTCGCTCTGCCAATTGAGCTACTGACCTGTAACGCTGTATCAGGCCGGCCATTATACCGGCCTGATCAAGTAAATCAACTACTTATTCAATAATTTTTGCTACGACGCCGGCGCCGACGGTACGACCGCCTTCACGGATAGCGAAGCGCAGACCGTCTTCCATTGCGATGGTCTTGATCAGGGTGACAGTCATCTGAATGTTGTCACCTGGCATTACCATTTCAACGCCTTCCGGCAGTTCGCAGTTACCGGTCACGTCAGTGGTACGGAAGTAGAACTGAGGACGGTAGCCTTTGAAGAACGGAGTGTGACGGCCGCCTTCTTCCTTCGACAGAACGTAAACTTCTGCGGTGAACTTGGTGTGCGGCTTGACCGAACCTGGCTTGACCAGAACCTGACCACGCTCAACGTCGTCACGCTTGGTGCCACGCAGCAGAACGCCGCAGTTCTCGCCAGCACGACCTTCGTCCAGCAGCTTGCGGAACATCTCAACACCGGTGCAGGTGGTGGTGGTGGTGTCACGCAGACCGACGATTTCCAGTGGATCTTGAACGCGAACGATACCACGCTCGATACGACCGGTAACAACGGTACCACGACCCGAGATCGAGAATACGTCTTCGATCGGCATCAGGAACGGCTGGTCGATGGCACGAACTGGCTCAGGGATGTAGGCATCCAGAGTTTCTACCAGCTTCTTGACAGCGGTAGTACCCATTTCGTTGTCGTCTTTGCCTTCCAGGGCCATACGAGCGGAACCGATGATGATCGGAGTGTCGTCGCCTGGGAAGTCGTAGGTGGACAGCAGGTCGCGAACTTCCATCTCGACCAGTTCCAGCAGCTCAGCGTCGTCTACCAGGTCAGCCTTGTTCAGGAAGACCACGATGTACGGAACGCCTACCTGACGGGACAGCAGGATGTGCTCACGGGTTTGCGGCATCGGACCATCGGCGGCCGAGCAAACCAGGATCGCGCCGTCCATCTGGGCAGCACCGGTGATCATGTTCTTCACGTAGTCAGCGTGACCTGGGCAGTCAACGTGAGCGTAGTGGACGAATGTTCGAGTTGTACTCGACGTGAGCGGTGTTGATGGTGATACCGCGCGCTTTTTCTTCCGGAGCCGAGTCGATCTTGTCGAACTCAACGACTGCCGAACCGAAAACTTCGGAGCAGACGCGAGTCAGAGCTGCGGTCAGAGTGGTCTTACCGTGGTCAACGTGGCCGATAGTGCCGACGTTAACGTGGGGAAGGGAACGATCAAACTTTTCCTTAGCCATCGATACAATCCTCCGCAGAAGAAATAGTCTTGCGCTGATAAAACAAAGGCAGATATTTTCATATCTGCCTTGTTTATATGGAGCTCTTGAGCGGATTTGAACCGCTGACCTCACCCTTACCAAGGGTGTGCTCTACCAACTGAGCTACAAGAGCGAAACACTTTGTGCAAAATCCGGCAAACTTGGAGCGGGTAGCGGGAATCGAACCCGCATCATCAGCTTGGAAGGCTGAGGTTCTACCACTAAACTATACCCGCGGAGCTTGCGGCTCTCGCTAAAACTGGTGGAGGGAGAAGGATTCGAACCTTCGAAGCTCTCGCAACGGATTTACAGTCCGTCCCCTTTGACCGCTCGGGAATCCCTCCAGATGTGGCCGGCATTCTATTTGTCTGCCGCCCTAGTGTCAAGCGTTTTTTCAAATTTTTTCAATCAAATCTGAAACTTAGCTGTTTTGACACCGCTTCCAGTTCTACCACCTGAGTGGTGTTCCCTGTGAAGCGGGCGCCATTCTATCAAGCTATTCGCCAGTTGCAATACCCTGGCAGAAAATAATTTTATGTTTTAAGTCTTTGAAATCATTGGAAAGAGCTGAGAGCACCGTTTGGTCCAGCAAACGCTCGCTTTCCGGTGCAACCTTGAGCCAGCGCCCATCTGCTCCCGGCAGCTGCCCCACCACTGGCAACGTCGCAATATCAAGGCTCAAGAGGCGCTGACGCAGCGCATCCAGCTGCCCCTGCCCCATCACCCCTCCCACTACCAGGCATTCATCACGACGCTTGGGCGGCGCCGACACGCCGGTTTCACGCAGCAGGCGGATTTCTTGCTGATTCCCCTTGTACAGAGACAGCGGGGCGACTTCCTTGACCTTCAGCGGGGCTTCCTGCTGGTGCCACACGTAATAGAAGACGTTGAGCACCAGTAACAGCAGAAACAACCAACGCATAGGCACCTCAATCCAATGGGCAGGCCATGGCCAGGCCAACGAAAACCAGGTCTGGCACAACACGCGCCTGGGGCACAGCCTCCCTTACCAGTGGCGCATCACCCCCAGTGAGAAATACCGTGAACGTATCCCCCCACAGCGCACGCGCCTGATCAAGCTGGGTGCGCGCAAAGCCCTGGAGCATCAACACACAGCCGCGCTCGACCGCTTCGACGGTGGAGCGCCCGGGCGACAGACTGGTCAATGCACGCTCGGCGGAGGCATCGTCATAACGGATACGCCGGGTATGGGTGCGCAGCTGGCTACGCATCAAAGGCATGCCCGGGCAGATGTAACCACCCAGATGCTCACCATCCGCCGCAACGAAGTCCGCTTTTGCGGCAGTGCCCAGGTCAATGACCAGGCACGCGCCCTTTGCCAAGTGAAATGCACCCAGCGCAGCCAGCCAACGATCCATACCCAGACGCTGATAATCGTCATAGCCATTGCGCACGCCGGCCATTTCCCGCGCCGGATGTGCAACACGCGCCTGAACGGTAAACGCCTGGGCAATCAATGAACACAGCGCATCGGTTTCTTCCTCGCTGCGCACACTGACAATGCGACAGCCTGTAAGACGCACCGAAGCCAACGCAGCCACTTCAGCGAGCAACGCCTGATCGGAATCGACGATCCCGCCACCTTCAATGACTGCATCAGCGGCATGGATTACCCGCCACTTGATGAAGCTGTTACCACAATCGAGCTCAAGAATCATCACGCAACCTCAAACTGAGCTCACCACCACTGAAGCTCTTTTCCACTCCGTCCACCTCAAGGCGCAAGCCACCCTGCCCGTCGACGCCGAGAACCACACCATCAATATGCGTGCTGCCAGCAACCAGCGAAACATTGCGCCCCTGCCAAAGGTGCGCCTGCTCCCATTCTTCCAGGAATGCTGCAAATCCGTAGCGACGATGGCGCGCCAATTCATGCTGCAGCTGCTGACTGAGCGATGCCACCAAGTGATTGCGATCAATTGTCGCACCCACCTCACGCCGCATCGAGGTCCACTGTTGATCGACCTGGTCATTTGCCTGCATGTTCACATTGATACCGACACCCAGCACCACATGGCAGACATCGGCGGGGTCGCCCACCAGCTCCAGGAGAATGCCGGTAATCTTCTGCCCGCGAACCAGCACATCGTTGGGCCATTTGAGCCCTACCTCTTTTACGCCAAACGCCTGCAGGGTACGCATTACAGCCAATCCCACCACCAGGCTCAAACCTTCGAGCTGACGCATGCCGCCATCCACTCGCAATACAAGGCTGTAATAGAGGTTTTCGGCAAATGGGCTGATCCACTGACGGCCACGCCGGCCGCGGCCGGCACTCTGCCGCTCGGCCAGCACGATAAACGGAGCTGCCTGCCCTTGGCCGGCAAGCCGCAAACCTTCCGCATTGGTCGAGTCAATCGATTCGTGGATGAACACCGGCCACTGCTCGCCTTCGGCATAACCGGCGATTGCCTGTGCTTCGAGCAAGGCGAGCGGTGCCGCCAGCTGATAGCCGCGCCCACGAACCTTGTGAATGGTGAGGTTCAGTTCACTCTCCAGGTGCTGCAGCTGCTTCCAAACGGCACTGCGACTCACCCCGAGGGCTGCCCCCAGGGCTTCACCGGAATGGAACCGGCCATCCTTGAGGAGATTCAACAACTTCAGCATGCCAGTCTCGACTTGGAATAAGGCAGGCATGATAGCCATGGGCTGTTGGCTTGCATAGGAAAAGGGCCTGTAAGTGCGGCCTTGTGTCGCGATCCCTGTGGGGTTCGGCTTTGGCCGCGAAGCAGGCGACGTGGTGGATGGCACCGGCTTTGCCGGTGTTCGCGGCTAAAGCCGCTCCTACAGGGATCTGGGCAAGGCCGAGACTTGCGTGAGA